>CAYYDZ010000253.1:0-2500 GCA_964470715.1 uncultured Microthrixaceae bacterium | reverse complement strand
CCGTCGAGGTCGATGGCGGTCGTGGTGGTCTCCTGGACGATGTCGGGCACGCCGTCGCCGTCGACGTCGATGGCCGTCGTGGTCACCTCCTGGATGACGTCGGTCTGGCCGTCGCCGTCCAGGTCGTAGATCGTGGTCTCGGTCGACGTGATGATGTCGGGCGAGCCGTCGCCGTCCACGTCGATGATCGACGTCGACGTCTCGGTGACGATGTCGTCGAACCCGTCGCCGTCCACGTCCTTGGACACGGTCTCGGTGACGTTGACGCCGTCGAGCTCGCCGTCCCCGTCCAGATCGATGCCCGACACGATGATGTCGGGCTCGCCGTCCTGCTCGCTCATGTGCGTCAACCTCTCGGTACCTCGGAGCAGCTTCCCTGCCCGCGCGTGAGCGCCAGGGTAGGCGCATCCGCTCAGCCGAGGGGGAAGCCGACCACCGCCTCGAGCTCGGCGAGGGCCTCGTCGGGGTCCACGACCTTGATCGTGGTCATGCCCATGGCCTTGGCAGGCTTCAGGTTCACCCCGAGGTCGTCGAGGAAGACGGCCTCTGTCGGCTCGATCCCGAGGCGTTCACAAGCCAGTTCGTAGAAGCGTGGATCCGGCTTGCGCACCCCCACCTTGCTGGACTCGATGACGGCATCGAAGAGGCTCAGCACCTCGGCCATCTCGTCCTCACGGTCGACGTGCTCGTGGCCGTCGTTCGGGTCCGCCGCCAGCACGAAGTTGTTGGTGAGCAAACCGGTGACGAGGCGCTCGGAACAGCGGCGCACCGCCTCGACCATCCGGGGCCGCAGCCGACCCTGGAGCAGCGCGAGCACGTCGCCGCCATCGACCTCATGACCGAGGGCCTTCGACTCCGCCGCGAACCGTCGCCCGAACTCCTCCAGGCTCGCCTCGCTGCGCTCGAGGGCGGCCCAGGCGTTGGTGTCGGGGTTGGTGGCGTTGACCGTCCGGAGGAAGTCGACCGGGAGGCCCCGCTCGCGCTCGAACGCGGCGAAGGCCTCGAAGGGCGACGAGAGGATGACCCCGCCGAAGTCGAAGAGCGCGGCGCGGATCACGGGTGCCGCCGCGGACGGGGGAGGAGGTCCATATCGTCATTGTCCTATGTCTGCCGTGCCCACCTCGACCGCACCCAAGATCACCCTCGTCGGCGCCGGCGGGATGGCCTTCGGGCCGACGATGGTCAACGACGTCATCAAGACCCCCGAGCTGGCCGGCAGCCGTCTCGTGCTCCACGACGTCAACCAGGAGCGGCTCCTGCGGGCCTACCGGTTCGCGGCCAAGCTCAACGCCGCCTCCGGGGCCCCGATCATCCTCGACCACGCCACCGACCCGGCCGCCGCGCTCGACGGCGCCGACTTCGTCATGAGCAGCGCCGAGTTCGGCCGCTTCCACTACCGCCGCCAGGACTACGAGGTGCCCAACCGCCACGGCGCCCGCCAGATCAACGGCGAGAACGGCGGCCCCGGGGCGGTGTTCCACTCGCTGCGCAGTGTGAAGAACACCCTCGGCATCTGCGCGGACATCGAGCGCTACTGCCCGGACACCCTGCTCATCAACCTGTCGAACCCGCTCAGCCGGGTCGCTCTGGCCATCGACCGCCACACGCAGGTGCGTTCGGTGAGCATGTGCCACGAGATGCCGAACGGCGTGTCGCGCCTGGCCAAGTTCCTGCGCCGCGACCGCCACGACATCGAGGCCGAGGCGTCGGGCATCAACCACTTCACCTTCTTCACCACGCTCCGCGACCGGCGCACCGGTGAGGACCTGCTGCCCGAGGTGCGCCGGCTGTTCGCCAAGAAGGCCTTCGACTACGGGCCCCGGTCGATCGAGGCCGCCAGGCGCATGGGGCGCATCGGGCCGCTCGGCGCCCTCGCCGACGAGCTCTACATGCCCCTCGTGGTGCACCTCGTGCGCGAGTACGGCCTCGTTCCGTGCTCCATCGACAGCCACATCGGTGAGTACCTGCCCTTCACCGCCGACGTGGCGGAGTGGTACCCGTCCCGGGTCGACGTGATGGAGCGCTTCAGCAACTTCACCGAGCGCCTCAGCACCTGGGTGGCCGACACCCACGTGCCCCTCCCGTTGCACCGAGTCGGCCACAGCGCCGAGGAGGTCGTGCCCATCATCGCGGCGGTGTGGACCGCGACGCCGACCCGGCTGATGGCGGTCAACGTGCCCAACCGCGGCAACGTGCCGGACATCGCCGAAGGGGCCATCGTCGAGGTCGGGGCCACCGTGGACGGAGCCGGCGTTCACGCCGACGTGGTGGCGCCGGTCGGCGAGCCGCTGGCGGGCTGGATCGCACCACAGGTCGTGCTCCAGGAGATGCTCGTGGAGGCCACCGTCACCGGCGACCGTGACCTGGCGTTCCGTGCCTTGGTCGAGGACCCGCTCTCACCCGACGATCCCGAGGCGTGCCGGGCCATGTTCGACGAGCTCTGTGAACTGCAGGCCGACCAGCTTCCCTTCTGATCGACCGTGGGGCGGCGGCGGCGGCG
>CAYYDZ010000252.1:0-2516 GCA_964470715.1 uncultured Microthrixaceae bacterium | reverse complement strand
CGTTCTGGCGCCCGATCTACTGCCCAGGACCCGTAGATCAGGCGCCAGTACGGAGGGCGCGGAGCCGTCGCACGGTGCCGGCCGGGTCGAACCAGATCTCGGTGTCGGTGAACGAGACCACGACGTACCCCTCCGCCTCGAGCGCACGGCGCCGGGCGGCGTCGAGACGTCGATCGATGAGCGCGCCGTGGCAGAACGCGCTGTCGACTTCGATGACCACTCGGCGGCGCCTGCTCAAGAAGTCGACCCGGCCGAGCCACTCCCGGCCGAGGATCTGGCACTGGCGCTCGAGATCGTCCCAGCCCGCCTCCCGGGCGAGCTGTTGGAAGCGGTCCTCGAGGTTCGTGTCGTTGGGTCGGTAGTCCGGCCCGCGTGCCTCGATGAGCTCGCGCATCAAGGTGATGCCGGGGCGACCTCGGATCGCCAACTCCCGCAGCATGCGCGTGATGCTCGTGTAGGAGACCAGGTTGGCCGACCACGCCCGATCGAGCGCCTTCTCGGCCAGCCACGGCTGCGTGGCGGCGAGGTCGAACGGGATCCTCGAAGGCACGGTCACCGGGACGCCGTTGAGGACCGTGCGGTGGTGGCGCGGGAAGAACCTCGGCTCGTGGATCGCGGTGACGAGCCTCGCGGGCGTGGAATTCGTGTCGCGGAGTCGCATGACCTCCAGGTCCCCGAGGGTGAACCCCCGGAGGCGCCACCAGGCTGCGACGGGGCGGTGTGACAACGCTGCGTTTCGGCCCGCGTCGAGAACGCCCATCATCACCAGCTGACCACGAGTTCTCGAGCTCCCGGCGCGTCGGAGCACGTTGATCGTGACCCGCTCCCATTGGCAGCTTTCGGTGAGATGGGCGAGCTGGTTGCGGGTCGCCCCCAAGTCGTTGACTTGGAAGATCGCAACGGCGCCGTGTTGGCGCTCGGACAGATCGATCAGTCGTTCGTGGAGGTGCATGCGCGTTCCCCTGTGCTCGTGGCTCAAGGGGGAAGCCGGGCTGCACGGTACCGATCGGTACGGACGTCTCGGCGTCCGTTCGAACTGGCGCCCGATCTACTGGCCTGGGCCAGTAGATCGGGCGCCAGAACGGCACGAGACGCCCGATCACCGAGATCCTGGCACCAGGACGGCGGTGGGTAGGGTGCCAGGGTGGCCGTGCCGTGTGGCGAATCGCCGAGCTGGGTGTGCGAGCGGGTCTACGAGGCCACCGAGAACGAGGCGCTGGCGGAGGCGCTCGGCTGGATCGTGCACCGGCCCCTGAAGATCCTGCTGATCGGGCTCCTGGCGTGGGTCGGGGTCCGCCTCTCGGAGCGGGTCATCGCCCGGGTCGTCAAGGGCATCGACAAGCAGCCGCTGGGTGCCGGTGGCATGAGCCCCGAGGCGGCGGCTCGGGCCAGCGCTCGCGCCCACACGATGTCGAGCGTCCTCGGGGGACTCGCCACCGCCACGATCTACACGATCGCCTTCCTCACCATCCTCGGTGAGTTCGACATCAGCCTCGGCCCACTGCTGGCCGGCGCCGGCATCGCCGGTGTGGCCCTGGGCTTCGGGGCCCAGAGCATGGTGAAGGACTTCCTCGCCGGGTTCTTCATGGTCGTGGAGGACCAGTTCGGCGTGGGCGACGTGATCGACGTCGGCGAGGCCACGGGCACCGTGGAGAAGGTCACCCTGCGCGCCACCCGCCTGCGCTCGGTCGACGGCACCGTCTGGCACGTCCCCAACGGGGTGATACAGCGGGTGGGCAACCAGTCCCAGCAGTGGGCGCGGGCCCTCCTCGACGTCTCCGTGGCCTACGGCACCGACCTGCGCCAGGCCCAGGACGTGATCAAGGCCACCGCCGACGCGCTCTACCACGACGAGGAGTGGATCGACCTGCTCCTCGAAGAGCCCGAGCTGTGGGGCGTCGAGCTGCTGGCCGCCGACAGCGTCGACATCCGGCTCGTGCTCAAGACGAAGCCGGGCATGCAGTGGAAGGTCATGCGCGAGCTGCGCATCCGGCTGAAGGAGGCGCTCGACGCCGCCGGCATCGAGATCCCCTTCCAGCAGCGCACCCTGTGGATCCGCAACGAAGGTGGGGCCGACGCCGACGCCACCCCCGACGGCGGCGCGGATGACGACGAGGACGAGGACGAGGACGACGAAGACGCCGGTGACAGCGATGCCGGTGATGCCGGTGATGCCGGTGACGACCGGGACGCCGGCGCCGCCGAACCCGACGACGGAGGATCCACGTGAGCGCACCGTTCTTCAGCACCGGGGCCGTGCGGCCCGCCGGCGACGAGCCCGGGGAAGGCCTCGCCTACGAGGTCTATGACCCCGACCTTGTCGTGGGCGGCAAGCGCATGGAGGACCACCTCCGGATCGCGGTCTGCTATTGGCACAGCTTCTGCTCGCCCGGCGACGACGTGTTCGGCCGGGGCACCTGGGACCGCCCGTGGCTCGAGGCCGCCGCCGGTGACCCGATGGGCGCCGCCGAGGCCAAGCTCGACGCCGCCTTCGAGCTCTTCTCGATCCTGGGCAC
>CAYYDZ010000251.1:0-2559 GCA_964470715.1 uncultured Microthrixaceae bacterium | reverse complement strand
TCGAGAGCAGCGCTTCGTCTTCAGCGGGGAGCAGTACCCCGTTGCAGTACCCGGCGTTGGTGCGTCAGGCGCTGGTGAGGGCGTCGGTGCTCGAGGCCCGGGCCGATTACGATCACCGCTGCGCCCAAGGCGACTCCCACCTGTCAACGGCCATCTTGATGTCCTCGCTGGTGGCCATGGGTGGTCCTCGCTGGTGGCCATCGGAAGTCCTCGCGGTCAGGTCGTGGTGTCACCTCCGGTGGTGCGGTGGGTGAGCCGGTAGCTGTCGCCGGTGGTGGTGATGATGTGGGCGTGGTGGCAGAGCCGGTCGAGCAGCGAGACGGCGGTGGGTTGGTCGGGCAGGAACCGTCCCCAGTTCTCGAACGGTGAGTGCGACCCGATGGCCAGGGACCGTTTCTCGTAGGCGGCGGCGACGAGTCGGAACAGCAGTTGGCAGCCGGTGTGGTCGAGGGGGGCGAAGCCGATCTCGTCGATGATGAGCAGCTGGTTCCGGCAGAGTTGTTCGATCGTGCGGCCGACGGTGTTGTCGGCGGTGGCTCGCCAGAGGTGCTCGACGAGCTCGGCGGCGGTGAAGTAGCGGACTCGGTGGCCGGCTTCGACGGCGGCGCGTCCGAGGGCGATGAGGTAGTGGGTCTTGCCGGTGCCGGCGGGACCGACGAGGCAGAGGTTGTCGGCCCGGTCGATCCAGTCGAGGGTGATCAGGTAGTCGTGGCTGGAGGCCGCGATGGAGGACTCGTCGACGTTGAACTCGTCGAGGGTCTTTGCGACCGGGAAGCGGGCGGCGGTCATCCGGTTGCGACAGTTGGATGCGTCGCGGGCGGCGATCTCGAGGTCGACGAGCACCCGGAGTGTCTCTTCGGGGGCCCAGCGCTGGGTGCGGGCGGTGAGCAAGATCTCGGGGGCGGCGTGGCGGATGGCGGCGAGCTTGAGCCGCTTGAGTCCGGCCTCGAGATCAGCGGGCAATGTCGTTGTGGTGGGCGGGGTCATGCGAGGCCCTCGATCCGGTAGGCGTCCAGGCCGCGCTGTTCGACGGCGGGGAGGTCGATGACGACCTGGTCGCCGGCCGCGGCGGGC
Source organism: uncultured Microthrixaceae bacterium (assembly GCA_964470715.1). Lineage (GTDB taxonomy): Bacteria > Actinomycetota > Acidimicrobiia > Acidimicrobiales > DATDAH01 > JAEUJM01. The sequence continues at coordinate 1,485 of CAYYDZ010000251.1, read as the reverse complement.
TCGGGGACGGCGGGGCCGATGGCCAGGATCGAGCGGACATCGTCGGCTCGGAACCGCGAGAACCGGACCGCTCGCTCCAGGGCTCTGGTCACCGCGAGCTCGCCGTGGGCGGGCACGAGCTCGTTGACGATGACCTCGATCTCTTTGGGCAGCATCGTCATCCCGGCGGCCGCGCCGGCGCGGATGAACGCGTCGGCGTGGGCTCCGAGAGCGACAAAGGCGTGCTCGGTCTCGGTGCGGGGCCTCGGTCCCCTCGATGGTGGCTTGCGGGGGGTCGGGTAGTGCTCATCGAGGATCGACGACTCGCCCGGCCCGAGCTGGTCGTGGGTGGCGACGAGTTCGCCGGTGTCGATCCGGTAGATGCGCACGACGCCGTCGTAGGTGACCGCTTCGACCCTGGTCCCGACCAGGATCGACGGGACCGAGTAGCGGACCGACGCGACCCGGATCGTGGCCAGCTTGTCGACCTTGCGGAGCTCGGCCCGCCCGATGCGCGGACGGGCCGTCGGCAGCGGCCGCAACAGGTCGACCTCGACCGCCAGGCGGTCATCGGGGACCGCGCAGATCTCGGAGTGCTCGACGCCGTTGCGTTCCGCGCACCACTCGACGGCGGCCTCGTTCCAGGCGGCCAGATCGGCGTCCGGGTCGGGGGTGGGGACGTCGCGCTTGGCGTAGCCGACCAGGTTCTCGACGATCCCCTTCGATGCCGGATCGGCCGGGTGGCAGAAGTCCGGTGAGAACCCGTAGTGGGTCGCGAACCGCACGTAGTCCGGGGTCGGGATCACCACGCCGGCGACCGTCCCCGCCTTGAGGCAACCCATCCGATCCGCGAGCACCTTGGCCGACACCCCGCCCAGCACCTCGAAGCACTCGGCCAACATCGTGAACGTGGTCGCCGCCGTCTCGTCGCGTGCGTAGCGCACGAACCGGATCCTCGACCACGCCAACACGGCGCAGAACACGTGGACCCCCGTGCCCGACACAGTGCCCCAATCGATGACCAGCGTGTCACCCGGGGCCCACACCGCGGGCCGACGCTGACGGCCGTTGGTGGCCCGCCACTTCTTCTTCTCCTCGGCGACCAGGCGCCGGAAGTTCCGGGCCGAACCCCCATAGCCGTCGGCACGGGCTTCGACCAGCAGACGCTTCGCGGTGACCTTCGCCTTCGTCGCGTCGACCCGCTGAACGACCAGCGCCCGAGCGACATCGGTGTTCTTGGGCACCGGTGCCCGGCTCGAGCGCTGCTCACCGGCCTCGTGCGCGAGCACCTTGCGCTTCACCGTCTTGGGGTCCACACCGCAGATCTCAGCGGCACCCCGATACGTCCCCACGTCACGGAACGCAGCAACAACATCCATCGTCTTCCTCGCTGTCAACATTGACGGCAGCCCTCCGGGTGGTTCGAGCGGGATCTGACTTGGCGTCGATCACGCTCACCGCCCGGAGCGGCTACCTGGTGGATCTACCCCTCACCACCGCGAGGAC
>CAYYDZ010000250.1:0-2581 GCA_964470715.1 uncultured Microthrixaceae bacterium | reverse complement strand
GAACACGAGCCTCGTGGTACACTGACTTCGTGCGCAACGTCACGATCACCCTCGACGACGAGACGGCGAGGTGGGCGAGAATCGAGGCCGCCCGCCACGACACCAGCGTGTCCAAGCTCGTCGGTGTCATGCTTCGGGAGCACATGAACCAGCGCAACGAGTACGAGCGAGCGATGCGCTCGTACCTGAGTCGGGGACCGGTCCCGATGGGAGCACCCGGCCAGCGCCTCCCGAACCGTGACGAGCTCTACGAACGATGATCCCGAGGCACGAGGGCGGGGCCCGAGCGGACCGGCGAGGCACGAGCCAGGCGCGGGAGCGATGAGCACGTTCGTGGACACCAACGTGCTCGTGTATGCACGAGCGGTCCACGAAGCCGAGAAGCAGCCAGTGGCGGCGGGGTGGCTCGAACATCTCTGGCAGACCTCCACCGGTCGGGTCAGCACGCAGGTCCTGAACGAGTACTACGTGACCACCACCCGCAAGCTGGATCCACCCATGACGACCCAGGCGGCTCGAGCGGACATCGCCGACCTCGCGAGCTGGCAACCGGTCGGCATCGACGAGGATCTGATGAGCGCCGCCTGGGAGATCGAGGACCGGTACGGGTTCCACTTCTGGGACGCGCTCGTCGTGGCCGCGGCCAAGTCCAGCGGTTGCGACCGCCTGCTCACCGAAGACCTGCAACACGGCCAGGACCTCGATGGGCTGCGCGTGGTCAATCCGTTCGAAGAGGCGCCGCCGAGCGCCGATTGAGCGGCGGGATCAGGGCGTTCGGGCTCGGTGAGCAACCACACCCCCGTCACCATCGCCAACGGCACGACGGCATCCATCGACGCCGCCCTCATCGCGGCCGCAACCGGACCAGCCCGGCCCGGCCCGCCGAGCTGGCGCCCGATTCGTGGGTCATGGCCACCGGATCGGGCGCCAGTTCGCCCGTTGGGGCCACCGACGCCGGGGCAGTACGTTCGACGCCATGGCTTCGCCCCCACCGACCACCCCGCCCGTGACCCTCGTCCTGTTGCGCCACGGCCAGAGCACGTGGAACGCCGAGAACCTCTTCACCGGCTGGTACGACGCCGACCTCACCGAGCTCGGCCGCGAGGAGGCCCGCCGCGGCGGCGAGCTCATGGCCGAGGCCGGGATCCTGCCCGACGTCGTGCACACCTCCCTGCAGGTGCGGGCCATCCGCACCGCCAACGAGGCCCTCGACGCCATGGGTCGGCTGTGGATCCCGGTGCGCCGCCACTGGCGCCTCAACGAGCGCCACTACGGCGACCTCCAGGGCCGCAACAAGAAGGAGACCGCCGACAAGTACGGCATCGACCAGGTCAAGGTGTGGCGCCGCTCCTACGCCACCCCACCGCCGCCGCTCGACCCGGGCGACGAGCGCAGCGCCCACCACGACCCTCGCTACGGCGACCTGGCCCCCGACATCATCCCGGGCTCGGAGTGCCTGAAGGACGTCGTCGAGCGCATGCTCCCCTACTGGCACGACGCCGTCGTCCCCGACCTGCGGGCGGGCAAGGTCACTCTCCTCGCCGCCCACGGCAACTCGCTGCGGGCCCTCGTGAAGCACCTCGACGGGATCTCCGACGACGACATCTCCGAGCTCAACATCCCCACGGGCATGCCCCTGGTGTTCGAGCTGGGCGACGACCTCCAGCCCCTCGAGGACAAGCCCCTCACCGACCGCTACCTCGACCCCGAGGCGGCGGCCGCGGCGGCCGACGCCGTCGCCAAGCAAGCCGGCTGACGGTCGGTCCGGTTCAGTCGCCGATCGTGCGGGCGCGGAGCCAATCCGCGAACCACGCCTCGTCAACCTCACCGGCAGCCACGGCCAGCATGGCCGCCTCCGCTTCGTCGACGTCGGGAGGATCAGGCTCCCAGCGGCGACCGTTGAGATCGAGGAAGAGCACGAGCGACGCCCAGGCCGATCGCTTGTTGCCGTCGGGCAGAGGGTGATTCCAGGCCAGGCGACAGGTCAAGACCGCTGCCTTGTCGATGAGGTCGGGATAGAAGTCCTGGTCGCCGAAGCCGGCCTGCGGCGCGTGCAGAGCCGAGTCGGCGAGATCGACGCGAGCCCCCTTCGCCAAGGTCCCTGCCTCGACTCCGGTCACCTGTTCCGCCAGCCAGAGGTACTCGGCCAGCGAAACGTACCGGGTCATCGGGCAAGCCGGTCGAGCAGCTCCTTGTCCCGCTCGAGGAGGCGCCGAGCTCGGTCGGTGAAGTCGTCGTCGCTGCGCACGCGATCGATCTCGGCCGCCAGTGAGTCGACGATCAACGCGTTGAGACTGGTTTCCTTGACCCGGGCGACCGCCTCGGCCTGCTCGGCAAGCTCGTCGGGAAGCCGCACGGTGGTCTGCTTTGTCATCGCGATATCTAGACCTGGGTTCCACGATCTCCGATACTGAACCGGACCGCGGACTGGCGCCCGATCCGGCCGTCGGGACGACGGGATCGGGCGCCAGGACGAGTGGGTGGCGATGGATCAGCTGGCCTGCAGGGCGGTGAGCACCTCCACACGTGCGGCCCGGCGGGCGGGCAGGACGGCGGCGGCGACGCCGGCCAGCGCCGCCAG
>CAYYDZ010000249.1:0-2587 GCA_964470715.1 uncultured Microthrixaceae bacterium | reverse complement strand
ATCGCCGTCGACCTCGACGACCGCAAGCTCGAGTGGGCCAAGGGCTTCGGCGCCACCCACACGGTCAACGCCTCGAAGGAGGACCCCGTCGAGGCGGTCAAGGCCCTCACCGGCGGCTTCGGCGTCGACGTGGCCATCGAGGCGGTGGGCCGCCCCGAGTCGCTCCTGCAGGCCTTCTACGCCCGTGACCTCGCCGGCCGGGTGGTGCTGGTGGGCGTGCCCAACCCCGAGATGACCTTCGAGGTCCCCATGATCGAGATCTTCGGTCGCGGCGGCGCCCTGAAGTCGAGCTGGTACGGCGACTGCCTGCCGTCGCGCGACTTCCCGATGCTCATCGACTTCCACCTCCAAGGGCGCATCGACCTCGGCAAGTTCGTGAGCGAGACCATCTCGCTCGACGCGGTGGAGGAGGCCTTCCACAAGATGGAGCGCGGCGAGGTGCTGCGCTCGGTGGTTGTGTTGTGAGCCTGCACGTCGACCGGGTCATCACCAGCGGCACGTTCTCCATCGACGGCGAGGACTTCGACGTCGACAACAACATCTGGCTGGCCGGCAACGACGACGAGGTGCTCATCGTCGACGCCGCCCACGAGCACCAGCCCATCGTGGACGCGGTGCGGGGCCGCAAGGTGGTGGCCATCGTCTGCACCCACGGTCACAACGACCACATCAACGCTGCGGCGGCGCTGGCCGATGCAGTGGACGCGCCCATCCTCCTGCACCCCGATGACCGCATGCTGTGGGACGCGATCTACCCGGACCGTGCCCCCGACGGCGAGCTGGCCGACGGCCAGCAGCTGCACGTCGCCGGCGACTCGCTGTGGGTGCTGCACACGCCGGGCCACTCACCGGGCGGGTGCTGCCTGCACGACGCCACCAGCGGCCTGCTCTTCTCGGGCGACACGCTCTTCCACGGCGGGCCCGGCGCCACTGGCCGCTCGTTCTCGAGCTTCGACACCATCATCGAGAGCATCCGCACCAAGCTCTTCCGCCTGCCGGCCAGCACCGTCGTGTACACCGGCCACGGCGACGACACCACCATCGGCCACGAGTCGCCCCACCTCGACGAGTGGATCGCCGCCCGCGGGTGAGGCGGTGAGCCCCGCGGTCGACGTGCGGGGTGGGGCGCTCGCCTACGAGGAGGTCGGCGCCGGGCGGGCCTTCCTGTGGGGGCACGGCCTCACCGCCAGCCGCGCCGAGGAGGACACCACGGGCCTCCTCGGGACGTGGCCGTTCCCGACCGACGAGGTGCGCCGCGTCCGCTACGACGCCCGGGGCCACGGCGCCTCGCCCGGCCCCGCCGACCCCGCCGCCTACCGGTGGGACGAGCTCGCCCGTGACCAGCTCGGCCTCGCCGACGCTCTCGGCATCGCCACCTACGTGGCCGCGGGCGCCTCGATGGGGTGCGCCACCGCCCTCCACGCCGCGGTGCTCGCGCCCGAGCGGGTCGAGGCCCTGGTCCTCGTCATCGCGCCTACGGCGTGGGCGAGCCGGCCCGGGCAGCGTGCGCTCTACGAGGCCGGCGCCGACCTCATCGAGCAAGAGGGCCTGGCCGCCTTCGCCGAGGTGTCGGCCCAGGCACCGGCGCCGATGTTGTTCGCCAACCTCGGCCTGGACTGGGGCGAGCAGGCCCGCCGCCGGGCCCTCGCCCTCGACGAGGCCACGCTGCCCTCGGTCCTGCGGGGCGCAGCGGCGTCGGACCTCCCGCCGGAGGCGGCGGTGGCGGCCATCGACGTGCCCGCGCTGATCCTGGCCTGGACGGGCGACGCCAGCCATCCCGTGCCAACGGCCGAGCGCCTCGACGCCCTGCTGCCCCGCTCGGAGCTTGTCGTGGCCGAGGACCTCCGGGCGGTGCTGTCTTGGCCCGAGCGGGTGATCTCCTTCGTGGCCGCCCTTCCCACCTGAGCGCCGGCGCCCTGACCGCTCGGCTCCGCCAGTTCGAACGTGCCCGTCAGGCGGGCTCGGTGCCCGGCTTCCACTTGATGCCGCAGCCGAGGCTGGGCCACTGGTCGAGGCCGTCGAGCGAGCGCCCGGACAGGAGGGCGTCGACGGCGGCGTCGAGGTCGGCGCCGGTCACCGGCAGGTCGTTCTTGGGGCGGCTGTCGTCGAACTGGCCCCGGTAGACCAGGCGTCGGTCGCCGTCGAAGAGGAAGAAGTCGGGCGTGCAGGCGGCGTGGTAGGCGCGGGCCACGTCCTGGGACTCGTCGTAGAGGTAGGGGAAGGTGTAGCCCCGCTCGACGATCTCGGTGGCCATGTGCTCGGGGGCATCCTCGGGATAGTTCTCGACGTCGTTGCTGGAGACGGCCACCACGGCCAGGCCCCGCTCCTGCCACCCGGTGGCGAGCTGCGCCAGCTTGGGAGCGACGTGCTTCACGTACGGGCAGTGGTTGCACAGGAAGGCCACCAGCACGCCGGGGGCCTCGCCGGTGATCCCATCGAGCGTGTGCACCACGCCGCCCGGGTCCGGCAGGGCGAAGTCCGGGGCGACGGTCCCGAGCGACAACATCTCCGAAGCGACGGCCATGCCCCGAGGCTACCGAGCGACGCTCCTCCACCAGACTGGTGGCCGGACCGAAGGAGGGGGATG
>CAYYDZ010000248.1:0-2588 GCA_964470715.1 uncultured Microthrixaceae bacterium | reverse complement strand
ATGGACACCCCGGGCATCGACATCCGGCCACTGAAGACGATCGCCGGCTCCGACGAGTTCAGCGAGGTCTTCTTCGACGACGTCCGGGTGCCGGTGGCCAACCGGGTCGGCGACGAGAACGACGGCTGGCGAGTGGCCATGGTGACCTTCAGCTTCGAGCGGGGGACCGCCTTCGTGAGCGAGATGCTCTACTCGATGCAGCTCGTCGAGCAGCTCGCCGCCGCGGCCAAGAAGGTCACCCGGGGATCGGGCACCGCGTGGGACGACGCCGGCCTGCGCCGTGACATCGGCCAGGCTGCGGCCGACCTCGACGCCCTCTGGGCCCTGGTCAAGCGCAACGTCACCCAGGCCTCGCGGACCGGTGTCCCCGGCCCCGGCGGCTCGGTGTTCAAGCTGCACTACTCGGAGGTGCGCCACCGCCTCGGCGCCCTCAGCGAGCGCATCTTCGAGCGGGCCGGCCTGGCCGTCGACGATGTGGCCGGCATGGGCAACAGGAACCACGTCGAGGGCCTCCTGCACGCCATCTCCATCTCGATCGCGGCGGGCACCACCCAGATCCAGCGCAACATCGTGGCCGAGCGCATCCTCGGCCTCCCCAAGGACCGGTAGGAGGAGGCGACGTGGACTTCGACGTCAACGAGGACGAGGCCGCCCTCCAGGAGGGCATCCGCAGCTTCTGCGCCGGCCGCTTCGACATGGAGACGGTACGGGGCCTGGCCGACTCGGCCGGCGTCGACCGTGGCCTGTGGCGCGAGCTGGCCGACACCGGTGTGTTCGGCCTGCGCCTGCCCGAGGCCGACGGTGGCGTGGGCCTCGGCATGACGGAGGCCGTGCTGGTGTTCGAGGAGCTCGGTCGGGCGCTCGTTCCCGGGCCTGTCCTCGCCACCCACCTGGCCTCCGGGCTGGTGGACGGCGCCGTCACGGGCGAGCGGGTCATCGGCCTGGTCGAGCGCCCCGCCCACCCGATCCTTGTCGAGCACCTCGACGCCCTCGATGCGCTCGTGGTCGTCGACGACGACGGGCTCCACCTGGTCGAGGCCGACGCCGTTTCGGGTGAGCCCGTCGGCCACCCCCTCGATCCGCTGACCCCGCTGCACGTCGTGGCCGACCTGCCCGCCGGCGAGGCCATCGGCGGCCCCGAGGACGCCGCCCGTTGGCGCCTCGAGGGCTCGGTGCTCGCCGCCGCCCAGCTCCTGGGCATCGCCGGCGCCACGGTCGAGCTCGGCACCGCCTACGCCAAGGAGCGCGAGCAGTTCGGGAAGCCCATCGGCACCTTCCAGGCCGTGAAGCACATCCTGGCGGACATGCTCACCCGGGCCGAGGTGGCCCGCGCCGCGGTCTACGCCGCCGGCGTCACCATCGACGACCCCTCCGTGGGTGACCCCGTCCGCGCCGCCCACGGCGCCAAGCTCATCGCCGGCGAGGCCGGCATCGCCAACGGCAAGGCCTGCATCCAGGTGCACGGCGGCATGGGCTTCACCTGGGAGGTCGACGCCCACCTCTACCTGAAGCGGGCCTTCGTCCTCGACACCGTGTTCGGCGGCGGCGACATGCACGCCGAAGCCATGGCGGCGCTCGTCTGAGGCTTCCGCCGGACGGTCAGTCCGCGCGGCGGTGGGTAGGGGGGGCGGGCCCGTTGCTTATGGGGAACGTCGATTCCGGCGCCTTCAGGCCCAGTCAGTAGTCAGCGGCTTGGTCGACCTGTTCGCGTGCGTGGCCGCTGTCACCGCCCGGGGATTCGAAGGTGGCGAGCCAGTTGGCGCTCGAGGTCCGACCACACACGAGTCTTCAGCTCATCCATCAGCTGGCCCATTTCTTTGCGCGTGTACTGGCCCCGCGCGATCCGACCTTCGACCGTGACCCCCGTCGGCACGTGACGGAGTGTCATGCGCCCCTCCTGCGTCCCGGCAGCGGCACGCGAGGTCCGTGCGACCCCACGCGGTCTGGAGCTGCTACGGCCCCAATCTCGGCCCACCTGGACGTCGGAAGGGTTGAGATGCCACTCCGTACGTGAAGGTCGGGTCATGACAGGGGACCTGAGGACTACCTCGGCTTGGGACCCAGCCCAGACGTGACATCGTGCCTCGGCCTGACCCAGCGGTCCGGGCAGTCCTTGGCGGTGTCGAGGTGCAGGACCTCAGGGGCCATGTCGGCGCCGTTGGGCCAGACGAGCGTCCGGGCTTCGGGGTCGACGTGGACAGCGCGGAACAGGTCGTCGTTGTCGGCCAGCGGGCCGAACACCCGTCCGGTCAGCGCGGGGCCGAGATCGAGGTCCCCCTCGCAGCCGTCGGTGAAGGTGAGGTGGACCACGCGGTCGTGGAGCACTTCCACGCTGGTGACGTGGACCAGCTTCGGGATTCGGCCTTTGGCGGTGGTCGTCATGGCAGTGGCTCGATCGTACCGAGGTCTTCATCGCTCGTCGCCCGTTCCCAGCGCCGCCAAAGGCGCACGAGGTGCCATCTGGTTGTCGGTGGTCGTTGGCCATCCGGACTCCTGGTCGGGCGCGCCGAGGCGCGACACGAAAGGGGACTGGATGGCCGATGGGCATGCGCCCCGAGAACACGTCGAGCCGGCCATCGAGGCTCGCA
>CAYYDZ010000247.1:0-2610 GCA_964470715.1 uncultured Microthrixaceae bacterium | reverse complement strand
GCCGCGCACGAGCCGACGAGGAACAGCGGGGCGGTGATGCCGAGGTCGCGGGCCCCTTGCATCGCCGGCACGCACGAGGTGTCGGCTGCGCCCACGAGGATGGCGTCGGGGTCGCCGGCGTTGGCCTCCTGGAGCACGGGCAGGAAGTCGGTGGTCGACAGGCCGAAGGCCACCTCGCTCACCTCGTCCACGCCGAGGTTCTCGGCCACGGTGACCCCGTAGTCCTGGGCCGCGGTCTGGATGGGCGGGTACTCGGCGTAGACGACGGCGATGTGCTCGGCGTGGAGCACCTCGGCGGCGTACCAGGCGAACGCGGTGAAGGCGCCGGGGGTGCCGCCGCTGAACTGGAACGAGATGGGGCTGCGCTCCTCGTCGAGGTTGATGGGGATGCCGCCGACGTAGGGCAGGTCGTTCTGCTCGAGCACGGGGATCGAGCCGTTGGAGGTGATGTCGATGCCGCCGAGCACGGCCACCACGTCGTCGCCCACCATCTGCTGCGCGCAGGCCTGGGAGCGCTCCACCGAGAAGTTGGTGATGCAGGCGTCGAGCTCGAGGGGGTGGCCGTCCACCCCGCCGAGCTCGGTGTTGATCCACTCGACGCCGGCCTCGACCGTGAGGCGCAGCTCGGGGAACGAGCCGAGGGGCGTGTCCTCCTGGTTGATCATGCCGAGGCGGATCGGGGTGCCCGTGGCCTCGACGGCCTCGTCGGGAACCGTCCCGAAGCTGGCCTCCTGGCCCCCGTAGCCCTCGATGGCGGGTCCGTCGGGGGCCGTGGTGGGGATGGTGGCACCGGTCGAGTTGGACGGAGGCGGACCGGCGGCCGAGCGCTGCACGGTCTCGGTGCAGGCCGCCGTGGTGGCCGCGGCCAGGGCGACGAGCGCGAAGGCCACGAGTGCCGCCCGCGTGCGTGCCGCTCGGATCACCCCGGTCCCCCCGATGTGGTTAACAGCGTTCAGTGCCCGGACGTTACCCGCCCTGGCAGACGCCGTGAGCGTGTCACACGCGACGAAGCGACGCGGACAGGTGGTGCTGGAGGGGCTGGCCCACCGCGGCCATGCGGACGGTGTAGCGCAGGTGGTCGTCGTCGACCTCGATGGTGCGCTCGACCGCGGCGACCTCCTTCGCCGTCGGCGTCTGCCCAACCGTGACCGAGGCGAGGTCGATGCGGGTGCCGATCAGCGTCCCCGCCGAGACCTCGGTGATCCCGGTCGGGTGGGCGAGGGAGAGCTCGACGCCGTCGGCGCCCACCGGGCGGAAGTAGCCCATCTCGGCGTGCAGCGGCCGGCCGTCGTCGGCGGCGCGGGTGCGCTGGGTGTAGGCGAGGAAGGGCTTGCCCACGTGCCAGAAGCGCACCTCCTCGTGGTACCCGAAGGCCTCGATGGTGGGGTAGACGCCCTCCCCCTCGCCCACCCAGTCCCCGAGGAGGAAGGCCAGCGGCTCGAGCTCGACCGGCAGACCGGGGGCGTCCATCAACGCTCGTCCGACACGAGGCGGGTGCTCATGCACCGAGGGTAGGCAGGGCGTGCGCCAGGATCAACGGCCACGCCTGCGGCGGCGTGCGTCTCGAATCACAAGCGTGCAACTGTGGTTCGGTTCGTTTGGTCGGCACCAAGCGAATACTTTCCCGAAAGTGTTCGGTACAGTTCGATAGGTCATGAGCGAACACTTTCAGGCCCGCCGGGGCCGGCCGCGCCGTGAGGTCATCTATGAGCGGCTCGATGTGCAGATCGCCGAGCTCTGGCAACGGCTCGGTGGCCTTCCTCATCCCGTCGAGGCGCAGGACATCTGGCGTGGGCTCTGGTACGAGGAAGCGCACCACTCGACGGCGATCGAGGGAAACACCCTCGTGCTGAAGCAGGTCGAGGCGCTGCTCGAGCAGGGGAGAGCAGTCGGCAACAAGGAGCTCGCTGAGTACATGGAGGTCCGGGGCTACGCCGACGCGGCCGACTGGGTGTACAACCAGGCCGTTCGTCCCGACCTCACCGGAGGCACGGACGTGATCAGCGTGACCGAGCTACGCCGTGTCCACACGATGGCGATGACGCCTGTGTGGGACGTGTCGCCTCATCCCGACGCGTCGGCACGTGAAGCCCCTGGTGCGTTTCGCGAACACGACATCCAGCCGTTTCCGGGCGGCATGACCCCGCCAACCTGGCCATTGATAGGGGCCTCGGTGGACGACTGGCTTGAACGAGCGAACGGGCTGGTCGCTCGATCACCGTCGTTCCCCGAGGAGATGGCGGAGCTGCATGCTTCCTTCGAACGCATTCACCCATTCCTCGACGGCAACGGTCGGACCGGTCGCCTGGTGCTCAACCTCGTCCTCGTTCGACTCGGCTACCCCCCAGCGATCATCTACAAGCGTCAGCGGAGCCAGTACCTCACGGCATTGCGTCGAGCAGACGCCGGCGACTGCGGCGCGCTCGGTGAGCTGCTGGCGCGTTCGATCCTGGACAACCTCTACCGCTTCATCGTTCCCGCTGTGGCGGGCCCCGCTCGACTGGTGCCCCTTGCCGCGCTCGCCAGCGACGAGATCGCGGCTCCTGCACTGCGAACCGCCGCCAATCGAGGCCGCCTCCAAGCCGTTCGCGGCGCCGATGGCGAGTGGCG
>CAYYDZ010000246.1:0-2652 GCA_964470715.1 uncultured Microthrixaceae bacterium | reverse complement strand
CCCTCTTGGTGCCCGAGCTGTAGCCCTCTCAAGGTGGCGCACACGGGTTCGACTCCCGTTGGGGCTGCAACGCGAGAACTCTGCTCCGGCAGGGTTCTCTGCGCGCCTGAGGGGGAGCGGCGGCCCCCGGTGGCGCCACGCCCGTCGGGCGCTTGATCACACCTTCTGGAGCCAGATGTTGCCGCCGAGGTTGTTGGCTGCTCCTGGGATGCTCGCGGTCACCAGATCGGGGTGCCGTGACCACATGAAGCTCTGGAACCAGCGGATCTGGTAGGCGTCGTTGTACATGAGAAACGCTCGCAGGAGGTACGCCTCCTGCCATGCCCGCCCCTCGAGGATCCAACTGTGGGGATACTCGAAGGGCATGAAGATGTCATGGATGTGGATCCAGACGCCGGATGCGAGACGGGGGAGCACCTGGAAGAAGAGGTGGTTGACGTCAGAACCGGCCTTGGCGACATGGGTCGAGTCGATGAACAGCAGGTCACCGGCTCGTAGGGACTCGAACGTATCGAGCGGGACGTCCTGCACCGGCCTGGCGTCGATCACCGTGCGCTCCTCGTCGCCCGGCCTCATGAGGTCATGCAGCAGCTGCGGGTGGGGCTCGATGAATCGGATCTGGACCTTGCGATCGCCCTGATCGAGCCAGCCGTCGGCTGTGTCCAGAAGCATCGCTGAGGAGTATCCGGAGCCGACCTCGATGACGCGCTGCGGGCGGATGTGACGCAGCATGGCGTGGAGGACGGTCCCGTCGGTCCACCCGTACGCGGGGTTGTCGAGGTGATAGCGGTGGGTCTGGTTCGGCTGTGCCGGGAACGCGATCGCAGCCATGAACCCGGACAGGTCCGCAAGCAGCTCGACCTGTTCGCTCTCGCGCAGGTCGACCCCCGCGATCTCCACCTCGGGGTCGAACATGGTGTCCGCTCGGCGCTGGACCTCGTCGAGGTCCGGGTACGGCGAGTAGAAGTGACCGACGGGGAACCAGGTCCGGAACTGCCGCAGGAACTCGTTGTGGTCACGCCGCCACACGAAGGGAGAGAGCGCACGAACCCTCGCGAGGGGGCGGGCCACGGCATCATGAAGGCCCGGTTGTCGAGACCCGGTCACCACCTCATCGTAGGGATGCTCGGAGGGTTCGAGTCCCCGCCCACGCGGTGGGACGTTCTGGTGGTCGGGGTCGGCTTCGAAGGCGGCCGGGGTACTCGGTGGTCCCGGCGCTCCTTGGCGTACCGTGTGGCGGGTTTCGCCGCCGTCGGCGCCGGCCAGGGAGGGACTGGGGATGACGACGGCCCGGAGGGTCTCGGCTGCCCTTTGCGCTCTGACGTTGGTGGCGATGCTGTCGGTGCCGCGCCCGGCCCGAGCCGCGGGTGTGACGACGCACGCGTGGATGGCCCTCGAGGCGGTCGAACTGGTGTCGGATCCAGCGCTCGCTGCCCTTCTGGAGGCCAACCTCGGCCAGCTCGAGGGCGGCGCGCAGTTCCCGGACAGCGGCTACTGGAACCTCCAGTTCAACCAGCCAGGAGGCGACTACGGCGAGGAATCGCACTGGCAGCGCTTCTTCGACGCCTACGCGGCCCAGATCCGCGATGACCCGGCATGTGGTGACCTCACCGCGCCGGACGGCCCGTGCGCGCCACGGATCGCCCACCTCATGGGTGCCATGGCCCACGGCATCGGCGATGAGGTGTGGGACTGGCTGTTCGAGCCCCGAGCCCCCGACTTCGCAGAGAGCTATGTCCCTCCGGCTCTCGGCGCGTTCTTCGGCACGGGTGGGGTCGAGCTGCAGATGGACATCATCGCGATCCACGACCACGGTCGCCGAACCTCGCCCGACACGCCGCCCATCCCGTCACCCGAGGATCTGGTGGAGGTGTATGCCTCGATCGGGCGCACGGACATCACCGAGGAGGGCTTGGCGTCGGGCAAGGGGGGCATGAGCATCATCCGGGGGGCCGAGCCCGTGCTCGCCCAGCTGTACCAGGCCCAGGTCCACGCCAACATGGCGAGGACGTCGGCGGGACTCGTGGGTGCACCCGGCGGCGTCGCCTTCGCCGCTCGTGCCATCGCCGGTGCCTACGAGAACATGTGGGGCCAGCTTCGGGGCAGCCAGCCTCGGACCGAGGTGACGATCACCTACCCCGCCGACGGGGAGGCGGGTGTCCCGGCGACGGGTTGGGATCGCAGCGTCTTCCTGCCGGGATCCAGCCCCGGGCGTGGCGGCGCTCGCAACCGCATCACTGCGGCGCTGAGCTACAGCCTCCCCTATGTGCCGGATGCCGACGACCCGTCCCACGTCTCGGCGGTGCTGCCGCCGGGCGCCATGACGTTGCGGGTCGCCGACACCGGGGTGCTCGTCCCGGTGAAGAGCGGCTACCCGAGGATCGTCCCCTACAACCCCGACAACGGAGAGCACACGATCGATCTGCAGCCGGCGGAGAACCTGACGCCGTGCACCGACTACCGGGTCGATGTCACCGACGTCCTCCGCGACCACCACGGCGCCCCGGTCACCCCGGCCTCGTGGACCTTTCGTACCGACGGGTGCCCCGGCATCGTCTCAGGGACGGTGTCGTCGTCGGGTTCCGGGGCTTCGTTGGCGGGTGCGTGGGTGGCGGTGCTGCGGGCTTCGGACCTGTCGCTGGTGGGGGGTGG
>CAYYDZ010000245.1:0-2672 GCA_964470715.1 uncultured Microthrixaceae bacterium | reverse complement strand
ACCAGGCGGACGCACCAGGCCAGCGCCTCGCTGCGGCTGCGGGCCACGCCGGCGTCGATGAGGGTGTCGAGCACGTCGCGTTCATCCATGCGCAGTCGGGTCATCACCGGGGTGCTCACCGTGGTGAAGTGCTCCTCGGCGGCGGCGCCGTCACGGCCGTCACCCGCGCCGCAGACCACGCCCCACGAGACCTTGCGCCCCCAGACCACCTCGGCCTCAGCGGCGATGGCCATGCGGTGCGCCCGGGTGGCTTCCCGGAAGGCATGGATGCAGCGCTGGCGCTCGACCGAGGCAGGCCCGTCGCACTCATCGGGCGCCGGAACGCGCAACGGGCCGACCACGAGGATCTCCTCGCGATCGACCCGAACGCTCGGCTGGTCGTCGAACCAGTCGTCAGGGACCCGCTCCACCAGCCACGCCAGGATCTCGCGTGGCTCGGTGGGTGGCATCCATTACATGATTACACAGCGACCCGGTTGTGGGGAACCCCGACCGGGATGGACTCCTCTTCGATCAGGTCGTCGGTGATGACCTGATCCAGCCGGTTCTTCCAGGCGCTGGCAACGCCGATGGCCTCGGCGTAGCTGGCCTTGCGCTTGGCCACCCGACCCACCGGCCCCTCGACACCCACGTCGGGCTTGTCGTACTGGCGCTCGATGCCCTCCTTCAGCATGGCGAGGGCTTCCGAGCGGAGCTGGCTGATGCGGGACTCGGTGACCCCGAGGAAGCGAGCCAGGTCGAGCGACGTGCGGTTCTCGAGGAAGTAGCCCACGATCACGAGGCGCTGGCGCTCCGGCAGCAGCTCCACGGCGTCACGGAGGTAGGCGTGGAGCTCACGGGTCTCCAGCTCTTCGAGCGGCTCCACCGCGGTGCGGTCCACCAGCACGTCCACGAGGGTGAGGTCCTCGTCCACGTCGTCGGTGACCTCGTGCTCGAGGGCCAGGACGACCGAGCGGAACAGTCGGTCCTGCAGCTTCGACAGCTCGGCGAGCGTGATGCCGAGCTCGTCGGCCATCTCCCGCAGCGACGGCACCCGTCCCAACTCCGTCGCCAGGCGCTGCTCGGCTGCTTCCAGCTTGCGGGCCAGGGTGCGGACCGAGCGGGGCGCCCAGTCGGCGGCCCGGACGGCGTCGAGGATGGCCCCTCGGATGCGCTGTGCGGCGAACCGGTCGAAGGGAACGCCACGGGCCTCGTCGTAGCGGCGGGCCGCCTCGACGAGTCCCAGTGCGCCGGCCCGAGCCAGTTCGTCACGGTCGACGTGACGGGGGAAGTGCACCGCCACTTGGAACACGATGTGTCGAACAAGCGGAAGATGCTCTTCGATCAACCGTGCGGAATCTGGTGTATCGCCCATGTCTCTATCGCCCCTCCTAGTTGAACCAACGTCGGAGTAACGGCCTTCAGGGCTGAGACCTTTAGAGAAAATTCTGAGGTTCTTCGAGTTACATTGATGTCATTAATCGCCGGGTCATTCTCTCTAAATCACAGCGGTGTCATTTAGGCTGGACGCCGGGCCCGGGCGCTGAGGCGCCTCAGGTCCCCGCGCCCTCGAACGCCGCAGCCCGCACGCCTCGACGCGCCAGTTCGGTGAGCAGGGCGAGGGTGTCGCCGCCCGCGGCCAAGCCCGCGCTTCCGGGCGGGACCCGGCCCTCCGCCACCCACAGGGCGGCGACGGCCGCCACTGCGCCGGCGGCGACACCGGGCCGATCCATGGCGCCGAGGACCTTGGTCTCCCGGCGTTGGCCTTGCCGGCCCCGCACCTCGACCCGCAGCGCCCCGGGTCCACCTTCGGGGTGGGGTGGCCGCAGCATCGGGAGGCGCGCGGTGAGGCGGTCCCGGCGCGTGGCACCGAGTCGAGCCGTGACCCTGGCGACCCCCGGGAAGGTGGGCTGCAGCAGCATTGCGTCAGGGAGGGCCGCCCGATAGCAGTCGACACCCCCGATGGGATCGGGGAACCAGCAGAGCTCGCGGCCGGAGCCCCCCGGGCGTTCGACCCACTCGTCGTCACGCCAGTCGACCGCGATGCCACCCAGGGCGCGATGGTGCTGGCGGGCACAGGCGGGGCCGCCCGTCCCGACCTTCGCAACGTGGATCTCGTCGACGTGATCGAACCCGGCCGCGGCGTGACGGGCGAGGAGGCAACTGAAGCCTGGGGAGAAGGCGGCGCCCGCCACGACGGCGACACCCTGGTCGCGGCACCAGGGGTCGAGCGCGAGCAGGTCCCCCACGTCATCGACGCCGTCACTGGTCGAGACCACCCCGACCCCGCGCCCCACGAGGGCACGGGCCCGAGACAGGTGGGCGCCGGCGGGGGTGGCCAGGAGCGCGGCGTCGAGGTGCACCTGTCCGAGGGTCTCCTCGCTGACCACCTGCACCCGGTCGGGCATGGCCTCGTGCAGCAGGCGGGAGCGGTCAGGATCGGTGTCATAGGCCAGCACGACCTCGACCGCGTCCGTGGCCGCGAGTTGTCGAGCGGCCCGGGCGCCGGTGGCGCCCACGCCGACCACGGCGACCCTCATCCGGGGAGCAACGTCACGTCAGGTCGGGACCGGAGAGCTCCCGCCAGCCTCCGCCCTTGGGCGGGGTGCCGCCAGTGCCCCGCAGCCGCAGGACGGCGGCGAACAGGCCCGCCACCCCCAGGGCCACCAGTGCTCGTCGTGCCATCTTCATAG
>CAYYDZ010000244.1:0-2680 GCA_964470715.1 uncultured Microthrixaceae bacterium | reverse complement strand
ATGGCCGAGCCGGTCATCATCTCCTACGCCCGCGGCCTGCTCACCGAGTTCCCCGGGGTGCCCGAGGGCATCATCGACGTGATCCCGGTCGACCTCGTGGTCGGCGCGATCTGCGCCGCCGCCGCCCAACCGCCGCCCGACGAGCCCCACGTCATCCAGGTGGCGTCGGGCACGGCCAACCCCCTCCGCTACCGCCAGCTCGTGAACCTGGTCGAGGCCTGGTTCACCGAGCACCCGCTGTACGAGAACGACGGCCAGCCCATCGCCGTGCCCGAGTGGCAGTTCCCCGGTCGGGGCAAGGTCGAGGGCCAGCTGCGCCGATCGAAGAAGGTGCTCGAGCGCACCGAGACCGTGCTGTCGGCGCTCCCCCTCCGGGGCAAGCAGGCCGAGTTCAGCGCCAACGTCGAGACCAAGCGCGAAGAGGCCGAGCGGGCCCTCAGCTACGTCGAGCTCTACGGCGCCTACGCCGAGTGCGAGGCGCTCTACGGCGTCGATCGCCTGCTCGCCCTGTGGGAGTCGCTCGATGACGAGGACCGCCGGGACTTCGCCTTCGATCCCCGGGTCATCGACTGGGACTACTTCGTCCCGAACGTCCACCTGCCGTCGGTCGTCGACCAGGCCCGCGTCAAGAGCAACCCCGGCAAGAAGGAGGGGCCGACCCGCGAGGTGCGCCTCCGCGGCCAGATCCTCTCGCCGGATCGCCATCTGGCCGCCTTCGACCTCGAGAACACCCTCATCGCCTCGAACGTGGTGGCCTCCTACGCCTGGCTGGCCAGCCGCCGCTTGTCCCGCCAGGAGCGGGCGCGCTTCGTGGCCCGCACCCTCGCCGAGGGTCCCCGCCTGCTCTCGCTCGACCGCAAGGACCGCAGCGACTTCCTCCGCTTCTTCTACCGCCGCTACGAGGGTGCCTCGGTCGAGCAGCTGGCCGAGGACAGCCAGGAGATGTTCAGCGCGCTCATCCTGTCGAAGTCGTTCCCCGCCGCCATCCGCCGGGTGCGCGAGCACCGCCGCCTCGGGCACCGCACCGTGCTCATCACCGGCGCCCTCGACTTCGTCATCGAGCCACTGCGCCCCCTGTTCGACGACATCGTGTGCGCCGAGCTCTCCCAGAGGCGGGGCAGGTACACGGGCGAGCTCATCGACGTCCCGCCCACGGGGGAGACGCGGGCCCAGGCCATGGCCAGCTACGCCGCCGCCGAGGGTCTCTCGCTGAAGGAGTCGGTCGCCTACGCCGACTCCGCCAGCGACCTGCCCATGCTCGAAGCGGTCGGCTTCCCCGTCGCGGTGAACCCCGAGACCCGCCTCGCCGCCCTCGCCCGCAAGCGGGGCTGGCTGGTCGAGCACTTCGACAAGGCGCCCGGCGGGCCCCGTCCCCCGCTGCCCCTCGCCCGCCGCCGTGGCGCCACCGGCCCGGGACTCCTCGAGTCGCTCCTCAACAAGGAGTCGTCCTCCACGGCCGCCGGCGCCAGCGGCTCCCGCGGCGGGAAGGGCCGGCGATGAAGGCCCTCGTGTTCGAGCGGGACGTCCCCCGCTTCGCCGCCGCCAAGGTGGCTGGTGGGCTGCTGCCCGGACGCGGTGTGCGCGTCGGGCCCCTCCAGCTGGACGACGTCGACCCGCCCGAGCTGCCGGGCCCCGACTGGGTGGTGGTGCGCCCCCGCCTCGCCGGCATCTGCGGCTCGGACCTCGCCACCATCGACGGCGCCTCCTCGCGGTACTTCGAGCCCATCGTCTCGTTCCCGTTCGTCCCCGGCCATGAGGTGGTCGGCGAGCTCGACGACGGCACCCGCGTGGTGCTCGAGCCCGTGCTCGGCTGCGCCACCCGGGGCATCGACCCGGTGTGTGCCGCCTGCGCCCGCGGCGACCTCGGCAACTGCGAGCGCATCGCCTTCGGGCGCCTCGAGCCCGGCCTGCAGACCGGCTTCTGCTGCGACACCGGCGGCGGATGGTCCACCTTCATGGTCGCCCACCGCAGCCAGCTCCACGAGGTGCCCGACGCCATGAGCGACGAGGCCGCGGTGATGGTCGAGCCCGCCGCCTGCGCCATCCACGCCGCGCTCGCCGCCCACGCCGGCCCGGACGACACCGTCGCGGTGCTCGGCGCCGGCACCCTCGGCCTACTGACCGTCGCCGCCCTGCGCCGCTGGTCGCCGCCGGCGCAGCTGCTGGCCACCGCCAAGCACCCCGAACAGCGAGCGCTGGCCAAGGCGATGGGCGCCGACCGCGTCGTCGAGCCGGGCGAGGTGCGCCGGGCCGTGCGCCGCCTCGCCGGCACGCTCGCCATCAGCCGGGGCGACGACGAAGGCGACATCGAGCGCCTCACCGGCGGCGCCGACATCGTCATCGACTGCGTCGGCAGCGCCGAGAGCCTCGCCGACGCCCTCGCCGTGGTTCGCCCCCGCGGTCGGGTGGTCGTGGCGGGCATGCCCGGCCAGGTGTCCATCGACCTCACCGGCCTCTGGCACCGCGAGGTGGAGATGGTCGGCGCCTACACCTACGGCACCGAGACGCTGCCCGGCGGCGAGCGCCGCCGCACCTTCGACCTGGCCTTCGAACTGGCCGCCGAGGCCGACCTCGGACACCTGGTCTCGGCCACCTATCCCCTGCGCCGCTACCGCGACGCCATCGAGCACGCCGCCAGCGCCGGCGCCCGCGGCGCCGTGAAGGTCGCCTTCGACCTGCG
>CAYYDZ010000243.1:0-2719 GCA_964470715.1 uncultured Microthrixaceae bacterium | reverse complement strand
AAGGTCGTGCTCGACGGCATCGACCTGTCCGTCCCGGCCCACGGGGTGTGCTGCCTGATCGGGCCGAGCGGCTGCGGCAAGTCCACCCTGCTGCGCTGCGTGAACCTGCTCGACCCCGTCGACGACGGTCTGATCGAGCTCGACGGCGAGCGCATCAGCGGCAAGGGCGTCAACGCCAACACCGTCCGCCGGCGGGTCGGCATCGTCTTCCAGGCCTACAACCTGTTCCCCCACCTCACCGTCCTCGACAACATCACCCTGGCACCCCGCCGGGTCCGTGGGGTGGGCCGCCGTGAGGCCGAGGAGCGGGCCCGCGAGGCCCTCGACCGCTTCGGCCTCGGCGACAAGGTCGACGAGTACCCCGACCGCCTCTCCGGCGGCCAGCAGCAGCGCGCGGCCATCGCCCGGGCCATCGTGGGCGAGCCCGAGCTGCTGTTGCTCGACGAGGTCACTTCTGCCCTGGACCCCGAGCTCGTCGGCGAGGTGCTCACCGTGATCCGCGACCTCGCGGCCGGAGGCATGACCATGGTGCTGGCCACCCACGAGATGGGCTTCGCCCGCGACGTTGCCGATCAGGTGGCCTTCCTGCACGAGGGTCGCGTGCTCGAGTCCGGCCCGCCGGCACAGATCCTGAGCGAGCCCACCCAGCCCCGCACCCGCCAGTTCCTGGCGAGGGTCATCGCCGCCGGCCGCCTCTGATCGACGAGGGCACCGCCCCTCTGGCCCGCCCGGCCCACCCCCCGGGAGGAGGGGTGGGGACGGGCGGGCCGGGGGGTCAGCTCAGCTTCTTGGACCAGCGTCGGAGGCCGACACCGGTGGCGATGCACAACCCGGCGGCCAGGATCAGGCCGGCGATGTCGGCGCCGGTGCGAGGCAGCGACGACGGGATGTCGGGCACGGGTTGGCCCTGGTTGTTGACGTCGACGACGGCGTCGTCGGTGTTGTTGTCGGAGTTGGTGTCATCGATCCCGTCGACGTCGGCGACGTTGGTGATCGTGTCGCCCGGGTCGCCCACCACGTAGGTCTCGATGGTGAAGGTGGTGCTCGCACCGGGCGTCAGGTCGGTGTCGGTGACACAGGACACGGCAGGGTCGTCGAACTCGCACGTCCACCCGTCGCCCGATGCGTCCCGGTAGGCCAACTCGGACGGCAGGTCGTCGGTGACCATGATGGGCTCGGTGGCGTCGTTGTCGCCCACGTTGGTGACCGTGACCCTCCAGGACGCGATGCCCTGGGACTGGTCGAGGTCGACGAGGTCCTTGGTGATGGCCAGGTCGGTGACCGCCGGCGCCTCGACGCTCACGGTGGCGGGGTCTTCGCCC
Source organism: uncultured Microthrixaceae bacterium (assembly GCA_964470715.1). Taxonomy (GTDB): domain Bacteria; phylum Actinomycetota; class Acidimicrobiia; order Acidimicrobiales; family DATDAH01; genus JAEUJM01. Next base: position 1,397 of record CAYYDZ010000243.1, on the reverse strand, counting down.
GTCACGTCGCCGCCCATCGGATCGCCGGTGTCGTCCACCGGCGTGGCCGTGACCGTGGCCACGTTGACGAAGCCCTCGTCCACGCCCGACACCACACAGGTGTAGGGGGCGAACGAGTCACCCGGGTCGAGGGTCTCGGTGAAGGACCGCTCGCAGTCGGGGCCGAGCACATCACCCACCGAGATGGCACCCAACGGCACCTCACCGGTGTTCGAGACCACGATCTGGAACGTGACGTCGGCGCCTTCCTCGACGGTCGCGGTGTCGACGAATTCGCCGCTGTCGGGGTCCTGCACCGTCTTGTCGACGGTGACCGACGCCACCTGCACTTCGGCGGTCTCGTGGTCCCCGGAGCCCTCGGGCACCTCGTCGACCGCCTCGCCCGTGACCGAGGCGTCCAGGATCAGGCCCTCGGTCACGTCGGTGACCGTGCACGAGAGCACCCACACCTCGTCCACGTCGAGCACACCCGCATTGATCGAGTCACCACTGACCACCACGGGCGCCTCGTCGCACTGCGGGGCGTCCACGACCACGTCGGTGATGCCGATGTCGCCGGTGTTGGCCACCGTGAAGCGGAAGCTCGCCGTGTCGCCCCCCGCGACCACCGCAGGGGTGGGGTCGTTGGAGCCCAGCGTGGCGGCGTCGCCGTCAGCGTCGAGCCATTCCCCGGTGAGCGGGTCGAGCACCTCGGTCAACAGCGTCATCTCCGGTGCCACCTCGTCGACCTCGGCGGTGTCGTCGTCGGTCACGTCGTCGACACCGTCCAACGGCGTACCCGAGTCGTCGACCGGCGTGCCGGTCGCGACCGCGGTGTTCACCAGGTCCCCATCGACCACGGTCTCGTAGAAGAGCACGACCGAGTCGCCCGGCGCCAGCGACGCCAGGTCACCGGCCAGCACCGACATGTCGGCCTCGTCGATCCCGAGGTCGGCGTCGACCACCGTCACCGGCGCCAACGCCGTGTCACCGTCGTTGGTCACCTCGAAGCAGTAGGTGACCTCGCCCTCGTTCACCGCGGGCACCGACTCCTCACCCGGGCAGCCGGCACCGCTGTCGTGGCCGCGGTAGACCGTCTTGGCCACCGAGACCGAGGGCTCGATGGCATCGACGGCGGCGGTGTCCGAGTCGGTGACGTCGCCCACACCCAGCGGGCCGCCCTGGCCGTCGACCGGGGTGCCGGTCGCGACCGCCGTGTTGGTCACATCGCCATCCACGACACCTTCGTAGAACAAGGTCACAGAGTCGCCCGGCGCCATCGAGGCGAGGGCCGCGGTGTCGCCGCTCAGGTCCGCCTCGGTGATGTTCAGGTCGTCGTCGACCACCGTCACGTCGGCAAGGTCCGTGTCCCCGTTGTTGGTCACCACGAAGCACCACGTGGCGTCGTCACCATCGGC
>CAYYDZ010000242.1:0-2721 GCA_964470715.1 uncultured Microthrixaceae bacterium | reverse complement strand
AATGGCCGGCAAAACCGCCTATCTGGAAAACGCAATTCTAAAGCTCATCTTTAACGGAACGGCTATCGCTAACATTGCAGACAATGCGTCATCATCTCCAGCTACAGGCTGGTGGCTCAGTCTTCACACGGCAGATCCAACCGATACCCCGGCAACCGAACAGACCCAGAGCGAGACGAGCTATACAGGATATGCTCGCTTGGAGTTGGATCGCAACGGTACGGACTGGGTTGTAACTGGCTCGTCGGTATCTCCTGGGGCAAACGTTGACTTTGGAGAGTGCACGGCAGGTACTGCAACGATTACGCACGCCGGTATCGGTACGGCATCAAGCGGGAATGGAAAGCTGCTTTTCTCTGGCGTGATTTCTCCGTCGATCGTGGTTGCTGTTGGTGTTGTCCCTCGCATCAAGAGCACGTCGACGATTACCGAGAGCTAAGTCATGGCAGTCGATGCGCAGTGGGACGACGTCGTTATGATGACTCCGCTCACAGCGGACCTGCTCGACGCACGTGGTGGACAGACTAGCGAGGGTCCCGGTTCTACGGGACTGTCAGCGACCGTCGGCAACGCCTTCGGAGCTGGCAGCGCCTATCACTTTGCTGGTGCCGACGGGTTTAGTTCGGACTTCGTAACTTGCTATGCTGTCTCTGGATACACTTTCCTGGACGCGGGGGATTTCTCAGTCCAACTTGCGTTTTATCCAGTAGACGGCGGGCATGGGTCAGCAAGTGAGTCGGTACTATTCCAGGCTGTACCAGACGGGGTTGACGACGGAGGATTGCGTATTACCTCGAACGGTAGCGCCAACCCGATGAACCTGCGGATTGAGTATCACAATGGTTCTGCATGGACTGACTTGATCGACTTTGTAGCGACAGGAATCAGTGACGACGCCTGGCACTGGCTGCAGGTGGATAGAGTGAGCGGAGTTATTTCGTGTTACGTCGACGGTACTCTATACTCAGATGAGACTCGTAGTGCCAGCCTGCAGTTTCAGAACATCACCATCGGGCAAGGCTTCAACGGATACATACACGACGTTCGTTTTACGTCTGGGGCATATAGGGCAAGTCACGCGGTTCCAGGATCTCCTTGGCCCAGGCCAACAATCCAAGGGGAAGTCACAACTACGCCGTATGATAGGGTAATCGTATGTCTGAATCAGAATACGATGACCTTGGATGGAAATACTGTCTCAGATAGTGGAACCGGTGCGTATACGCTGTATCCGTATAACTACGATGAACACATTGTGATGTGGTTCGATACGGATACGTACCCGATAGTCGACGGCGGTAGTGGCGAGATCATGCAGGCTTACGACCGAGTCTCTCCGGGCGGCTAAGAAATGGCCTACACGCCCCCATCGTGGAATGCTGTCGACTTTGGCGCGAGCGGAGAGGGGTATACGCCTCCGGCGTGGGGTGAGGTAAAGTTCCCAGCTGAGCCAGGATTCATAGTTTTAACTGGGTCAACCACGTCGTTTGCCGGTGCATCGCCCATTGAGCAGCGCGCGATCGCTACCGTTGTCGGTTCGGTCAGCACCTTCGAGGGGCTTGCTGTAGTTGGTAGTCCTACTACTGCGTGGGCTAATCCCTGGTCGGCGACAGGAACATCGATTGACTGGAGATCGCGTACAGAAACGCCGCGCGACTTTTCGTGCCCGACAGCAAGTTCCGTCTCTTGGAACGCCAGCTTCCAGTACGTGTCCGAACTCGTTTCACCTACGGCCACCGCTATTGACTGGCGATCGTCGTTCAGCGTAGTTCCGCACAACGTTCTGAAGCAAGGATCAATCGACCTTAGTCTGAAATCAGCCGTTGTGTGGAAATCGCGCTTCGCGGCCCCTGCAGAATTCATACGGGACAATGCCAGCAAGACAACATTGGCATTCGTGGCTGGATTTGAGAAGCCAGCATCCTTCTCTATGAAACCAGGGTCCGTTGCTTCATGGAAAGGGCGCTTCCACTATCCATCGACATTTTCAATGCCCCTAGCGACCAGCATTGTCTGGAGATCATCGTCGAGCGGATATAGCAATCCGTGCTGCATGCAACCTGTTGCTTGCCGTCTCCCGGTATATGCCACAGCCGCCAGATTCGTTGTGACATGCAAATCCCGTTTATGTCTGCGCTCGTAGATTAGTTATGGCAATGTACGACGACGATAACTTCGGTGGAATATTCCCAACGCGCACCGGAACTCCAACTGGTTCGGCCAATGAACGCAAGATGCTGGATTCGATTGGCGGTAGCGAGGGCTTCCGTACACAGCAGAAGACGAACAGCGATGGAAGCGTCACGATGCTGCGGACCAGGAACGGAATGCCTGAGTTCTCAAGAAATGACACTAAGCGCGAAACTATCGACAAGGCTGATATAAAAGGACTGGTTACGAATGGTGTCTTAGAGGATAACAATGTTGCCAGCGACGGGCGGGATACTATAAAGAACACGCTTGTGTTCCCTGGAGGAGATGATGTCGGCGAAGCATATCAGGTGCAGGACTTCGAGCTGAACGGAGCGGTGCATAAGAACGCTCTCATCTCTGGCGCGACCCACTGGTTTGTAGGAGAAGACCTTGGGCAATTTAGTTGGGTGTATGTCCCGTCATTTGAAGCCGTCTGCTGGAAAGTGACTATCACCAATTGGGATCAGGACTTGGCAAGTTTTACGCTGACATTCGAGGAAATGCCAACAACTGACACGCCGCCACCGA
>CAYYDZ010000241.1:0-2737 GCA_964470715.1 uncultured Microthrixaceae bacterium | reverse complement strand
CCATGAGCGACAGGTAGCGCCGCATGTCGAGGATCTTGTCGAGGATCTCGATGTTCACCGGGCAGATCTCGTCGCAGGCCTTGCACGACGTGCACGACCACACCTCTTCGGCGGTGATGCGCTCGAACAGGGAGTCGGCGTCGACGGTGATCTCGCGGTCGACCCCGATGGGTGGCGACACCTGCGGGCTGCCGGTGGCGGCCATGACCTCGCCCGTCTTGAGGACGATCTCGCGGGGGTCGAGGGGCTTGCCGGTGGCGTGGGCCGGGCACACCGAGGTGCAGCGGCCGCACATCGTGCAGGAGTCGGTGTCGAGGAGCTGCTTCCAGGTGAGGTCGGCGACCTGGCTGGCGCCGAAGCTCTCGAGCTCGGTCTCCATCAGGTTGGGCATGGCCTTCATGGCGCCCTTGGGCCGCTCGCGGTCGCGCAGGTACATGTTCATGGGTGACGTGAACATGTGGCGCAGCATCGTCGTGGGCAGGATGGCCAGGAAGGCGATGAAGGCGATGACGTGCAGGCCCCAGCTGGCCTGGTGCAGCGACTCGAGGTTGCTCCAGCCGTCGACGAGGCCCGACAGCGGGTAGCCCACGAAGGACCACTGCTCGAAGGCGGGCCGTCCCTCCTGCGCGATGCGGAAGGTCTCGGTGGTGAAGCCGGTCACCCCGATGACCAGGAAGACGCCGAGGATGACGGCGTGCTCGGGCTTGGTCTTGATGCGGATGCGGTACGGGCGGGCGACGTAGCGCCGGACGATGGCCCAGACGATGCCGACCAGGAAGACCAGGCCGGCGGCGTCGCCCACGAAGCTGTACGCCTGGTAGGTGGTGCCGTGGAGGAACTTGGCGCTCTCGGGCAGCTGGTGGTCGATCTCGAGCGTCGCCGTGACGGCCAGCAGCACCAGGAAGCCGAAGTAGATGAGCGAGTGCATGACGCCGGCGGCGGGATCGCGCAGCAGGGTCTGCATCCACACGCCGGCCCGGAAGTCCTTCATGCGGCGCTTGAGGTTCTTGGGGGTGGTGCGGCGGTCGTCGGGCGCGCCCCGCTCCCAGTTGCGCACGCGCTGGCTGAACAGCACCGCCCCGTACACGAGCATGATCGGGATCACCGTGTAGAACGCGACGATCAACACGTCGGGGATGTTGACGAACACCTCGCGGCTGATCGACGACTCGTCGTGCCACTGGGTGAACACGGGCACGGTGCCCGACCCCAGGGTGAACAGGGCGATGGCGACGCCGAGCAGGATGACGGCGACGTGCGGCTTGACCGGTAGGCGCTTCATGGCGTCCCGAACGCTAGCCGGGGGTCCCGCGGCGGCGGAATTTGGCGCCGTCGGGCCAATTCACTTCGACGAAACACTTGGGAAACCTCGCTTCCGTACCGTCCGCTGGCGATGCCGGAGAACGACGTGGTCCTCGTGCGCTGGCCCGATGAGGCCGAGCGGCTCGACCAGCTGCGCGACCAGGGTCGGCCCCGTCTCCTGCTCGTGCAGACCGACGCCCCGCCGCCGGCGGTGGACGACGGCCTCGAGGACTGGATACGGGTGCCGGCCGACGAGATCGACCTGCGGGCCCGTGTCGACGGGCTCGAGCGGCGCTGTCGCCACCTGCGCGCCGCCCCGCCCGTGCTCGACGACGACGGCGTCCTGCGCTTGGATGACGAGTGGGTCGCGCTGCCGCCGGTCGAGCTGCGTCTCACCGCCGCCCTGTTGGACCGGTTCGGTGCGGTGGTGAGCCGGGATGCGCTGGCTCGTGCCGGGTGGCCCTCGGGCGCCCCCGGGCGCAACGCCCTCGACGTGCACGTCCTGCGCCTGCGCCGCCGCCTCGAGCCCGTCGGCCTCGCCATCCGCACGGTGCGGTCCCGGGGCTACCTGCTCGAGCGCCGCAGCCGCTCGAACGGCCAGCTCGCCGACGGCGCCTGAGCGCACTGCTGAACCACGTGGCGTCGGCCGTTCCCGCCCCGCTCGATCCATCCCTCCTGGAGAAGACATGCCCGTCCTCGTGACCGCGATCATCAAGCCCTTCAAGCTCGACGAGGTGCGCGCCGCCCTGGTGGACGCCGGCATCGTCGGCCTCACCGTGAGCGAGGTGCAGGGCTACGGCCGCCAAGGCGGCAAGACCGAGACCTTCCGGGGCTCCGAGTACAAGGTCGACTACGTGCCCAAGGTGCGCCTCGACCTCGTCGTGGACGACGCCGACGCCGACAAGGCGGTCGACCTGATCACCGAGGCGGCCCGGACGGGAAAGATCGGCGACGGCAAGATCTGGGCCGTCGACCTGAGCCGCCTGGTGCGGGTGCGCACCGGCGAGCAGGGCGACGCCGCGGTCTGACCAGGCCACTCTCCGTCGGCCGCCACGGCCGGCAGCAGCACCAGTGGGGCGTCCTTCAGGGCGCCCCACTGACGCGTCCAGGGTTCGATCAGCAATGTGAAAGAAACAGGTCAGATTCGCGGGGCACGAGCGCGAGACGGCTGTGTGGAGCCGTTCACATCGGCGTCATGGTCTCGTGATCGGCCCTCCGTAGGTTCGTTGGCGAGCGGGAGAACAGCCCGCGTGGTGGAACCAACGAAAGGAATCGGACATGTCAGCACCTCGTACAGCGGGGTCACGCACGAGGGGAGCGTGTCAGCGATGAAGAAGAAGCTCCTGGTGGGCGCCGGCATCACCGGCGCACTTGTCCTCTTGACCTCTGTGGCAGCCGGCGCTCAGGACGTCGATCCGGTCCAGGCGGTCACCGA
>CAYYDZ010000240.1:0-2764 GCA_964470715.1 uncultured Microthrixaceae bacterium | reverse complement strand
CGATGCGACGGAGCTGGATCAGGTCGCCGCGGCGCTCGGCGTCCTCCTCCTCGGACACGTGGTCGATGCCGGCGGCGGCGAGGCAACGCCGGCCTTCCTCCTGGGCGCGCACGTAGAGCTCGCCGCCGGCGCCTTCGAGCCCGCAAACCGCGTCGACGGCGTTGGCCAGGTTGAGGAGCAGCTTGGCCGCCTTCCAGCGCACGATGTCGGGCCGCACCTCGGAGACGAAGCCGGCGGAGCCGAAGGCCTCGGCGATGGCGGCGGCGTTCTCGTCGGACCCGTCGTCGGCGTCGCTCCCACCCCCGGCCGGGTAGCGACCGAGGTCGAGGAGGCCCTCGACGGGCGTCGAGTTGGCCTGCACCACGCCAGGTTCGACGTGGGTGGCGGGGAACATCACGCACACGCCGTAGACGGGATCGAAGTGGCGCAGCAGGACGCGCTCGTTCTCGAGGCCGTTCTGCAGCGAGACCACGGGAAGCCCCACGGGCGCCACCGGATCGAGGTCGGCGACGACGCCGGCGGTGTCCTGACTCTTGACCGCCAGCAGCACGACGTCGTCGGTGCCGAGGTCCAGGCGCCCGACGTGGTCGACCACCGGGACGGCCAGGGTCACCTCACCGGTCGGGCACTGGATGGTGAGGCCCCGGTCACGGACGGCGTCGTGGTGGGCGCCGCGAGCCACGAGCACGACGTCGTGCCCCTGCTCGAACAGCCGCCCACCGACCACTCCCCCGATGGCACCGGCCCCGATGACGACGAAGCGCATCGTGCGAGTGTGCCCCGTCGCCGCCGCCGGCGCCGGGAGACCGATGGGTAGGTTCGCCGCATGGCCACGACGGAGTCGACGCGGTCGATCGCCGCCCCCCGGGCGACGGTCTACCGGGCGCTGCTCGACCCCGCCGCCGTCCAGCAGTGGATGGTGCCCGACGGGATGACCAGCGAGGTGCACGCCTTCGACGCCCGCGAGGGTGGAGCGTTCCGCATCTCGCTCACCTACGACGTCGACGACGGCACCGGGAAGTCGTCATCGAGCACCGACACCCACCACGGGCGGTTCGTGCGCCTGGTGCCCGACGAGGAGGTGGTGCAGGAGGTCGAGTTCGAGACCGACGACCCAGCCCTCCAGGGGGTGATGACCATCACCTACCGCCTCGCCGACGGGCCCGACGGCTCGACGCTCGTCACGGGGACCCACGAGGGCCTTCCCGCCGGCGTCCGCCCCGCCGACAACGAGCTGGGTTGGCGCATGTCGATGGACAAGCTCGCCGCCCTGGTCGAGGCCCCGACCGCCTGAAGGGCGCCGGGACCCCCCCTCCCCCGAACCTCGCCTACGACGCCGCCCGGTCGAAGAACGCCGTCATGGTGGCGCGGCCGGCGTCGGCGATGACCTCGCCGAGCGCGCGGTAGGAGTCGGCCCGGGCCGACGAGGAGCGCCAGGCCAGGCCGACCGTGCGGGTCGGCACGTCGGGGCGCAGCTCGCGGACGACGACCCGCTCGCCGGGGTGGACGTCGCGCTCGATGGCGGTGGCGGGCAGGAGGGTGACGCCGAGGCCCGAGCCGACCATCTGGATGACGGTGGGCAGGCTCGTCCCCTGCACCTCGACGAGGCCGTCGTGGCCGGCCAGCTCGCACACGGCGAGGGCCTGATCACGCAGGCAGTGACCCTCTTCGAGCAGCACCAGGCGCTCTTGGCTGAGGGCCGAGAGCTGCGGGCGGCGGCCGCGGGCGAGGGCGTGGTGCTCGGGCACGGCGAGCAGGAAGGGCTCGTCGTACAGGGCGAGCTCGTCGATGCCGGGCCGGTGCAGCGGCAGAGCGAGGAGGATGAGGTCGAGGTCGCCGGCCTGGAGCTGGGCGATGAGCGGCTCGGTGCGGTCCTCGCGGAGGTAGAGCTCGACACCCGGGTGGGCTCGCTCGATGCTGGGGATGGCCTTGGGCAGCAGGTAGGGGGCGATGGTGGGGATGACGCCGAGACGCAGGGAGCCACCGAGCTCGCCGCCGGCGTCGCCCGCGGCCTCGCAGAGATCGTCGAGCTCGCTGAGGATGCGCCGGGCCCGGGCGATCACCTCGTCACCGGCGGCGGTGACGAGCACGCCCCGGTTGGTGCGCTCGAAGAGCTGGGCGCCGAGCTTCGTCTCGAGCTCGCGGATCTGGTTGCTGAGGGCGGGCTGGCTGATGAAGCAGGCCCGGGCGGCGCGACCGAAGTGGCGCTCGTCGGCCACGGCGACCGCGTACCGCAGCTGCTGGACGGTGGGCCGGTTCATAGTCTCAGGCTATCGAGTGCAGAGGAAAGGGGAACTTCCCTGATCGAGCATCCGGGCGCAGAGTGGCGGGTAGCGCAGCACCACCCGCCACCCGCGCCACCGAGGAGCACCACCGTGTCCGACACCCACGACAACAGCGCCACCGAGAGCACCAGCGAGAGCGAGAACCCGGCGATCTCCGCCCCCGAGCCCCGCACCGACGTGCGGCCTCGTTCGAACCGAGACTGGTGGCCCGACCAGCTCGACCTCTCCGTCCTGCACCAGCACGGTCCCCACGCCTCCCCCCTCGACGACGACTTCGACTACGCCGAGGCCTTCGCCGGCCTGGACGTCGAGGCCTTGAAGCAGGACCTCGTCGCCGCCATGACCCACTCCCAGGACTGGTGGCCGGCGGACTACGGCCACTACGGGCCGCTGTTCATCCGGCTGTCCTGGCACGCCGCCGGCACCTACCGCATCGCCGACGGACGCGGCGGCGCCGGCGCCGGCATGCAGCGCTTCGC
>CAYYDZ010000239.1:0-2766 GCA_964470715.1 uncultured Microthrixaceae bacterium | reverse complement strand
GCCAGCGAGACGCTGGTGTTCAAGATCTTCCAGCTCCAACAACCCATCGACCTGGGGGAGGGATCCGCGATGGCCCTGGGATTGTTCGGGATCACCTTCCTGGTGACGATGGGCCAGTTCCTGATCCTGGATCGGCGGGTGCACTATGGCAGCTGACACCATCGCGCTGAACGACCCGACGCCGGTCCTCGGGGCGCCCACCACCGCGGTGGGCGCGATGCCCGGCAAGCACGCCCGAACGGCCAAGAACGTCGGCTGGTACCTGTTCTTGTCGTTCCTCTCGCTCTTCGTGCTGTTCCCGGTCTGGATGACCCTCGTGCGGGCGCTGTCCACCCCCGTGGCCTACGTGAACGAGGGCCTCCCGCTCTACCCCGTCGACGTCCAGTGGGACATCTTCTCCCGGGCCTTCTCCGAGGGCGAGCTCGGCCGGCGCATGGCGCTGAGCGCCGTGGTCACCGTGATCATCGCCGTCAGCCAGCTCGCCACGTCCATCCTGTGCGCCTACGCCTTCGCGTTCCTGCGCTTCCCGTTCAAGCGCCTCGTGTTCGTGATCTTCATGGCCACGCTCATGTTGCCCATCGAGGTCACGCTCATCCCCAACGTGGGCACCATCCGCGACCTGGGCTGGCTCAACTCCTACCCGGGCCTCACGGTGCCCTTCCTGGCCACGGCGTTCGGCATCTTCCTCATCCGCCAGGGCTTCATGGGCATCCCGAAGGACCTGCTCGACGCGGCCAAGCTCGACGGCTACGGCCACTTCGCCTTCATGACGAGGGTGGCCGTGCCCATCACCCGCCCCGTGGTGGCATCGTTCGGCGTGATCTCGCTGCTGGCCGCCTGGAACCAGTACCTGTGGCCCCGCGCCGTGGTCACCGTCTCCGAGTGGGAGACCGTGCAGATCGGCCTCAAGTCCGTGGCGGCGAGCAACGTGGAGGAGTCGAACATCGGCTTCGCCGCGGCCATCATCGCCGCCGTCCCCGTCCTGTTGCTCCTGATCTTCCTGCAGCGCCAACTCATCCGCGGCCTCACCGCCGGTGCGGTGAAGGGCTGATCAGACCCATGAAGAACGACCACCAGAAAGAAGTGTGATGCGCCGCACCTCCCGACCTTCCCGGACCTTCCTGGCCCTCGTGCTGACCGTGCTGTTCGCCCTCGTCGTCGCCGCCTGTGGTGGCACGAGCGGCGGCGGCGACAGCGGTGACGGTGGGGACGACGGCGGGGAGGACGCCGCCGCCGACCTGCCCGAGTGCCCCGTCGACGCCCTCGACAGCGCCACCGGCCCCGTCCAGGTGACCGTCTGGCACGCCTACGTGGCCAAGACCGAACAGGCCCTCCAGGACCTCGCCGCGCAGTACAACGAGTCCCAGGACAAGGTGCAGGTCAACATCGAGAGCCAGGGTGCGTCCTACCGAGAGCTCCAGCGGAAGTACCAGCAGGCCATCCCCAGCGGCGACCTGCCCGCCATCGCCATCCTCGAGGACATCCAGAACCAGTCGATGGCCGACAGCGGCACCGTGATCCCGCTGACGTCGTGCGACGAGGCCGACGACTCGTTCAACACCGACGACTTCCTGCCCATCGCCCTCGACTACTACGGCATCGACGACGTGGTGTGGCCGGCGTCGATGAACCTGTCGACGCCGATCCTCTACTACAACAAGAAGCACTTCGAGCAGGCCGGCCTCGACCCCGAGAACCCGCCGACCACCCTCGCCGAGATGCGCGAGGCCGCCCAGGCCATCGCCGACGCCGACATCCCCGGCGTCGAGGCGCCGTGGGTGCAGGTGGCGACCTCGTCGTTCGTCGAGTCCTGGATGACCGGGGAGGGGGTCGAGCTGGTCAACAACGGCGACGGCCGCGACGCGCCCGCCACGGAGGCCACTCTCGAGGACAACGAGCAGCTCACCGACCTGTTCACCTACCTGAACGACATGGCCGACGACGGCCTGATGCTGCCCATCCCCGACACCGACGGCCAGATCGACCAGTACACCGCCATGGCCACGCAGCGGTCGTCGATGGCCGTCGAGACGACGACGGCAGCGACGTCCATCGAGTCGTTCCTCAAGGGTCAGCTCGACACCAGCCAACTGAGTGGCGACGGGCGCATCAACGTCGAGGGCCTCGACCTCGAGGGCCTGGACATCGGCGCCACGCAGCTGCCGGGCGTGTCCGAGCCGGGCCGACCCCAGGTGGGCGGCGGCGTGTACTACCTGACCAACACGACGCCCCCGGAGGTGCAAGCCGCGGCCTGGGACTTCCTGAAGTTCATCAACACCACCGAGAGCCAGGTCTTCAACGACCTCCAGGGCTCGTACCTGCCGCTGCTGGAATCGGCCGCGGCCGACCCGGCGCTCCAGGAGACCTGGCAGAACACGCTCTCGGGCCAGTGGCTGGCCCTCGGCTACGACCAGCTCCTCAACGGTGTCGAGCCGGACTTCCCGGGCATCACCCTCGGGCCCTACACGGAGTTCCGTGCGGCCATGACGGGTGCGCTCGAGGACATGTACTTCAACGACGGCGATCCGTCCTCGGTGCTCATCGACGCCCAGTCCGAGGTCGACGAGGCCATCGCCCAGTACGAGGAAGAGAACTTCTAGGACCGGGGAGGCGACAGGGCAGGGACTTCCGGCCCTGCCCTGTCGCCAACCTGTCGCGTAGCCTGCGGCTCATGCGCCGCGCACCCTTCCTCGTCGCCCTGGCCGTCGTCGCGGCCCTGTTCATCGCCGCCTGCGGTGGTACCTCCGGTGGGGGATCGGGCGACGA
>CAYYDZ010000238.1:0-2800 GCA_964470715.1 uncultured Microthrixaceae bacterium | reverse complement strand
GAACAGTTCACGCCGGCCGTCCTCGGCGCCCTGGCGCACGCCCGCCGCGCCGGCGTCCGCATCGCCTACGCCGCCGACCCCACCCTCGCCACCCTCCGCGTGCTCGCCGCCGAGACCTCCTGATGCTCGGGCGCATCGCCGCCGGGTCGCCTCGAGCGACGCAGGGAAGATCGCCTACGGTTTGCGGCGTGAGCGAGCACGTCGAGGTGTCCCGGGAGATCAAGGCCCCCGCCGAGGAGGTGTGGGCAGCGATCGCCGACATCACCCGCATGGGCGAGTGGTCGCCCGAGTGCCACACCTGCGCCTGGAACGACGAGTCGGTCGCCCCCGGCGTCGGCTCGGTGTTCACCGGCCACAACCGCAACGGCGAGTTCGAGTGGACCACCGAGTGCGAGGTGACCGAGTGGGTCCCCGGGCGGGTCTTCGCCTTCGACGGGGTGTTCGGCGACCTCCGGTTCGCCAAGTGGGCGTACCGCATCGAGCCGACCGAGGCGGGCTGCCTCGTCACCGAGACGTGGGACGAGGGCCGGCCGCCCGAGGTGATCGAGTTCACGGTCTCGATCTCCGGCGTCGCCGAGCGCGGCGAGCACAACCGCCGCACGATGGAGGCGACCCTCGCCCGTCTCGCCGCCGCCCTCGAACCCTGATCGAGAGGAGCGGGCACCCCGCGCCGATGGCGACACGATGCATGACGGTCGCTCTACGACCATCCGCGTGAGCATCGGCCAGCGCGATGCGCCTTGGTGGAGCAGAGGCGGGCGGTGCAGGTCGCACGATGCTCGCCGAGCCACGGCGATGTCGGACCGATCGTGGCCCACCAGATCCTCGACGTCCTGTCGATGTCACCGGGGAGCGGTGGCCGCCGGGGCCGCGAGCTCCCAGATCGGCGTCACCCGCGCCGAGTCGCACTCCTCGTCGACGATCCACCGGCACATGCGCCGGATCGGCTCGATGGCGTCCTGGGGCATGGCCACCGTGACGTTGCAGGCGTAGCCGAGGGACGTGAGGCGCTGGGCCCCGAACAGCGGCAGGAGGTCGCGCAGCTCGGTCTTGAGCGACTCGGGGTAGATCCCGATGGTCTGGGTGTAGGCGTTGACCGAGGCGGTGACCTTCTCGATGCCGTCGACGGGGACGACGTTTGCGACCCGGCACGACAGCAGGGCGCTGTAGTCCACCGGCTCGTCGAGCTGGGAGACGATGACCGCCCCCTCGTTCTGCTCGCCGCCGTAGACCCGGTACCAGTCGTCCTCGAGCCGGGTGGCGTCGAGGTGGTCCTTGAGCTCGCGGTTCACGTAGGTCGGCGGGGTGCTGACGTACGGCGGCAGGTCCACCATCTTCTGGTAGATGCGCTCGCCCAGCCGGTTGGCCCGCTCGAGCCCTTCGGCGTCGGTGCCGCTCAGCACGTAGATCACCCGGGCGTTGGCGCAGCCCTCCTGGTTGGCGACCCCCACGTCCACGGCGGCGCGCGCCGCTACCTCGTCGAGGGTGGCCTCGTCGGCGAAGGCCTCGGGCCCGATGATGGTCGCCGACCGCTTCGGGTCGAGCGCAATCAGCTCGAGGCCGGGCTGGAGGTACTTGTTCACGTGGCGGACCGACGCCAGGCCGCCCCACGCCACGATCTTCTCGATGTGCTCCGGTCGGTAGAGGGCCGACTCGACGACCTCGTCGCCGCCCTTCCAATACGCGACCACCAGGTGCCGGGTGACCGGGTGGTCGGGGGCGATGTCGGCCAAGGTGCGGGCGATGGCCATCGCGGTCAGGGGGTCGTTCGACGGCGCCTTGATGATGGCGTCGCTGCGGGTGATGACGCTGCGCAGGATGGTGAGCGCCGAGACGATGCCGCCGTTGCCCGCAGGGATGTGCAGGGTGCGGGCGCCAAAGGCCCGGACCCGCAGCTCCCGGCCGTCGAGCATGCGCCGAGGGACCCAGCCCTCGAGATGGTCGATCCCGACGCTGGTCTCGGCCAGTTCGACCACGGCGTCGCGGGCGAAGATCGGGCGCAGCACCTCGTAGCTGACCCGCAGCATCTCCTCGGGCAGCGGGTTGGCGGCGACGGACGCCTCGAAGGCCTGCTGGAGGTGCACGTTCGTGTCGAAGTCGAGCGCCTCGCCGAGTCGCTCCATGAGCTCGACGAGGTCGTCGAAGGTCAGGGTGTAGAGGTCGGCGAGGTCACCCGGGCTGCGCAGCGGGATCCGGTGGACGTAGTGGTGCGGGTCGGGCGCCGAGAAGCCGCCGCGGGTGCGCAGGCCGAACGGGACGAGGTCGTCCTCGATCACCTGGCCGCGCAGGAACAGCGGGACCGAGAACCCACTCACAGCGCGAAGTCGGCCATGAAGTCGACCGCCTCCTCGGCGAAGCTCTGCGTCGCGTTGCAGGTGATGCGGTCGTCGTCGACGTCCTCCTTCTCGGTGTAGCGGACGATGTCGTCGGCGATGTGCAGGCTGGTGCGACCGCATGCGCACGGCGTGTCCCAGTCGATGGTGAGCTCGTCGCCGGTGATCACACCGCCCCAGTGGCTGTCGGAGAGCAGGTCGTAGAAGGCGCCCCGACCGGTGACGACGCCGGTCCGGGGAAGCGGCTCGCTGGTATCCGGGTCCAGCACGAACGGGATCACCCAGGGCATCAGGTGGTAGCGGTCGAGCTCGCAACGCCAGTGGAACGTGCCGCCCTCGGAGAAGCCGTAGCCCTTGCGGAGCCGATCGACGCCCAGGTACCGGTGGACGGCGTCGAGCCAGCCGTCCGGGAGCACCGCGCCCTTCATCCCGCCGCCGGTGAGGATGATCGAGTCCGGGGCGAACAC
>CAYYDZ010000237.1:0-2811 GCA_964470715.1 uncultured Microthrixaceae bacterium | reverse complement strand
ACGACGACGCCGGCGGGGACGTCGCGGGTGACGACCGCGCCGGCGCCGACCACCGAGTCGTCGTCGATGGTGACGCCGGCGAGCACGATGGCGCCGCCGCCCAACCAGACGTTGTCGCCGATGGTGATGGGCGCCGCGCCTTCCCACTTGTCTCGGCGCGGCCCCGGCTCCACGGGGTGCGTCGGGGTGAGGAGTTGCACGTGGGGGCCGATCTGCACGTGGTCGCCGATGGTGATGGGGGCCACGTCGAGAGCCACCAGGCCGAGGTTGGCGTAGCCGTGGACGCCGATGCGGAGGTTGAAGCCGTAGTCGACGTGGAAGGGCGGACGCAGGTAGGTGCCGTCGCCCACGCTTCCGAGCCACGCGCGGAGGACCCGGGCCCGCTCGTCCTCGCTGATGCCGGGGTCGTTGTAGGTCGCCTCGAAGGCGCGAGCCCGCTGGGCCTGGCGAGCCATCTCGGGGTCGTCGGCGATGTACGGCTCGCCGGCCAGCATGCGCTCCCAGTTCGATCGGGCCTCGGTCATCGCCGTGCGACCACCGTTCAGAACGGGAGCTCGGCCGCTTGGAGCTCCACCAATTCGTCGAACAGCGCCCGGCAGGCCGACTCGTCGGCGGGGGAGCAGGGGTCCTCGACCACGGCGCGGTAGGCGAGGTCGGGGTCGTGCTCGAGAGCGGCCCGTACGACGAGGTCCTGCAGCTCGACCTGGGTCGCCACCCAGCCGGCGAGGGGCTCGCCGAGGGGTGGCATCTCGTCGGGGTGGATGCCGTCGCCGTCGACGGTGGCGCCCACCTCGACGATGGCGCCGTCGACCACGTCGGGCAGGTACCCCCGGTTGGGCACGTTGACGGCCATGACCCGGGTCGGCTCGCCCGTCCAGCGCGCCGCGATGATGGGGATGACCTCTTCGAGGCTGTGTCCGACGCGATGCAGGGGGAGGGGCACGGTCGTGTCCGCCGCCCAGGTGGTGAGGCGCTCGGTGGCCGCGTCGAAGCGCTCGAAGAAGTCCATGTGGGTGGGGTGGTACGGCCCGACGTCCAGGGCGAAGGGCAGGTACTCGCCGATGTGGCTGTCCACCGAGCACGGCACCAGGCCGTACTCCCGGACCATGTGGGCCACGAGCGGTGTGTAGACCTGGTCGGCCAGTCCGGCGAGCGGGAGCGGCTTCATCATCGCCTTCCACAGCGGCACCGACCGGGCCGGGTAGTCGAAGAAGGCCTTGGAGAAGCGTTCGCGCAGCGCGGGGAGCAGGTCCTCGCCGGTTCGGGTGTCGATGAGCTCGGTGAAGAAGGTGAAGTGGTTGATGCCCGAGGCCCGACCCTCGAGGTGCTTGGCGGGCACGCGCAGCAGCTTGGCGAGGCGGACGACGCCGATGGGGCCCTCGTGGCACATGCCCACGTTGGCCACCCGGGTGCCGCGGTTGATGGCGAGGGTGACCCGACTCATCGGGTTCGACAGGTTGACGAGGAAGGCGTCGGGGCAGTGCTCCTCGATGGACGCGCAGATCGACAGGGTGTTCTTGATGCTGCGCAGCGAGTGGAAGACCGCCCCCGGCCCGCCGTTCTCCCCGTTGATCTGGCGGGCGCCGTGGCGGTTCGGGATCTCGTAGTCCTGGCGCCAGTAGCGGTAGCGGCCGAACTCGGCGCTGCTGATGGCGAAGTCGGCGCCGGCGAGCGCCACCGAGGGGTCGACGCTGCGGTCGAGGCGCAGTGGCGCACCCGACGCCGCGTTCAGCTTGGCCGCGAAGCGGTAGGCGCGGGCCAGGCGCTCCTCGTTGACGTCGTGGAGCACGAGGCGGGCACCCGCCAGCGCCGGCGTGTGCACGAGGTCGTTCACCATGGTCGGCCCGAACGACATGCCGCCGGCGCCGATGAGGGTGATGGTCGGTGCGCTCACCGTGAGGTCCTCCGCAGGGCTCGGGTCGGGGTGGGGGCGGCCCTGGGCCCACGCTACGGCCTCCACCGGCGTGGGACCTCCGCCCCTTCCCTCCCGCCGCCGGGCGCGGTAGACGAGAGGCATGTGCCGATGGAACGCGTACTACGGGAAGCCTCTGGTCATCGACGAACTGCTCTACCGCACCCGTCACGGCCTCATCGACCAGAGCCTGCACTCCCGCATGGGTGCCGAGACCACCAACGGCGACGGCTTCGGGCTCGGGTGGTACGACGCCTTGGGCAGCGAGGATCCGGGCCGCTTCCGCAGCATCGAACCCGCGTGGAACGATGCCAACCTTCGCGACCTCGCCGGCCACCTCACCTCGCCGCTGTTCCTCGCCCATGTGCGGGCCAGCATCGGCAGCCCGGTGCAGCAGACGAACTGCCATCCGTTCCGTCACGGGCGCTGGCTCTTCGTTCACAACGGCTTCATCGACGGATTCCACCAGGTGCGGCGCGACCTCCTGCTGGCGCTCTCGCGCGAGCAGTTCGACGCCCTGGAGGGGTCGACCGACACCGAGGTCCTGTTCCGTCTGGCCCTCACCCTGGGCGCGGAGGACGATCCCCTCGCCGGCCTGGCCCGCGCCATCGGCGTGGTCGAGACGGTCGGGCGGGCACAGGGGATCGAGCACCCCATGCAGGGCACCTACGCCATGAGCGACGGGCGTTCGCTCTGGGCCGCCCGCTACTCCACCGAGCACCGGTCGCGCACCCTGTTCGTGTCGAACGACCTGGACACCTTGAAGCGTCTGCACCCCGACGAGTCCCGCCTCGCCCACCTCGACGAGACCTCGCGGGTGGTCGTGTCCGAGCCCATCTCCGACCTGCCGGGGGACTGGGCCGAGGTGCCCGAGTCCACCGGCCTCGTCATCGACGCCG
>CAYYDZ010000236.1:0-2844 GCA_964470715.1 uncultured Microthrixaceae bacterium | reverse complement strand
TCAACACCATCCGACGAACACCGAGAAAGGCAAGGGGAATCGCCATGTCGGCCCCGCTCATCGACGAAAGCCTCGAAACCAGCCTCCAGGGCAAGAACTGGCGGGCCCAGGCGCGCTGCGCCGACCTCGCCGGCACCCTCACCGGGCTGTTCTTCTCCGAGGAGCTGCAGGACATCGCCCAGGCCAAGGCCATCTGCGCCGAGTGCCCGGTCATGGCCCCTTGCCTCGCCGGGGCGCTCGAGCGTCACGAGCCCTGGGGTGTCTGGGGCGGCCAGCTCATCTCCAACGGGAAGATCCTCGCCCACAAGCGCCGGCGGGGCCGTCCCCCGAAGTGCCCTCGTCCCGAGGACCGCTTCGTGGAGATCCCCATCCCCCAGGAGCTCCTGGAGGCCGGCGTCGCCTGACACCCCCAGATCCCCCCGCCCCGGGCCACACGGCCCGGGGCACCGGGGCCTGCACCACACAAGGGCGGTCCGGGGCAACGGATCGAACACGGGTCTCCCCCCTCCCGTGCCGATCGCGACCCCCGGACTGCCCGTGGTCGAGGCCCCCGTTCCTCCCGGGCGCGACTGTCGACGCCGCCCGGTTCGCTCGTAACCTTCCGGTGTGAGCGAGCAAGACGAGAAGCGCCAGGACGAGGCGCCTGCGGACGAGCCGCCGGCCGCCGGTCGGCGCGTCCCGCTCGCCACCGTGGTGATCGCCACCCTCTTGTCGCTCGCCATCGCCGGCCTGGTCGCCGGCCTGCTGCTCGGCGTGGGCGAGAAGAAGGACGACCCCAACATCGTCACCCTCGACAACGACGTGGCCACCGTGCCGTCCCTCGGCGAGGGCGAGGACACCGTGGGCCGGCCGGCGCCCACCTCCGACTACACCACCTTCGACGGCGAGGAGGCGTCGGTCGCCGACTACGCCGGCACCCCGATGGTGGTGAACTTCTTCGCGTCGTGGTGCGTGCCCTGCGTCCGCGAGATGCCCGCCTTCGAGCAGGTGCACCAGGACGTCGGCGACCAGGTCGCCTTCGTGGGCGTGAACGTCCAGGACAGCGAGACCGAAGGCCAGGCCATCGTCGACGACACCGGCATCACCTACGACGTCGGCCGCGACCCCGACGGCTCGCTGCTCGCGTCCTTCGGCGGCGTGGCCATGCCCACCACCGTGCTGGTCGACGCCGACGGCACCATCGTGCGCGTCCTCAGCGGCGCCACCACCGCGGAGGAGCTCCGGGCGGCCATCGACGAGGACCTGCTGTCGTGACTCGGGTCGTGAGGCCGGCGTGATCGAGGCGCCCTTCGCCCTCGCCCTCACCGCCGGCATGGTGGCCACGGTGAACCCGTGCGGGTTCGCCATGCTGCCCGCCTACCTCTCCTACTTCCTCGGCACGGACGACGCCGGCAGCGACGAGGCCGCCGACGCCCAGGCCGGCATCCTGCGGGCCCTCGCCGTCGGCGGCGTGGTCACCCTCGGCTTCCTGCTCGTGTTCGGCACGGTGGGCCTGGCCGTCAGCCACCTCTCGATCTCCATCAACCGCTTCCTACCGTGGGTCACCCTCGTCATCGGCGTCGGCCTCGTCGTGCTCGGCATCGCCATGCTGCGGGGCTTCGAGCTCGAGGTGCGCCTGCCCAAGCTCGAGCGCGGCGGCGCCACCCGGGGCCTCGGCTCGATGTTCGTGTTCGGCGTCTCGTACGCAGTGGCCTCGCTGTCCTGCACGCTGCCGCCGTTCCTCGCCGTCACCGCCACCACCTTCAGCCAGCTCAGCTACGTCTCGGGCGTGAGCGTGTTCCTCGCCTACGGGCTCGGCATGGGCCTCGTGCTCACCGTGCTCACCGTGGCCATCGCCCTCACCCGGGTGTCGATCGTCGGGCACCTGCGCCGGGCGCTGCCCTACATCCACCGGATCTCCGGTGGGCTGCTGGTGGTCGCCGGCGCGTACCTGGCCTGGTACGGCTGGTACGAGGTGCGGGTGAACCGGGGCGACCTGTCGACCCCGGGGCCGGTGGCGTGGGTCACCGACCTCAGCGCCGACCTCACCAACTGGCTCCAGAACACCGGCGCCACCCGGGTGGCCATGCTGCTCGCCCTCGTCGTGTGCATCGCCCTCTTGGTGGCGGTGCTGTGGCCGCGGGACCGGTCCCAGCGCGCGGCCGGCACCGCCGCCCGGTCCACCTCCGACCGCACGTCGTAGCTCCGCATCACCGTCGTGTTCGCCGACCTGCTGGCCGAGCCCGGGGTGGTGGAGACCGTCCGGCTGGGTTCCCCCTTCGGCTTCATGGCCTTCCACGGCGGCTCGCTGGAGGTCGCCACGGACACCATCGCCGCGGCCGCCGCGGACCGGTCGGGCGCCTCGCTCTACACGGTGTCGCAGCCCGAGGACCTCAATTGGCACGTGCCCTCGAAGCTGGTCGACCCCGGGGCGTCGCCGGCGCTGGCCCGCTTCCTCGACCACGTCGACGTCGTCGTCGCCCTGCACGGCTTCGGCCGCGACGGGCTCTTCACCTCCCTGCTGCTCGGCGGGCAGAACCGGGAGTTGGCCGCCTGGCTGGCCGGGGCCCTGCGGCCGGCGCTGCCCCAGTACGACCTGGTCGACGACCTCGACACCATCCCCTTCGCCCTGCGGGGCCTGCACCCCGACAACCCGGTGAACCTCGTGCGGGGCGGCGGCGTCCAGCTCGAGCTGCCGCCCCGGGTACGGGGCCTCGGCCCGTGGTGGGACCACCCCGAGCGCGCCGGCGAGCGCACCAGCCACCGCGACGCGCTGGTCGAGGGGCTGGCGGCGGCGGCCACCGCCTGGGCCGACGCTCGGTAGCCTCGGCGACCATGCAGCTGCGGATCTTCACCGAGCCCGGG
>CAYYDZ010000235.1:0-2887 GCA_964470715.1 uncultured Microthrixaceae bacterium | reverse complement strand
TTCGAGCGCGAGATCGGCCTGCTCAAGGCCACCGCGCCCAAGGCCCACTGACGGGCCGGTCGGCGCTCAGCCCGGCCGCACCACCACGTAGCGCAACAGCAACACGCCGTCCTCCTCGAGGACGCGCTCGAGGTGCAGGGGGGCCAGGCCGCCGGGCAGGTCGGGGCCGTGGACGATGCGGGCCGACTCGCCGGCCACGAGGGTGGGCGAGAGGGTCAGGCACAGCTCGTCCACGAGGTCGGCCGCCGCGAGCTGGCCGAGGAGGCTGGGCCCGCCCTCGGCGAGCACGACGGTTGCGCCCGCGGCGCCCAGTTGGGCGAGGGCGGCGGGCAGGTCGACCCCGCCCCGCCCGGCGGTGACCACGTCGGCCACGGTCGCGGCGGCGGCGAGACGCTCAGCGGGGGCGTCCTCGGGGGTGATCACGAGGCAGCGGCTCGCCGGGTCGGCGAACAGCTCGCCGGCGAAGTCCAGTTCGACACTGCGGGTGACGAGCGCGAGGCGAGGCTTGGCGGTCTGACCGCGTGCTGCCCGTGCCCGCTGGAGGTCCATCGGGGTGCGCGGCGGGCCGTACCCCTCGGCCCGGGCGGTGCCTGCGGCCACGAGGATCACGTCGGGCACGGCCCGGATCGCGGTGAAGGCGGCGCGGTCGACCGGTCCGCCGAGCGCGCCCGAGCGCCCGTCGACCGCAGTGGCGCCGTCGACGCTGGCCACCATGTTCACGAGCACCCAGGGTCGGCCGGTCGGTGTCGGCCTGGCGTCGCCGGCGTACGCAGCCACCGGGTCGACCTCGGCGAGAGCCACGGGCAGGAGCTGGCGCACGATCGACGACGCTAGTCCCCAGGTCCGCGACCGGTGTCCCCAGGCAGGGTGGGGAAATCCCTGTGAAATCCACAGGTCCTCCCCTTCAAGCACACAGGCGGATGTCCGTAAGGTGAACTCCGTCACATGGCTGCGACACGGGTTCTCCGGAATGGTGGTGTTGCGTCTTTCCGTGGCGGGTTTGGACGGCTCCTTGGGGGTCCCTCGCCCGAGCCGACTTCCCTTGCCAGGGGCGGTCGGACGGGCATCCCCCGGACCTGGGGAACCCGTGTCGCAGCCGGCTCTTGCGCCCCACGCCCGACCACCCTCGGCGCGGGGGGAGCGACCCCGAGCGAATCGCACTGATGCGAAAAGGGGATTGACGACCCCAAATCACAGTGGTGTAATGCCCGAACATCTTGTGGCCCGGAAGCGTCGGGGGGCGTTGCTGGCACAACATGTTGTACCTACACCCAGTAGGCAGACATGGTGCGCCGGCTTCCGGGCAGCTCCTTCTCCCCTCATCCCACCCGCAGCACACCACCGCCGATCCCGGCACGGAGGAAGTTTCCATGGCACTGGCGCCCGAGCACACCGGCATCGGCATCCGACGGCACTTCACGACCCAGGGGGTCCACCCCTACGACGAGGTCGAATGGGAGCGGCGCGACGCCCGCATCTCCAACTACCGCGACGGCACCGTGGCCTTCGAGCAGCTCGACGTCGAATTCCCGGTCGACTGGTCGCTGAACGCCACCAACATCGTCGCCCAGAAGTACTTCCGGGGCACCCTCGGCAGCCCCGAGCGCGAGTCGTCGCTGCGCCAGGTGATCGACCGCGTCGCCGACACCGTCACCGAGTGGGGCCGCCGCGACGGCTACTTCACCGACGAGGGAGAGGCCGAGGCCTTCCGCAACGAGCTCAAGCACCTCGTGGTCACCCAGAAGGCCGCCTTCAACTCGCCGGTGTGGTTCAACATCGGCGTGCGAGGCGTGCCCCAGCAGGCCTCGGCCTGCTTCATCCTCCACGTCGATGACACCATGGACTCGATCCTCAACTGGTACGTCGAGGAGGGCACGATCTTCAAGGGCGGCTCGGGCGCCGGCATCAACCTGTCGGGCATCCGCTCGTCGGTCGAGCTCCTCAAGGGCGGGGGCACCGCGTCGGGCCCGGTCAGCTTCATGCGGGGCGCCGACGCTTCGGCCGGCACCATCAAGTCGGGCGGCAAGACCCGCCGCGCCGCCAAGATGGTCATCCTCAACGTCGACCACCCTGACGTCGAGGAGTTCATCTGGTGCAAGAGCCGTGAGGAGAAGAAGGCCCGCGTCCTCGCCGCCGCCGGCTTCGACATGGACCTCGACGGCCACGACAGCCACTCCACCCAGTACCAGAACGCCAACAACTCGGTGCGGGTCACCGACGAGTTCATGCAGGCCGTGCTCGACGACGCCGACTGGGACCTCAAGGCGGTCAAGACCGGCGAGGTGGTCAAGACCATCCGCGCCCGGGACCTCATGCGCCAGATCTCCCAGGCCACCTGGGAGTGCGCCGATCCGGGCATGCAGTTCGACACCACCATCAACCGGTGGCACACGGCGGCCAACACCGGCCGCATCAACGGCTCGAACCCGTGCTCGGAGTACATGCACCTCGACAACTCGGCGTGCAACCTGGCCAGCCTCAACCTCCTGAAGTTCCTCGGCGAGGACGACACCTTCGACGTCGAGGGCTTCCGGGCCGCGGTCGAGGTGGTCTTCACCGCCCAGGAGATCCTGGTGGGCAACGCCGACTACCCGACCGATCCCATCGCCGAGAACTCCCGCCGCTTCCGCCAGCTCGGCATCGGCTACGCCAACCTCGGCGCGATGTTGATGGCCCTCGGCCTGCCCTACGACTCCGAGGAGGGCCGGGCCTGGGCCGCCGCGGTCACCGCGCTGATGACGGGCCACGCCTACGCCACCTCGGCCCGCACCGCCACCCGCATGGGTCCCTTCGCCGGCTACGCCGAGAACGCCGAGCACATGCTGCGGGTCCTCGACATGCACCGCCAGGAGGCCGCCAAGATCGACGAGGAGCTGGTGCCCACCGA
>CAYYDZ010000234.1:0-2921 GCA_964470715.1 uncultured Microthrixaceae bacterium | reverse complement strand
GGGCCGGCCGTGGTGAGCATCGGCCGCAACGGCCGGGGCACGGGCTTCGTGATCGGCACCGACCGCGTGCTGACCAGCGCCCACAACCTCCGCGACCGCACGGTGGCGGTGACCTTCGCCGGCGGCCGCGCCGAGCAGGGAGCGGTCCACGGCGACGACCACGACGGCGACCTGGTCGTGCTCGACGTGCCCACCGGGGACGCGCCGGCGCTGACCCTGGCCGACCTCGGGGCCGACGCGCCGCCGGCGGTCGGCACCGCCGTCGTGGCGCTCAGCCGGGGCGGCCACCGCCCCCGGGCAACGGTCGGCTTCGTGAGCGGCGCCGACCGGGCCTTCCGTGGGCCGCGCGGCCGGGTCGTGCACGGCGCGGTCGAGCACACCGCCCCCCTGGCCCGTGGCTCGTCGGGCGGACCGGTACTCGACGCCGACGGCCGGGTGGTCGGCGTCAACACCCACCGGGTGGGCGACGGCTTCTACCTGGCCCGCGTGAGCGACCCCGCCCTCCGGGCCCGGGTCGACGAACTGCTCGCCGGCCGGTCCGTGCGCCGGCGCCTGCTCGGTGTGGCCGTGGCCCCGCCCGAGGTGGCCGAGCGCCTGCGCAGGGCCGTGGGCCTCGACGACGAGCGCCCGGGGCTGCTCGTGCGGGCCGTCGACGAGGACGGCCCCGCGGGCGCCGCCGGCGTGTCCGAGGGCGACCTCCTCGTGGCCGTCCGCGACACCCCGCTCACCTCGGTCGACGACCTGGCCGCGGCCCTCGACGCGGTCGACGGCGACACCGTCGAGCTCACCGTCGTCCGCGGCGCCGACGAACGCACCGTGACCGTCTCCTTCGCGGCGCCGGACCCTGCGAGCGACGAGGACTGAGGACACCCCACCCGCACACCCGCCCCCCACCCGACACCCCGTTCTGGGTACAGGAATCCGTCACCACGTGTGCTTTTCTGTACCCAGAACGATGGGTGGGGTCGAGTGGGCGCGGTCAGGCGCGGGCGAGTTGCGCCGCCCCCGTGATCATCGGGAGGTCGAGGGGGCTCAGGGGGCCGGCCGGCGCGTCGCACACCGCAGGGATGGCGTTGACGCAGCGGTTGGCGGCGCTGGCGTTGCCGCCGCCGGCGGCCCCGGGCTCGCCCGGCTCGGTGCCGTGCACCGACACGACGAGGTTCGGGTGGCCCGAGAGCTGCACCCGGTGCTCGCCGCCGGGTGAGGACGACGAGGGCCAGTCGGGCGCGCAGGCGTCGTCGATGCGGGTGATGTGCTCGACGACGAGCAGCGGCTGGCCGCCGACGATGCCCTTGAGCTCGAAGCGGAACGCACCCTGGGTGCCGGCTTCGAAGGTGCCCATGCCGTCGACCTCGACGGTGCGCTCGAGGGGCCGGCGCTCGACCGAGATCTCGATGTCGTCCAGGGTGACCTCGAGCTGGTCGGCCAAGATGCGCAACATCGGCGACCACACCATGTCGAGGGAGAAGTCGAGGAGCATCAGGGGCAGCTCGTCCATGGGGCCGCCGAAGCCGATCACCTCGCGCACGACCTCGGGCTGGTCGTAGAGGGCGTAGTTGAAGAGCTCCTGCACGCGGACCTCGGTGATGCCGGCGCCGACGCCGCTGACGAGGCCGGGCAGGATGTCGAGCGCCCAGCCCGGGTCGATGCCGGAGACGAAGACCGAGCTGTCGCCTTCGGCGCACGCCGGCTCGACCACGTCGAGCAGCTCACGCGGCGCGCTGGCTGGGTGCAGCAGCGGGTAGAACGCGGTCGACACGACGTTGGCCCCGCTGCGCAGGCAGTCGAGGAGGTCGGCGTAGGCCTCCTCCGGACGGGTGTCGGCGGTCGCGGCGTAGACCACGGCGTCGACGTCGCCCGACAGGGCGATCGAGCGGTCATCGGTGGCGGCGACCCCGAGTGGCTCCACGAAGGCCAGCTCGCCGGCGTCGCGTCCCACCTTGTCCGGATTGGCCACCACGACGCCAACCAGGTCGAGGTCCTGGTGCGCCGCCACCGCCCGGATGGCCGGCCGCCCCACGTTGCCCGACCCCCACACCACCACACGTCGTCCCATGGCCGGCGACCCTAGGCGGACGGCGACCGCTCGACCGCGCCGGACCTCCTCGTTCTGGGACCTGATTCGCCGAATCTGATCCCCCGGGATGGTCGCAGGCCGCCCCATCTGGCACCGGATTTCGGTGCCAGGGCACCGAAATCCGGTGCCGGTTCGGAAGAACCGCCTGCCGGACGGTCCGCGCTCGACGAGGAGTAGCGTCGGCGGGGATGTGGGTGCCCTGGCCGTACACGATGGTGGCCGCCGTCGCGCTGGCGACGATGGCCTGGCTGGTGCGGCCCAAGAGCCGGTTCGGCGCCGCCCTTCGGCCCTTCGCCCTCGAGGCCGCTCTGGTCTGCTCGCTCTACTCCCTGTGGCGCATCGCCGGGAAGGTGTCCGTGCGCCACGCCGAGGGCGCCCAGGACCGGGCGATGTGGATCTTCGACGCCCAGGAGTGGCTGCACCTGCCCAGCGAGCTCGCGTGGCAGCAGGCCATCCTCCCCCACCCGCTCATCGTGCAGTTCGCCAACCTCTACTACGCGATCGCCCACGTGCCGGCAGTGATCATCGTCCTGCTCTGGCTGTTCATCCGCCACCGTGACGACTACCCGCCCATCCGCAACGTCCTCGCCCTGCTGACCGGCGCCTGCCTCGTGATCCAGCTCGTGGCGGTGGCGCCGCCCCGCTTCCTGCCCGATCTCGGCTTCGTCGACACCGCCCACCAGTTCGGCCAGTCCGTGTACCCCCAGGTGGGCACGGGCGTGAACAACCAGATGTCGGCCATGCCGTCGCTGCACGTCGGCTGGGCGGTGCTGGTGGCCTTCGCCGCCATCGTGGCCAGCCGCAGCCGGTGGCGCTGGCTGGTGCTGGCCCACCCCGCCCTCAC
>CAYYDZ010000233.1:0-2956 GCA_964470715.1 uncultured Microthrixaceae bacterium | reverse complement strand
CCAGGATGACATCGCACTCGTCCCAGCCGAGCGCGTCCATCTCGGCACGCGACATCGGCAGGAAGCGGGCGGCGCGATAGCCGGAAGCGGCCCCGGCGAACAGGCTGGTCGCGACCGGGTCGGCGACGGCGCGAGGAAGATCGGAGTTGGGAAGTGAAGGCATGATGGGCGCCATTGTATCGGGCAGGAGGGTCGGCATCGCCTCCTTCGACTTCGATCGCGCGCACGCATTCCCTGCGCCGCGCCCCCCTGTCTTCAGGCCGGGAACTGCTCCAGCGCGTCAAGCAGCCGCTCGCGCTCGATCTCCTCGAACGCGCAGGCTGCCATGCCGCCCTGCGCCGGACCGACACGGCTGAAGCCCGAACCCTCGACGAACAGGACCCGTTTCGAGCACGCCGGCAACAAGGAGGTGAGCAACCCGTCGAGGAGCGCCTTGCTTCCCGACCCGGACCCGCCGGCCCTCTGTCCGGAAGCGAAGCGTGGTTCCACCGCGTCACCGGCAAGCACGAGCCAGTGGAACCTGTCCATGGGGAGTCCCGTCTGCAGGAGCTCGTCGTCGTGTATGGCGAGCACGAGCGCATCCACACGCGGGTGGGTCAGCAACACCTGGCCCGAGGCGAAGATGCCACCGTCCCGCACGAGCCATTCGTCGTCGACCCCGGCGCCGCGCCGGTCGCACCAGCCCACGGTCCACCCCCTCTGCCTCAGCTGCATCACGAAGAGCTCGCTCAGCGCGGGCGATCCCGCGTCGCCCAGGATGACCACGATCGGAATGCGTCCATCGCCCCCGAGCCGGCTGCGCAGGATTTCGCCATAAAGATGGGGCGCCGTCGTCGCACCGAGCTGAGGTTGCGCGTTGATCTCGCAGATCGCCGCTCCGGTCTCGCGCCAGGAGCGCGCGATGTCGGGAATCAGCAGATCCACCCCGGCGAGGTCGAGCCTCAAGGCCTCGACCGCGTGCACCGCCAGCGCGGCGTTATCGGGATGCACCCGCTCGTTCACCGCCACCGGCCGGCCTCCGCCGTTCACGTTGGCGATACGACGAAGCCGGACCTCCTGGCCGCACGCGGGGACCGCGTCGGCGGCAAGAGACTGCACCGCCAGGAGGCGCCGTGCCTCGTCATCGAGTGCCAACCTCTTCAAGGCGGCATGGGGTCCGTCCCCGCGCCGGGGATCCCGGTTCTCGCGCGCGACGAGCTCTTCGACGGTGGAGACGCCGTCTCCGATCACCCCGGCCGGAATCCGTTCGATGGCCCACAACAATTTCCCGTCGAGCACCGTCAGCCGGTAGTCCCTGCCGACGACGTGCTTCTCGACCAGCACTCGCGCGGAGACCGCGCTCGCACCGGCAAAAGCCGTACGAACCTCGTCCTCGGTCTCGAGCCCCACCGAAACACCCAGGCCGCCGTCCCGGTCGACCGGCTTGACGACCACGGGATAGCCGAGTCGGCTTGCGACACGCACCGCTTCGTCCGCTCCAGACACTGCCTGGTGAGCGGGCACGGGCAGCCCCGCCTGGCGCAGCCGCGCAGCCGAAGCCAGCTTGTCGCGCGCCAGAGCGACGGCTAGCCCGGGCGTCTGCAGGGTCAGGGTGCTTTCCAGCCACTGGGCACGGGCGCCGTGACCGTACTGATAGCCTTCGAAGGCGAGCGCCATCACGGGTATGCCGAGCTCGTGTGCGGCACGCAGGAAGCGTGGCGTGTTGCCTCCGCGCGGGGCCAGCCGCCGCAGCGACTCGAGGCCCCTATGAAGGCACTCATGCAGCCGCGTCGCCTCAGCGCCTTGAAATGCGCCCCCGAACAGTTCAAGCACCAGCAACCATGCCCGCGCGGTCGCATCCTCGCGTCCGGGCATCACCGGGAGCAACAGTGTGATCCGCACCGGCTGCCCCCTCTCCCACCTCGAAAGATGCAACACCTCCGCCGTTTCGAACACCGCGATGCCTGCGCGCTGCAGTAGCACGACCACACACGCACCGAGCCACTCCATCCACGCACGCAAGCCTGCGGGATGTGGCGCCGTCGTCCCTGATGAAATCGGCTCCCCCAAGGCCTCGCGCCAAGCCTCTCCGACGACCTGTCCGACACATCCGGGGTGCGTGGTCTCCAGCGCCATCAGCGCATCGGCATCCGCAAGCACGCTCGCCAGCATGCAGGGCTGGCGCCGGCCGCGCACATGGCCAGGGACCAGGCGACAAGGCCCCTGCCGCAGCAACGGCGTTTGCTGCGCCGACCCGCTCACGCCAGCCGCGCCGAGATGGTCATCAGGGACCAGTGCATGGCGGTGCGGCCGTTCGCGAGCGTGTTCACCCCGAGCTGGTCCTCAATCGCCGCCTGCGTATCGGCCAGGCTGGACGAACGCAGGTCGAAGAGTTCATGGCAGAAAACCGCCATGGCCGTTCGATCCGGGAAAACCCATTGGAAGTCGCGGATCGCAGCCTTCTCCACGATCCAGCCCGCCTCGGCCAGTTCGCGAAGCGTGCGCTCGTCGAGGAAGGCGCCCTCGTGGCCGGTGCTGTTGTGCCCCCCGACGTAGCCGTCGAGAAAGCGGGCCACCGCCGAAGCGGTCGCCACATCCGAAACCACGAGTCGCCCCCCAGGCCGGACGACCCGACGCAGCTCGGAAAACAAGGGCCGCTTGTCGTCGAGGTGATGTACTCCCGCAAGGCTGATCGCCGCATCCACGCTCGCATGCCCCCAGGGCAAGGGGAGCAGCGGAGCCGGCTGCCCCGCCACGGCACCATGGTTCGTGAAGCTCGCGCAAGGTTCATGGCCCAGGCAGGTGCATCCGGGAGGCAGGTAGGCCTGAAGATACCCACCACCCGCCGGCACGTCGGCCACTACCATCCCCGGCCCCAAGCCGGCCGCGGCGACCGCCTGCTCGAACTCCTGCCTGCGGGCGTCCGGGTAACGCCTCATCGCGCGGTCGTAGGCCGAGCCGCGCTGGTCGAAAAGTT
>CAYYDZ010000232.1:0-2961 GCA_964470715.1 uncultured Microthrixaceae bacterium | reverse complement strand
AGCTGGTCGGAGGCGGACCAGGGGTCGAGGCGGCGGGCCAGCACGTCGTCGTGCAGGCGCTCCCAGGTCTCGCCGGCGCACAGGGCCAGGGCCCGCTCGTTGAGGCGCTCGGCCACGATGGCCCGCATCTCCCGGTCGAGGCGGTCCGCCCGCCGCCGCTCCAGCAGGCCGGACGACTCGAGGTGGCGCTGGTGGTCGCCGAGGGCGGCCCAGAGGGCGTCGACCCCCACCCCGTCGCGGGCGACGGTCTCGATGATGGGCGGGCGCCAGCCGTCCTTGGCCGCCGAGAGCTCGAGCATCTGCTCGAGGTCGCGCCGGGTGTCCGCGGCGCCCGGACGGTCGGCCTTGTTGACCACGAACACGTCGGCGATCTCGAGCAGGCCGGCCTTGGCCGCCTGCACCTCGTCGCCCCAGCCCGGGTTGACCACGACGACGGTGGTGTCGGCCGACGAGGCGACCTCCACCTCCACCTGTCCCACGCCCACCGTCTCCACGAGGATGCACTCGTGGCCGGTGGCGTCGAGCACGCGGATCGCCTCGGGGGTGGCGAGGGCCAGCCCGCCGAGGTGGCCCCGGGTGGCCATCGAGCGGATGAACACCCCCTCGTCGAGCGCGTGTTCGCCCATGCGCACCCGATCGCCCAGGATGGCTCCTCCGGTGAAGGGCGACGACGGGTCGATGGCCAGCACGGCCACGTCGAGCCCGTCGGCACGGATGGCGCTCACCAGGGCGCTCGTGAGGGTGGACTTCCCGGCCCCGGGCGCCCCGGTCAGGCCGACGGTGCGGGCAGACCCGCCCAGGGGGTGGGTGAGGCGACCGACCTCGCGCGCGTCGTCGCCACCGCGCTCGACGAGCGACAGCAGCCGGGCGAGCGCAGTGCGGTTCCCCTCGCGGGCACGGGCCACGAGGGCGGCGGGGTCGTTCCTCATGCGGCTCCCGAGGCTAGGCGAGGGGGTCCCGGGCCCCGCCAACCAGACCCCTCGCCCGCGAGAGCTCGGAAGTGGTGAGGCTCGTCATCCCAGCGCCGGCTACGTGCCGCCGCCACGTGTCTCGGCCGCTAGAGCGAGACGACGGTCTCGTCGTTCTCCCCCAGGCCGATCACGCTCGTCACGCCGGGCACGCGGTCCTTCAAGATCCGCTCGACGCCCGCCTTCAGCGTCAGCGTCGACGCCGGGCAGCTCACGCAGGCTCCCACCAGCTCGACGGTGACGACCCCGCGGTCGTCGATGCCGTGGAAGATGATGTCGCCGCCGTCCGCCTGCACCGCGGGACGGATCGCCTCGATGGTCTCGCGCAGGCGAGCGTCGAGGTCGGTCTGGGTGTCGCCGTCCCGTTCGGCGGTCGCCTGGTCGTCCACGGTCGCCATTCTACCGGTCATGGCCGTGCAAACCCCGAAGCGGTCGCCCCTGTTCCCGTCGAGCGGGGTCGGGTTCTCGCCGGTGCCCCGCCTACCATCGCCGCGTGGTGGAGGCGACGATCCTGGCGCACCAGGGCGGCTGGGACGAGGCCCTCGTCGTGGCCATCCCCATCGCCGTGTTCGCCTGGATCCTCTGGATGGCCAACCGTCGGGCCGCTCGCCTGCAACAGGAGCGCGACGGGGGCACCCCACCGGTGTCGCCGCCGGACTGACCGCCGCCGGACTGACCGCCGGCCGGACACCGACCGTGGGCCGGGAGGCCCTCAGTCCTCGATGCGCTCGATGTCGGCGCCGATGGCGCGCAGCTTGTCGACGAAGTGCTCGTAGCCCCGGTCGATGTGCTCGGCGCCGGCCACCACGGTCTCGCCGTCGGCGCCGAGGCCGGCGATGGCCAGGGCGGCGCCGGCCCGGATGTCCGGGGCCCGGACGGGCGCGCCGGAGAGGCGGTCCTGGCCGCGCACCACCGCGTGGTGGCTCTCGGTGCGGATGTCGGCGCCCATGCGCACGAGCTCGTCGATGTAGCGGAACCGGCCCGAGAAGAGGTTCTCGGTGACGATGCCGACGCCGTCGGCGAACGCGAGCAGCACCACGAGGAAGGGCTTGTAGTCCGTGGCGAGGCCCGGGTAGGGCAGGGTCGAGACGTCCACCGAGCGCAGGCGCTTGGTGCGCAACGCCCAGAGCCCGTCGGGGTCCGGGGAGATGCGCATGCCCATCTCCCCCAGCTTCTGGACGAGCATCGTCATGTGGTCGGGTCGGGCGCCCTCGAGGGTGATCTCCCCGCCGGCCACGCCGACCGCGGCGAGGTAGGTCGCGGCCTCGATTCGGTCCGGGACGACGGTGTGCTCAACTGGCGTCAGCTCCTCGACGCCCTCGATCGTGATGGTCGACGTCCCGGCGCCGAGGATCTGCGCTCCCATGCGGTTGAGGCACGAGGCCAGGTCGGCGATCTCCGGTTCGCGGGCGGCGTTGTCGATGACGGTCGTGCCCTTGGCCAACACGGCGGCCATCAGGGCGTTCTCGGTGGCCCCCACGCTCGGGAAGTCGAGCAGGATGCGAGTGCCGATCAGCCGGTCGGCGCGGCCCTCGATGTAGCCGTGGGCCATCGTGAACTCCGCGCCGAGGGCCTCGAGCGCCCGCAGGTGCATGTCGATCGGGCGCGGCCCGAAGTCGTCGCCGCCGGGCAGGGCCACCCGGGCGTGGCCGAAGCGGGCCAGCAGCGGGCCGAGCACGACGATCGACGCCCGCATGCGCTCGACCAGCTCGTAGGGGGCCTCGGGGACGAGGTCGGGGGGCGAGTCGATGGTCAGCACGTCGTCCTCGTGGCGCACGGTCATGCCCATCCCGGTCAGCAGCTCGCCCGTCCAGGCCACGTCGGCGATGGCCGGGACGTTGCGGAGGGTGAAGCGGCCCGACGCCAACGTGGTCGCCGCCATGATCTTCAGGACGGAGTTCTTGGCCCCGCTGATGGGGACCACTCCGGAGAGGGGGCCGCTCGGGCGGACCACGAGGCGCATGCCCCCACGCTACTTTCCGATGGTGGCGCC
>CAYYDZ010000231.1:0-3004 GCA_964470715.1 uncultured Microthrixaceae bacterium | reverse complement strand
GTGGCTGATTACCACGAAACAAAAGCGCAGACAGAGAACAACGAGCGGAGTCCTTTTTGGATTTAGGTATGTGGCTGAGATCGCCCCGACTCATCATCGGCGTAATCAAAGCCTCGTTGTCTCTGCTCAGCCACAGACCTAAATTTGAAAGGGATTTTTGTTTCCATGAAAACTGCCGCCCGTAGGTGTCTCGGACGGGCGGCACATAAGGAATGACGAAATGAAAAAAACCGACGAGCAACACGGACAGTACGATGTAGATCGGCATAAAGCCGAACAAGCGGCTCTCAAAAAGTATGCCGCAATCCAGAACGCATCCGAGGACAAGATCGGTTGCCAAAAGATTTACGTGGACATCGCAGGGGGGATCGAGGAAGCGTTTATTTTGGACGAGTTGATCTACTTTACCCTGCCCCGCAACGGCGGAATATCAGGGTTGCGCGTGTGGAAAGAAGGCTACCTATGGATGGCGGTTTCGCGCACGGAATGGTGGGAACGCAAGAGGCTGACGCCAAGACAGGCGGACGGCGCAATTGAAAGGCTGGTTGCCAGCGGGGTGATTATCAAGGACTATTTCCTTTTCAACAAACAGCGGACTATGCACTTACGGCTCAATATCCCTGAATTTTTTCGCAGGTACGGCGAACTGCTGGACAAGGAAAACCCGCCCGAAAATCAGGATGATACCCTGTCGAAAGATATTGCAGACCTATACGAAATGATGGGTGTCCCCAACGGGGACACCCCCAACGAGGTATCCCCAACGGGGACAAGGTATCCCCAACGGGGATACAGTATCCCCAACGGGGACAAGGTATCCCCAAAACGTGATTCCATTAACACCCCGAACACACCCCGAACACAACCTGAGAACATGGCGTTGCCGCCAAACGCCGAAAACCTGCCAATAGACTGGCAGATTGCCTCAGGGGGGGAGGTCATTCAGGTTGACGATGCTCTGGCAAGGCGCAAAGACTTTGCCAACCTTTTGGCGATTGGCACGTCCAAGCCAGAGGTGGCACGGGATATTGCCATGAGTTTTCAGATGGCACGGGGGATAACCCTGACCGAGGAAAAGGTCAAGGGACAGCGTAAGGCGGTCAAGGAAATGTTGGCGATGGGCGTGACAGGTGAGCATGTTTCCAGCGCGACGCAACAACTGATTGAGAAAAATATGACAGTGGTAGACCTGTTCAGCGTGAGCAAGACCGCCATTGACTTGGCGAATAAGCCCGCTGTAGTAATCGAGAAAACGAGGTTGCTATGAACACGACCACGATTGACTTTGCTCTCGCGTACGCCAAAACAGGCTGGCAGTCCTTCCCCTGCTTGCCGCAAGACAAGAAGCCGATGGTTCGGTGGGCGGATATGGCGACTGTCGAAACGAACATGTTGACAGGCTGGTGGGATACCGCCCCGAACGCGAACATTGCGATTGCGTGCGGTAAACGTTCGGGGATCGTGGTGCTGGATGTGGATAGCGACCATGACGGGTACGAGAGTCTTGCCTTGCTTGCGGTGGAGTATGGCGCGTTGCCAGAAACGCCGATGAGCAAAACAGGAAGCGGCGGCAGGCATATTTTTTTCAAACACCCAGGAGTTGAAATACGCAACAGCGCGGGCAAACTTGGCGCAGGGTTGGATATTCGCGGCGATGGCGGGTATGTGGTCGCGCCGCCGTCCGTTCATCCGAACGGGAATCGCTATGAGTGGATCGTCAAGCCTTCCCAAACACCTCTTGCCGACATGCCCGATTGGATGATCGAGTTGTTGCAAACCAAGCAGGAGCCAACAAAAGAGACGGGTGAGATCATCAGCGGCGAGCGGAATAACGCGCTCACCCGCATGGCTGGCAGTATGCGTCGCAAGGGGTTCAACGAGGACGAGATTTTCTCCGCGTTGAAATCCTATAACCTGCGTTCCTGTTCCCCGCCGTTATCCGAGGGGGAAGTATTACAGATCGCGCGGAGCGTGACGCGCTATCCGCCGCAGGATGAGGTCAAGCCTTTGCCTCCGTTGCCCGATGCTCATTCGATTATCGAAATTATCGAGAACGAAATCGAGGAACGCCGCCGTAATCCGAAAGACGTGTGGGGTATTCATTACGCATGGGATTATTTATCGTTAGTCACAGGCGGGAAGCAAAAAGGCGAATTGATTATTTTGGCGGGTGAGCCGAAGGTGGGGAAATCTTATTGGGCGCATCAGGACGCCTTGTACTCCGCGTTGGGCGACCCAAAGCGCGGCATACCGTCTACGCCGAATTTGATCTGGTCTGGTGAGATGAGTAGCAAGCAGGTATTCCGCCGCTTTATCGAAATGCTTGGCGTTTCAAAGCGACACATGTTGACGGGAAATATGAGCGCGGAGGATTACATTTTTTTCAACGAAGCCAAAGCCCTGATCGTCAACAGTCCGATTTATGTTTCCGCTGTTCCGCTGGACTTGAAAGACGTGCGCGGTTTGTTGGAGCGCGAGATCGGAGAGCATGGCATCGAGCATGTGGTATTCGATTACGACTGGTTGATTCAAGCCTATGGCAAAGACGAGATTGCCACGTCGCAAAATATCAGTCGCACATTGAAACAACTGGCGCGTGAACTGAATATCTCCATCCTGCTCATTTCATCCGTCAACAAGATGGGCATGGATAGCGCGAGTGAGAATGTAACCAAGACCAACGTATCGGGAAGCGGCAAGAAACTCCACGACGCGGATGTAATTTACATCCTGACAAAATTCAACGAAAAAAAGAACAGTGACCTTAGTATTTCAGCTAGCGATTATGAAAAAATATCCACTCTGCATTTAGCGGCAGGGCGCGAGTTGGATTATCACGTGCCGGGTGGAGCAATCAACTACATGCGCGAGACGCCTAATCCGCGTTTCCGTGAGTTAAAGGATTTGGCGAAACCGAACGCTCTCCCTGAATGGATGAAACGAAAGGATGTGGCATGAGCGCGGAATCTGTCCAGTTTGCGGAAATGGTGCGTATTGAACACGC
>CAYYDZ010000230.1:0-3019 GCA_964470715.1 uncultured Microthrixaceae bacterium | reverse complement strand
GGCTCGGATTGGCCTTCGGGCACGATGGCGCCGGCGGCCTTGTCGGCGGGGATGGACTGGCGGACGCGGGCGAGCACCCCGTGGTGCGGGACCTCCGCGTCCTTGCGGCCGTTGCGCAGGTCGTCGACGAGCTGGTCGAAGCCCTCGTTGGTCACCTGGTGCGAGTACCGGTAGTTGGTCTGGAGGCAGGGCGCCTCGGTGCAGGCGGCGATGCACTGCACGCCGTTGAGGGTGAACATGCCGTCGGCGGTGGTGCCGCCGTCGCGGACCCCGAGGGTCTCCTCGGCGTGCTCGAGCAGCTCGTCGCCGCCCACCAGCGAGCAGGCGATGTCCGTGCAGACGTTGATGACGTACTGGCCCACCGGCTCGCGCTTGAACATCTCGTAGAAGCTGGCCGTGCCGAGCACCTCGGCCGGGGTGACGCCCACGAGCTCGGCGAGGTGCTCCATGGCGTCCTCGGCGAGCCAGCCGTCCTGCTCCTGCGCCAGGTGGAGCAGGGGGATGAGGGCGGACTTCGGCCGGGGGTACCGGGCGATGATCTCCTGTGCGATGACCAGGTTGTCACGCGAGAGCCGAGCCATCACCGGGCTCCCGAGGTAGCGGAGCGGAGCGGAGCTGCGGGCACCTGCCCGGCCAGATGCCGAAGGCGCTCCGACGAAGGAGGAGCAAAGCAGTAGGTCCTCATCGGTCGACCTCGCCCATGATGGGGTCGACGCTGGAGATGATGGCCACGGCGTCGGCCAGGAGGCCGCCGCGCATCATGTGGGGCAGGGTCTGGAGGTTCACGAAGCTCGGGCCGCGGATGTGCATGCGGTAGGGCTTGGAGCTGCCATCGCTCACGATGTAGCACCCGAGCTCGCCCCGGGGCGATTCCACCGCGACGTAGGCCTCGCCCTCGGGCACCTTGAAGCCCTCGGTGAAGATCTTGAAGTGGTGGATCAGCGCCTCCATCGATTCGTCGATGCGGGCGCGGGGCGGCGGCGTGACCTTCTTGTCCTGGATGCGGTAGTCGCCCAGGGGCATCTTGTCGAGCACCTGGTGGATGATGCGGATCGACTCGCGGATCTCGTTGAGGCGGATGGCGTAGCGGTCGAAGCAGTCGCCGTAGGTTCCGACCACGACGTCGAACTCGACCTCGTCGTAGGCGAGGTAGGGCAGGTCGCGGCGTAGGTCCCAGGCGTAGCCCGTGGAGCGCAGGATGGGGCCCGTGGTGCCGAGGGCCAGGCACTCCTCGGTGGTGATGACGCCCACGCCCTGGAGGCGCTCGCGCCAGATGGGCTGGCCCGTCATCAGAGTGTCGTACTCCTCGAGGCGGGGCGGGATGAGGTCCAGCAGGCGCAGCACGTCGTCGCGCCAGCCGTCGGGGAGGTCGGCGGCCACACCGCCGGGGCGGATGTAGTTGTGGTTCATGCGGAGCCCGGTGATGCGCTCGAGCACCCGCAGGGTCTCCTCGCGCTCGCGCCAGCCGTAGATCATCATCGACACGGCGCCGAGGTCCATGCCGTTCGTGGCCATGAACAGCAGGTGCGAGGACAGGCGGTTGAGCTCGCTCATGAGCATGCGGATCCACACCGCCCGGGGCGGGACCTCGATGCCGAGGAGCTTCTCGGTGGTGAGGGAGAAGGCCAGCTCGCTGAACAGCGGCGAGGCGTAGTCCATGCGGGTGACGTTGGTGGGGCCCTGGAGGAAGGTGAGGTCCTCGCCCGTCTTCTCCATGCCGGTGTGGAGGTACCCGATGATGGGCTTGGTGCGCAGCACCGTCTCGCCCTCCATCTCGAGCATGAGGCGCAGCACACCGTGGGTGCTGGGGTGCTGCGGCCCCATGTTCATGATCATGGTCTGGTCGTCGCCGGCGTCGGACTCGCCGAGCTCGGCGGCGGCGGCCTCGCTGAGGCGCAGGACCGAGCCCAGCTCGCGGAGGCGCTCGGTGGCGGACTCGAGGGCGCGGTCGGCCATCTCCTGGGCGCCCTCGGAGGTCTCGGCCACGAGCTGGTCGCTGGGGGTGGTGGAAGCGCTCATCGGGCGGCGGGTGCTCCCTTGAACTGCACCGGGATGGCCCCGATGGCGTAGTCCTTGCGCAACGGGTGGCCCACCCACTCCTCGGGCATGAGGATGCGGGTCAGGTCGGGGTGGCCGTCGAAGACGATGCCGAACATGTCGAAGGTCTCGCGCTCCATGGCCTCGACCCCGGGGTGCAGGTCGAACAGCGAGGGCACGGTCGGATCGTCGGCGGGCACCTGGACACGCAGGCGGATGCGGCGGCGCTCGGCGTGGGACATCAGGTGCACGACCACCTCGAAGCGCTCGGGCGAGACGCCTTCGGGCAGGTCACCCCGGCCCGGGTGGCGCAGGTAGTCGACACCGGTGACGTCGAGGCACTGGTGGAAGCCGTCGTCGCCGAGGGCCTTCACCAGCGCGACGAGCTCGTCGCGCGAGGGGTGCAGGACGACCAGGCCCTCTGGGCCGGTCGTGACGAGGGCGCCATGCAGGCGCTCGGGCTCCGGGACGACCTCTTCGACCTCGTCGGAGGCAGTCTCGTCGGCCGTGGTGTCGTCGGCGTCGGCCATCAGGAGTTCTCGAGGATGGTGACGTGGCCGCGGTCGGGGCGGGGGCTGCCCACGGCCAGGGGCTCGGCCTGCCCGTCGTGCTGCGCCACCGTGATGCCGGCGCCGGCGCCGCTCTCCTCGCGGCGGCGGGTCAGCTCACCGGTCTGGATGGTGTCGTAGAGGGTCAGGATGCCGTGCATCAGGGTCTGGGGGCCGGGCGGGCAACCGGGGACGTACACGTCCACGGGCACCACCTGGTCGACCCCCTGCACCAGCGCGTAGTTGTTGAACATGCCGCCGCTCGACGCGCACACGCCCATGGAGATGACCCACTTGGGCTCCATCATCTGGTCGTGGATCTGGCGCAGGACCGGGGCCATCTTCTGGCTCACCCGACCGGCCACGATCATGAGGTCGGCCTGGCGGGGGGAGGCCCGGAAGACCTCCATGCCGTAGCGGGCGAGGTCGTAGTG
>CAYYDZ010000229.1:0-3048 GCA_964470715.1 uncultured Microthrixaceae bacterium | reverse complement strand
TGGCCGACGTAGGGCGGGACGAAGAACCGTTCGGGCTCCTCGTCCACCTGCTCCGCCTGCACCCCCGGCGCCGCCGCCACCCACAGGGCGAGGCGGCCGTCGCCGTGGTGGTCGTCGTGGAACATCACGAAGCTCTTCTTGCCGCGCACGAAGAAGGTGGGGGCGCCGTGGCTCGGACGCTCCTCCACCTCGGGCAGGGCGTGGCACGCGGCACGGACCTCGGCCAGCGCGGCGGCCACGACGTCAGCGGGGAAGGGCACGCCCCCGTGATAGCGCGTGCCGGCCCTCCCCCGCAGGACGCCACCGGAGGGTGCTACGAATCCTGATGTGCACGTCACCTTCACGGCCCCGCTGTGGCGCCACAACACGGAGAAGGCGTCGTGGTACTTCGTGACCCTGCCCGAGGACGTGGCCGACGCCATCGACGACGAGTTCGGCGGGCCCGATCTGCCCGGCTTCGGCTCGATCCGCGTCGAGGTGACCCTCGGCGGATCGAAGTGGAAGACCTCGGTCTTCCCCTCGAAGGAGCACGCCTCGTTCGTCCTGCCGGTCAAGCAGGCGGTGCGCCGCGCCGAGGGCATCGACGACGGCGACGAGGTCGACGTCGAACTGGGCCTCTAGCGGGGGGCGCCGGCGACGTCGGCCCCTACGCGCCGGGCCGGTTGACCGCGTGGACGGTTTCGATGCCGGCCTCGGCGGCCAGCGCCGCCACGACGTCGGCGGGCACCGACTCGGAGGTGGCGAGCACCATCATCGCCGCCGACCCCTCAGCCGAGCGGCCGAGGTGCATGTCGGCGATGTTCACGCCGGCCTGGCCGAGGGTCTGACCCACGATGCCGATCATGCCGGGGCGGTCGTCGTTGCGGACGATGAGCATGTGGTCCGCCGGCGGGATCTCCACGGTGTGGCCGTCGACGTGCACGATCCGGGGCTGGCCGTCGACGCCGCCGAGGGTGCCGGCGAGAGCGTGGCCGGCCCCACGCAGGGTGATGAGGTTCACGAAGTCCTGCGCCGCCGACATCGAGGTC
Organism: uncultured Microthrixaceae bacterium; assembly: GCA_964470715.1. Taxonomy (GTDB): domain Bacteria; phylum Actinomycetota; class Acidimicrobiia; order Acidimicrobiales; family DATDAH01; genus JAEUJM01. The sequence goes on along the minus strand of CAYYDZ010000229.1, from coordinate 2,020 downwards.
TCGCGGACCTCGACCCCGCGCTCCTCGGCGATCTGCGGGGCGTTGACGTAGGAGACGGGCTCCTCGGTCGAGCCGCCGAAGAGGCCTTTCAGCACCGACAGGGTGAGGATGCGGGTGTCCGACTCGGCGAGCTTGCCCTGGTACTCCACCTCGAGCTCGGGCGTGGCGCCTTCGCAGAGGCCGGCGAAGAGCTCGCCGAGGCGCTCGGCCAGGCCGAGGAAGGGGCGCACCGTCTCGGACGCCTCGCCGGCGCTCACGTTCACGGCGAAGGGGACGAACTCACCCGCCAAGGCGAGGGCGACCTGCTCGGCGATGGTGTCGCCGGCCTTGTCCTGGGCCTCCCGGGTGCTGGCCCCGAGGTGGGGCGTCACCACCACCGAGTCGAGGCCGAAGAGAGGCGACTCGGTCGTGGGCTCGGCGGCGAACACGTCGATGGCGGCGCCGCCGATGTGCCCGCTCTCGATGGCCTCGGCCAGCGCGGCCTCATCGACGATGCCGCCGCGGGCCACGTTGATGACCCGCAGGCCCGGCTTGGCCTTGGCCAGCAGCTCCTTGCCCACCATGCCGATGGTCTCGGGCGTCTTGGCCACGTGCAGGGTGATGAAGTCGGCCACCGCCACCAGCTCGTCCAGGTCCATGAGCTCGACGTTGAGCTGCTTGGCCCGATCCGGCGAGAGGAACGGGTCGTAGGCGACGAGGCGCATGCCGAACGCCGACGCCCGCTGCGCCACGAGCTTGCCGATTCGGCCCAGGCCGATGACACCGAGCACCTTGTCGCTCAGCTCGATGCCCTCCCACTTGCTGCGCTCCCAGCGGCCCTGGACGAGGGCGGCGTGGGCCTGCGGGATGTTCCGGGCGAGGGCCAGCAGCAGGGCGACGGTGTGCTCGGCGGCGCTGAGGACGTTGGACTGCGGCGCGTTCACGACCATCACGCCCCGCTTGGTGGCGGTCGGGACGTCCACGTTGTCGAGGCCCACGCCGGCGCGACCCACGACCTTGAGGTCCTCACCGGCCTCGAGCACCTCGGCAGTGACGGTGGTGGCCGAGCGGATGATGAGGGCGTCGGCGCCCTTGATCCGCTCGAGCAGCTCCTCGGGGGACGGCGCCAGCGACACGTCCACCTCGTGGCCCTGGGCCCGGAGGCGGTCGAGGCCGGCGTCGGCGATCTTCTCGGTGACTAGGACACGGGCCATGGGCCAATCCTGACCGTTGCCCCACCGGGGCCGCCAACCCGTATCGGGGCGGGCGCGGCACTACCGTGCGCCCCCATGGACCACGGGGCGACCGCAGGGGCGGCAGGGGTGCGAGCAGCGTGAGCCGCGTGGACGTGGTCGTCGTCGGCGCCGGTCTGAGCGGGCTCTCGGCCGCGCACCGCCTCCAGGAAGCCGGCCTCGACGTGGTCGTGCTCGAACGCGACCGGTGGGTCGGTGGCCGCCTCGGCACCCGCCTGGTCGGCCCCGCGCTCGTGGACCACGGGGCACAGTTCTTCACCACCCGCAACCGCAACTTCGCCGAGTGGGTGGACGTCCTGCTGGCCGAGGACCTCGTCTACGAGTGGTGCCGCGGCTTCGGCAACACCGACGGGTACCCCCGGTTCGTGGCCCGGGGCGGGATGGCCGAGCTGGCCCGCATCCTCGCCCGGGAGGTCCCCGTCCGCCTCGACTGCCCGGTGCGGGCGGTGATCGCCGGCGGCGAGCGCTGGCAGGTGGTCATCGACGGCGAGGACGAGACCACCGAGGCCGCCGCCGTCCTGCTCACCGCACCCGTCCCCCAGAGCCTGCGCATCCTCGAAGCCGGCGGCGTCGCCCTCGGCCACGACGAGCAGGAGGGGCTTCCGGGCATCGAGTACGACTCCACGCTGGCGCTGGTGGCGGTGCTCGATCGGCCCCCGAACGTGGCCCGCCCCGGTGCCGTCCAGCCCGACGTGGGCCCCTTCAGCTTCGTGGCCGACAACGAGGTCAAGGGCCTGTCCGAGGTGCCCGCCCTGACCCTGCACGCCAGCGCCGCCCTCTCGAGCGCG
>CAYYDZ010000228.1:0-3050 GCA_964470715.1 uncultured Microthrixaceae bacterium | reverse complement strand
CCCGATGGCAGGGCCCGCTTCCACGCCGTGCCCTACCGGCCGCCCGCCGAGGTCGTCGACGACGAGTACCCGGTGTGGCTCACCACGGGCCGCGTCGTCAGTCAGTACCTGTCGGGTACCCAGACCCGCCGCATCGCCAGCCTCGTCGAGCAGTACCCCGAGCCCCTGTGTGAGATCCACCCCAAGCTGGCCGACTCGCTCGGCATCGCCAACGGCGACCAGGTCACGGTGCGGTCCCGCCGCGGGGAGATCACCCTGCCGGCAGCGGTGGTCACCACCATCCGGCCGGACACCGTGTTCATCCCCTACCACTGGCCCGGCAACAAGGCCGCCAACCAGTTGACGATCCGCGCCGTGGACCCCTTGTCGAAGATGCCCGAGTTCAAGGTCGCCGCGGTCCACGTCGCCAAGGCAACGGAGCAGCCGGCATGAAAGCCACCCGCTACGGCATCGACGACAAACCCATCTTCGTCATCGACCCCAGCCGGTGCATCGGGTGCGAAGCCTGTGTCCAGGCCTGCGCCGAATGCGGCACCCACCGTGGCCAGTCGCTCATCCATCTCGAGCGGATCGACCGTGCCGTCAGCACCCAGACCGCACCGATGGTCTGCATGCATTGCGAAGACCCCACCTGCGCGCAGGTCTGCCCGGCCGACGCCATCAAGCAGACCGAGGAGGGCATCGTGCAATCCGCGCTCAAGCCCCGCTGCATCGGTTGCTCGAACTGCGTGATCGCCTGCCCGTTCGGCGTTCCCAAGTACGTCGCGGAATTCGACCAGATGATGAAGTGCGACATGTGCACCGACCGCACCTCCGAGGGCTACGCCCCCATGTGCGCATCGGTGTGCCCCAGCGAAGCCCTCTGGTACGGCACCCCCGAGGAGTTCCACGCCACCCGCAAAGGCTCCATCGTCGACAACTGGCTGTTCGGACGCCAAGGCGTGCACACCAAGGTCTTCACCGTCGTCGACGACCTCGGCCCCATCGACGCCCTCGACGGGACCACCGGCACGTGGCTCGATGACCCGTTCGCCCTGGAGGACTGATGGCCGACGAACCCACACCCCAGCCGACCTGGCAACGAGACTTTCCCTACGAGTCCGCCGCCGAGGACGAGGTCACCCGCCGTGAGTTCGCCCGCTTCCTCGTGGCCGGTGCCGGCGTCATGGCCGCCGGCAACCTCGGCCTCGCCGCCTGGACCCAGCTGCGCACCATCAACACCGGCGTACCACGCGAATTGATCCCGCTCACCGATGTCGCCGTCGGCGACACCTACCTGTTCACGTACCCCGGCGACAACGACCCCGCGATCCTCCTGCGTCTCGCCGAAGACGAGGTCGTGGCGTTCAGCCAGAAGTGCACCCACCTCGGCTGCGTCGTCTATTTCGAAGCCGACGAGGACCGCTGGCACTGCCCGTGTCATGAAGGCAACTTCGACACCCGTACCGGCACCGTCATCTCCGGTCCGCCGCCTCGAGCTCTCGGCCGCATCGACGTCGAGATCCGCGACGACACCATCTGGGCCCTCGGCTACCAGCCATGAGAACGTCCCAGCGCGACACCCGCGCGTCCTCCGCGGTCGCGGTCTACGTCATCGTCCTCGTCGCGTTCCAGGTGTTCCTGCTCACCGTCGCCGTCGAGGCCTTCGCCACCGACGACGAACCTCTCGCCTGGGCCACCGCCGGCGTCTCGCTCGCGCTCGCGGCGGGGTCGGCCGTGCTCCTGCGGTACCTGCGACCGTGACGCCCGCCGGGCCCCACAACATCACCGACAACATCCGGACGCTGTTTCCCGGCTACTTCGCCATGGTCATGGCCACGGGCATCATCGCCATCGGCGCCGCCCAACAAGACCTCACCTGGCTCGCCGAGGGCCTCTACGCCATCGCTGCGGTCACGTACGTGGTCTTGGCCGTGCTGTTGATCTGGCGGTTGGCCATCGCCCGCGAGCGTCTCGCCGCCGACATCACCAGCCACGCCAAAGGATTTGCCTTCCTCACCACCGTCGCTGCCACCAACGTGCTCGGCAGCGCCTCGGGGGTCGTCCACAACCTGTGGACACTTGCCTGGGGCCTGTGGTGGCTCAGCCTCGTGCTCTGGGCATTCTTCGCCTATGCGACCTTGTTCGCCGTCGTCCTCAAGGGACCGAAACCCGGTCTCGAGAAGGGCATCAACGGCACCTGGTTCCTGCTCACGGTCGCCACCGAATCGATCGTGGTCCTCGGCGCGCTCCTCCTACCAAGGCACCCCGGTGATCTCCTCGCCTTCGCCCTCATCGCCGCGTTCGCCCTCGGCCTCGTTCTCTACCTCATCGTCATGACCATGGTGTTCCTGCGTTGGACCTTCGCCGAACTCGAACCCACCGAGGCCGACCCACCCGCCTGGATCGCCGCCGGAGCCGTCGCCATCACCGTGCTCGCCGGCTCCAACCTCCTCGCCGCCCGCGCCACTTCGGACCGCATCGAACGCCTCGCCCCGTTCATCGAAGGCATCGTCGTCCTCGCCTGGGCCACCGCCACCTTCTGGTTCCCACTCATGGTCGCGATCGGCATCTGGCGCCACCTCATCAACCGGGTCCCGCTCCGCTACCACCCCTCCTACTGGGCGCTCATCTTCCCCCTCGGCATGTACGGCGCCGCCACCTACCGCATGCGCGCCGCTATCGACCTAGAGCCGCTCGCCTGGCTCCCCAAAGCGACCCTCGCCGTCGCCGTGGCAGCCTGGATCGCCGCGTTCGTGGGGCTGCTCATCCAAGGGCTCAACCGTCGCCCGCGAGTCCGTCGCGAGGGCCGTGCGGCGCCGACGGCTCAGCTGTGAGCTCGGACGCCCGCAGCGCCGAGGCGGAACCTGAAGAACGGGCGTGCTCTGGACTCTCGAACTCGAGCACCCCCGAGGGGATTGGACGCCGACAATGAGCAGACCGGCACTGCCGCTCGCTCATGATCCGAAGGTCGCACGGGCACGCCGTCCATGATCAGCAGCGAGGCCTGGGTGTGACGGACGTCGTGGAGCCGGATCCTGGTGAGGTCGGGTAGTCCGCGCTGGACCCGG
>CAYYDZ010000227.1:0-3116 GCA_964470715.1 uncultured Microthrixaceae bacterium | reverse complement strand
ACCGCCGGCGGCTGAGGCAGCTTCTCCCCCTGAGCAGGACGAAGGGGCCGGGCCATCGCGGCCCGGCCCCTTCCCTGTTCCCGATCGAGCGCGGGTGCCCGTGGTGAACCAATTGGCGGCGTGGGCCAGAGGGGCCGCGGCCCGGGTGCCCCGGTCCGCGCTGCGCGCCGCCGGCGCCGCCCTGGCGACCCTCACGACGCTCTTCGTCGTCCTCGAGATCGTGCGGCAGTGGGACGAGCTCACCGCCGTGGTGCGGACGGCCAACCCCTGGTGGCTGGTCGTGTCCGGCCTCGTCTTCGCGGTCGGTGAGGTCGCGTACGCCTTCGCCTGGCCGGCGACCTTGCGGCGCGCCGGCCACCCCGTCGCGCCGGGCGCGGCCGGCGCCGCCTTCCTCGTCACCCAGAGTGCCAAGTTCGTCCCCGGGTCGGTCTGGCAGCATGTCGGCCGCATCGGTACCAGCGAACGCCTGGGCGTCCCCAAGCGGGTCGTGGCCGGATCGATGGTCGTCGAGGTCGCATCGTCGGTGGCGGCCGCTCTGTTCCTCGCCGGGGTCGTCGGCACGGTGGTGCCCCTCGTCGTCGACGACGCGGGCCCCGCCTGGCGGGCCGTGGAGCTTGCCGCCGCGGTCGCAGCCGTGGTCGTGGTGCCCGAGATCGGCCGGCGCGTGGCCGGACGGGTCGGCGGCTCGCCCTTGATCGAACGCGGCCCGCTCGCCGTGATCGTCGCCTGGCACGTGGCGGTGTGGGCCACGTACGGCGTCGGCGCCGGGATGCTGTCCATCGGCCTCGGTGGGCCGCTCTGGCCGGCGGTCGGCGCGTTCACGTTCTCGTGGGTCTGTGGCCTCGTGGTGGTCGGTGCGCCCGCGGGCCTCGGGGTGCGGGAGGCGGTGATGGCGGCTTCGTTGACCCCCGTCGCCGGCGCAGACGTCGCCCTCGCGGTGACGGTGGGCTCCCGGGCCGTCTGGACCGTGGTGCAGCTCGCGGGCGCTGGCGTGGGCGTGGCCTTTCTGTCGCGGCGTCGTGCTCGGTCGGCCGGTGAGGAGCCGGCGGCCAGCGCCGCGCCGGATGACGCGGCACCCCCGGTGCCGTGCTGACCGTCGAGTCGGAGACCGCCGCCCCGACCGAGCACGAGCCGAGATCGACGGCGGGGGCGCCGCCGAGGTCGGCGGGGCGCTTCTGGTTGTTGCTGTTGCTGCCCCTCGTCGTCGGCGGCGGGCTCCGCATCGTGTGCGGCTTGATCGACGACACCCCCACCACCGACGCCACGGCCTACCTGCGCAGCGGCGAGAGCATCTGGGAGGGGAACGGGTTCCGTCGAGAGGGCGAGCCCGAGCTCCACTTCCCCCCGCTCATCCCGGTGCTCCTCGGTGGCGCCGCCGAAGTCTTCGGCGACCCGCTGACGGGTCTGGTGGTGGTGACCATCGTCACCGGCACCCTGGCCCTCGTTCCCCTCGCCGGCGTCGGGCGGTTCCTCGGTGGAGACCGCTCCGGGTTGGCCGTCGCGTGGGTGGGCGCGCTCTGCCCGGCGTTGACCACGGTCGCGTCCAACCAGGGCGGTGGCTCCGAGGGCCCCTACCTGCTGCTGGTGCTCTCGGGGTTGTGGCTGGCGCTGCTCACGACCCGCCGCCGAGGTGCGGCGGCGTGGGCGGGAGCGCTCGGCGCCGGGCTCTGCACCGGGCTGGCGTACCTCATGCGCCCTGAGGGCATCTTCTTCGCGGTCGTGTTCGTGCCGGTCGTGGCGGTCGGCGCGCTCGGGGGCGTGGCGGCCCTGCGTCGCCGGTCGGGCGCGACACGTCGCTGGGGCGCGGCCGCCGTGCTGGTGGCGCTGTTCGGTGTGGGCCTCGTGGCGTGCGCCGGGCCCTACGTCGACTACCTCCACACCCGCACGGGCAGTTGGCAGCTCACCGCCAAAGCGAGGGATGCGTCGCTCGACGCTTGGCGGGCTGTCGCCGAACACGACCGTCGAGCGCGTGACCAGATCTTCTACCGCCTCGATGACGACCGTGAGTCGTTCGTGGCCGGCCGCTACACGCTGGCCGAGCTGGTGAGGGACGACCCGGCGGGCTACGCAGGCATCGTCGGGGTGAACCTGCGCACGGCCGCGCGCGAGATCGCTCGCCCCGAGTTCCTGCCGTACCCGTCCTGGGAGCTGTTGCCGCTTCCGCTGATGCTCCTCGGGGGATGGGCGGCCTGGCGGCGCCGACGCCGTGCCCCTGCGCTCGCTGTGCTCGCGACCGGGGTCGTGGCGCTGGCGGTGCCGCTGGGGTTCTTCGTGCAGCCCCGCTACCTCGCCCCGACGGTCGCCATCGCGTGCGTCTTCGTCGGCCTGGGCCTGACCGACCTGCCCGTCCGGTGGCGCCGACCGGCGTTGGCGGTGACCGTGGTGTTGCTCGCCTTCTCCCTCCTCGCCGGCCTGGGTGGCCTCCACCACTTCCTCAACCCGCGCGAGCAGGTCGAGCACCGCGTCGCCGGCGAGTGGCTCCACGACAACACCCCGCCCGGCACCCGGGTGATGACCCGCAGCCTCGTCGTCGACTACTACGCCGACCGGGTGATGATCCCGATGCCCTACTCGTCGATGTCCAGCCTGTTGCACTATGCCCGGGCCCACGGGGTGGACTACGTCGTCGCCGACGAGTACCAGCTCCGGTCGCAACGGCCCCACTTCCACCGACTCTTCGAGCCCGGCCCGTGGCCCGGCCTGCGAGTGGTCTGGACCGACCACCAGGACGGCCGTCTCACCCGGATCTTCGCCCTGGATCCTCCTGCGGAGGGTGACGGCGGCGACGCGCCTTCCGATGTCGGGTTCGTCGGCGATCAGGGGGGTTGAAGGCGTGCGATCCCAGCGTTTCGCACTCGTTCACCTTGCGTTCATGTCCCGAATGTCCACGGGACACCACCGCGCCCTAGCGTCCGGGACGTGACCGACGTCGGCCTGACCGTCCCGAGGAGGATCACCCTCGACGACCTTCGTGGCGAAGGCCGTCGGATGCGCAAGGAGAAAGCCATCCGCGTGGTGTTCCTGCTCGCCGCGGTCGTGTCCATCGTCATCAGCGTGCTGATCGTGTTCTCGCTCGTGCGCGAGGCGTGGACGTTCATGAGCAAGGTCGAGTGGAA
>CAYYDZ010000226.1:0-3140 GCA_964470715.1 uncultured Microthrixaceae bacterium | reverse complement strand
CGATGAAGATCTACACGAAGAAGGGCGACGACGGCACCACGGGCCTGTTGTACGGCGGCCGGGTGCCCAAGGACTCGCCCCTCCCCACGGCCTACGGAGAGGTCGACGAGGCCCAGGCCGTGCTCGGCCTGGCCCGGGCCGAGGCCGAGCGCGGGGGCGAGCTCGACACCCTCCTCGTGGCGCTCGAGCGCGACCTCTGGGTGCTGATGGCCGAACTGGCGGCCAGCCCGGACCACCGGGATCGGCTGACCCCGGGGGCCAGCCTCGTCACCGAGGAGATGGTGGTCGCCTTGGAGGCCCGGATCGACGACGTGTCCGAGCGATTCGAGCTGCCCACGGAGTTCGTGGTGCCGGGCGAGAACCGCACCTCGGCCACCTTGGACCTGGGCCGCACGGTGGTGCGCCGCGCCGAGCGCCACGCCCTCGCGGCCGTCGTGGAAGGCTCACAGGTCGTGCCCTACCTGAATCGACTCAGCGACCTGCTCTGGGCACTCGCCCGCTGGCAGGGCGGTGGGTCACTCGCCGCCCGGAAGGACACCCCGTGAACATCGCCTTCACCACCGCCGCCAGCCCACCCGACGACGCCGACGTGCTCGCCGTGCTCGTGGCCGACGGGGGTGGCGCCCGACCTCCGGTCGACCCTGAACTGCTCCAGCGCCTCGGCTTCAAAGCCAAGGCCGGCACCACCCAGGTGCTGTCCGGCACAAACGGTGGTCTGGTCGCTGTGGCCGGCCTCGGGCCGGTGGACGGTCTCGACGAACACACCGTGCGCCGGGCCGGTGCGGCGTTGGCCCGGGCGCTGGAACGCCACCCCAGTGTCGCGGTCGACCTCGGCGACGCCGGCGCGCTCGACGGGCGCGCCGCCGGACAGGCGCTCGGCGAAGGTTTCGCATTGGGCGCCTACTCCTACGACCGCTTCAAGTCCGACCCCGAGCCCTCGAAGATCACCACCGTGACGGTGGTCTCGAGCGACCCTGCGATGGGCGACGGCCTGGAGCGGGCCGGTCGCTTGGCCGATGCCGTGTGCTGGGCGCGCGACCTCGCCAACACGCCCGGCGGCACCCTCACCCCCGAAGAGCTGGCCGCGGCCGCCGTCGAGATGGCCGAGCGGGAGGGACTCGAGGTGCACGTGCTCGACCACGACGCCATCGTCGAAGCGCGCCTCGGCGGCTTGCTCGGGGTCAATCGAGGGTCCACCCGCCCGGCTCGTTTCATCGAACTGCGCCACGTGCCCGTCGGCGCGTCGCGTGGTCGGGTGGCGCTGGTGGGCAAGGGCATCACCTTCGACTCCGGCGGCCTCTCCATCAAGACCGCCGATGGCATGGTGGGCATGCAGGGCGACATGGGCGGCGGTGCCGCGGTGCTCGGCGCCATGTCGGCCGTCCGCACCTTCGCGCCCGACCTCGAGGTGCGCGCCTACGTGCCCGCCACGGACAACATGCTGGGCGGTGACGCCACCCGTCCGGGCGACGTCCTCACCATCCGCAACGGCACCACGGTGGAGGTGCTCAACACCGACGCCGAGGGGCGCCTGGTCCTCGCCGACGGCCTGTGCGTGGCGGCCGAGGCAGAGCCCGACGCCGTGGTCGACGTCGCCACCCTCACCGGCGCGTGCATGGTCGCCCTGGGCGCACACATCGCCGGCCTCATGGGCAACGACGAGGGCTGGAGCGCTCAGGTGCGCGAGGCGGCAGAGCGCGCCGGCGAGCGGGTCTGGCCCCTGCCGCTGCCCGACGACTACCGCCGCCTGCTCGACAGCCCGGTCGCCGACCTCAAGAACGTGGGACCGCGCTGGGGCGGGGCGCTCACCGCCGGCCTGTTCCTGCGCGAGTTCGTGCCCGAGGGCCTGCCCTGGGTGCACCTCGACATCGCAGGGCCCGCGTGGCTCGACGAGCAGGACGACCTCAGCGGCAAGGGTGCGACCGGTTTCGGCGTGCGCACGTTGGTGGCGCTGCTCGAGGGGTTCACGCCCTCCGGCGGGCCCGGCGCCTCCGCCAGTGCGTGATCGCGTGCCCGATGGTGGCCATGCCCGTCCTCAGGAGCGGTACCCGCGACACCTCGTCCCCGTAGCGGGTGGGGATGGCGACCTCGGCGATGGTGGCCCCGTGCTCGAGCAGCCGGAGTGAGATCGCGGCGTCGAAGTCGAAACCGTCGGGGAGGCTGTGCAGGTCGAGGCTCGACAGCGTCGACAGGCGGTAGGCGTTGTAGCCGCTGAACCACTCGGTCAATTCCGCGCCGCTCAGCAGGTTGAGGCCTTTCGACAACGCCTTGTTCCCCATGAAGCGATCCAGGGGCATCCGCCCCTTGCGGGCCCCCCCGGGCAGGATCATCCTCGATCCGTGCACCGCGTCGGCGGTGCCGTCGATGATGGGCCGCGCCAGCTCCTCGCAGAGCTCGGGCGGGTACTGGCCGTCGCCGTGCACCAGGATGGCGATGTCCGCTCCTTGCTCCGTGGCCCAGCGATACGCCGCCTTCTGGTTGCCGCCGTAGCCGAGGTTCACGTCCTGGCGGACGACCTGCAGCGCGACGCTCGGGTTGCCTTCGGCCCACTTCTCGACCAGATCACGGGTGTTGTCGCTGCTGGCGTCATCGGAGACGAGGATCAGCGGAGCTCCACCCGCGACCTTGACCGGGATGCGGTCGAGCACGTCCTCGATCGAGTCGGCGGCCTCGTAGGTGATGACGGTGAGAGCGATCAACATGGGCGGGCCGGGAACCTGTTCGGCGGTCTCAGCGAGCAAGCGATCGTGCAGGCGACGCCGACGCGGCCTCGTGGGATGCGTCCGGCGTCTCGTCCGGAGAGACGCGGCCCCGTGCCGTGCGGCCGCGACGCGCTCCGAGGGGATCGAGGTTGCGTCGCTTCGTCCTCACCATCTGGTCGAGGTAGGTCTCCTCCGCTCCCGTCACCTGGCCGAGGAGGAAGCGAGCGGCTCGGCGGGGGCGGCGCAGCCAGTTCACCGCGTAGAAGCCCGCGATCATGGCCAGTTGGACGAGGCGGAGCTGGCGGGCCGAGACGTGGGGGTTCCAGCTCCGATGGCGAGACGAGCCTCTCGAGAGCCCCACGAAGTAGGAGGCCTCGTCGATGGTGTGGTCGCCGCTCGCCACCAGCTTCTCGAAATCGGCGCTGCCGGGGTAGGGGC
>CAYYDZ010000225.1:0-3155 GCA_964470715.1 uncultured Microthrixaceae bacterium | reverse complement strand
TCGCCCGGTTGGTCTCGTCCTTGTTGTACTCGGGGTCGTCGGCGCCGATCATCGAGTTGGTCCAGTCGAAGAGCAGGTGACGCTCCTCCTCGGGCACGCCCATGATCTCGGCGATGGCCTGGAGCGGCAGCTCGGCGGCGAGGTCGGTGACGAACTCGCACTCGCCCCGCTCGATCACCGAGTCGACGATGAGCTCGGCCCGGTAGGCGAGGTGGGACTCGAGCAGGCCGATCATGCGGGGCGTGAAGCCCTTGTTGACCAGCAACCGGTACCGCGTGTGGCGCGGCGGATCGGTCATCACCATGATCTTCCCGCGCATGTCCGCCTCGGGGTCCTGGTCGAACTCGAAGAGGGTGATGCCCCCCTTCTCGGCGCTGAAGCTCTCGTGGTCGCGGTTCACCTGCACCAGGTCGGCGTGCTTGGTGATCGACCAGAAGCCGGGCCCGTCCGGCTCAGGCGTCCAGTGCACCGGGTCCTCCGCCCGGAGCAGCGTGAACATCTCGTGGTGCTCGGCCCGCGCGAAGCGGTCCAGGTCGCAGAGGTCGACGTCTTCGAGCTTCATGTCTGGCTTCCCCCGGGGGCGGCGTGGTGGCGTGGTGCCTGCTGGTGACCATCGGCCGGCGTGGCCGCGTTTCCACCGTGGCGTCGGCGCGGCAGAGTAGCCGCGCCATCGGGGCGGCCCCGACCGGGCGCTCGGCCGACACCGGCGCCGTTCCGCGAGTTGACTTGGGTCATGCCGAGCGCCGCCGACGCCCCGATCGACACCTGCGACGAGTGCGGCTTCCGGTGGGACGAGTACGACGACGTCACCGCCGTGAACGCCCTCCGTCTCGGCGGGGCGTTCTACTCGGGGATCCTCGAGGGCGTCGACGTCGAGCTGGCCAACACCCGGCCCGTCGCCGACACCTGGTCGATCCTCGAGTACGTCGATCACGTGCGCCAGGCCTACTGGATTTGGCGGTTCTCCCTCGACGTCGCCGTGGACGGCCTCGACGTCGAACTCGTCCGCCCGGCTGGCGGCGCCCCCGCGGCCGAGCCGGCGCGGTTCGACTCCGTCGACGCCACGATCGCCGCCATGGAGGCGGAGGGCACGCTGCTCTGGGAGCGCTTCCGATCGCTCACGCCCGAGCAGTGGCGGGCGACCGCGATCGTGCGCCAAGGCGTCGTCGACCCCGGTTGGATCGTGCGTCACGTGGTCCACGAGGTGCTCCACCACGGCCACGATCTTGGGCGCCTGCGCCACCAGTTGGGCGCCGGCGTCCCCGCCCAGACCGGTTCCGTGGCCCAGCTCAACGTGAGCGGCGGCGGCGTCCCCAAGCAGCCCGTCGAGGCGGCCGAGGTCGGGTTCCGGGGCCTCGCCGGCGACCACCAGAACGACCGGGTGCACCACGGTCGCCCGTTCCAGGCCGTGTGCCTCTACGGCCTCGACGTCATCGAGGCGCTCCAGGCCGAGGGGCACCCCATCCAGCCCGGGTCGGTCGGCGAGAACGTCACCGTCGCCGGCCTCGACTGGGCCTCGCTGCGGCCGGGCGCCCAGGTCGCCATCGGCGACGACCTGCTGCTCGAGCTCTCGTCCTACGCCATCCCCTGCGCCAAGAACGCCCCGTGGTTCACCGGCGGCGACTTCCGGCGCATGGCCCAGGACCGCCACCCCGGCTGGAGCCGCCTCTACGGCACCGTCCTGCGTCCTGGCGCCATCCGCACCGGCGACCCCGTGGTCGTCGAGCCCAAGGGCTGACGCTTCAGCCTGGGAGATCGAGCAGCACGGCAAGGGTCTCGCGGACTTGAGCAAGGGTCACGGGGCCGATGTTGCCGACGGTGTCCGTGATGCGTGCCGGTGAGATCGACCGCACGTGTTGGCACTGCACCGCCGACACCACGTCGAGTCCGTTGGCTGGCGACGGCTCGACCACGACCTCGGCTTCGAACCGCCGAACGGTGGACGTCAGCGGGACGACGTGGACGACCGTCGGTGGGGCGCTCAGGATGCGGTCGGCCGTGACCAGGACGGCCGGCCGGAGGAAGCCGGCCTCGCGCCCTTCGGGCACACCGAGGTCGAGGAGGACGACGTCACCCGAGGTCAGCATCGAGCCAGGCCGACTCGTCGTCCTGCAACGGGGTGCGCAGATCAGACCCGATGCGATCCTGACGGAGGGCTCGCACCGCCAGCGTCACCGTGTTTCCCACCGTGGTGTCCAGTTCGGCGGCAAGGCGCTTCAGTTCCTCGTGCGTCCCGACGTCGATGCGCACGCTGGTGCTCTGCATGCAAAATAGCATACATCGGTGATCGCGGTCAGTCGCCTTGCTGTTGGAGGAGCTCCAGCATGCGGGCCATCTGCTGGTGGACGGTGTTGACGGCCTGGAGGGGGCGGATCATCACCCGGAACTCGACGATCTTTCCGGCGTCGTCGCAGCGGATGATGTCGACGCCGTTGACGTACTTGCCCTCGACGGTGGTCTCGAACTCGAGCACGGCGGTGTCGCCGCTGAGCACCTTCTTCGTGTAGCGGAAGGCGCCCGGCGGCCGCTCGGCCTCGTCACGCTCGACGGGCGCGCCGGCGCCGCCGCCCTCGCCGGGGAGCGCCTGGCCCGCCGCCTCGAGGTAGAGGGTGGTGAGGGCCTTGCCCTCCTGGGGCGTGAACACGATGGGCGAGTAGAAGACCACGTCGTCGTGCAGCAACTCGTCCAGCCCGCCCGCCAGCTCGCCCCGCAGGTGGGCGTGCCAACGGTCGATGACGTCCACGATGGGATCGGCGTCACTCACTGCTTCGTGCCTCCTTCGTCGGCACCCCTTCGGGATCCGGTTCGCCGGATGCCGCTGCTCCGCTCCGCTGCGCAGCCTCGAGAGGTGACTCCCCGACGGTACCCGCCACTATGGGACGGAGATCAGTCGATCGTGCCGGAGGGCACCACCCACTGCGTCGGCTGGCCGGTGACTTCGGCGATGCGGTCGAAATCCTGGTCGTAGTGCAGGACCACCAGGCCCTCGGCCTCGGCCGCCGCGGCGATGAGCAGGTCGGGGATCTTCCGGCCGCTCTGGCTGTTCGCCGCCAGCAGGCGCTGCACCTGTCCGGCTCTGCGGACGTGGGCGGCCGACGTCTCGACGAGGTCGAAGACCTCGAGATCGGTGGTGAGGCGGTCCCACTCCTCGAGGT
>CAYYDZ010000224.1:0-3157 GCA_964470715.1 uncultured Microthrixaceae bacterium | reverse complement strand
GCTCACCGCGGGCTTCGGCGACGACACCGTCAACCTGCTGGTGGCCCACCTGATGGTCGTCGGGGGCCTGGCCGGCGGCGGCGAGCGCACCGCCCACCTCTTCGACGACTACAGCGTCCCGGCCACGGCCTTCCCGTCCAGCACCCACTACGTGGCCCTCGGTCACCTCCACCGCCAGCAGTCCATGCCCGGGCCCTGCCCCGCCTGGTACTGCGGGTCGCCCCTCCAGCTCGACTTCGGCGAGACCCGCGACGACAAGGCCGTGCTCGTCATCGAAGCGGCGCCGGGGCACCCGGCCGAGGTGCGCTCCGTGCCCCTCGAAGCCGGCCGACGCCTGCGCACCATCGAGGGCAGCCTCACCGCCCTCCAGGCGCTCGTGGGCACCACGGGGGACGACCACCTGCGCGTGCGGGTCGACGAGCCCGCCCGGCCCGGCCTCGCCGACGAGGTGCGCGAGCTGTTCCCCGACGCCGTCGACGTGGCCATCGTGCGGCCCGAGGTCGAGCGGCGGGAGCGGGCCGAACGCGGCGGCAAGTCGCCGCAAGAGCTCTTCGACGTCTACCTCGCCGAGCGCGACGAGTCCGACCCCGAGCTCTCGGCGCTCTTCGCCGAGCTCCTCGAGCAGGTGACCGACTGATGCGCCCGCTCGAGCTCGAGGTCGAGGGCTTCACCGCCTTCCGTGAACGCACCACCGTCGACTTCCGCGACGCGGAGCTCTTCGCCCTGTCGGGTCCCACCGGCGCCGGGAAGTCCAGCGTCATCGACGCCATCACCTTCGCCCTCTACGGCTCGGTGGCCCGCTACGGCGACCGCCGCCTCGTCAGCCCCCTCATCAGCCAAGGCAAGGTCGAGGCCCGTGTCCGTCTCGACTTCGCGGTCGGCGACGAGCGCTTCCGGGTGGCCCGGGTGGTGCGGGCCACCGGCAAGGGCGCCACCACCAAGGAGGCCCGCCTCGAGCGCCTCGGCCCCGCGGGGGAGTCGGTCGAGACCCTCGCCGGCGACGCCGACGGTGTGAGCGAGGCCGTCGGCCGCCTCCTGGGCCTCACCTTCGAGCACTTCAACACCTGCGTGGTGCTGCCCCAGGGCGAGTTCGCCCGCTTCCTGCACGAGAAGCCCGCCGACCGCCAGGACCTCCTCGTCGAGCTGTTGGGCCTCGGCGTCTACGACCGCATGCGCGAGCTGGCCAACCAGCGGGCCCGGGCCGCCCAGACCGAGGGCGAGCTGCTCGACCGCCAGCTCGCCGACCTGGCCGACGCCACCCCGGCGGCCCGCAAGGACCTCGCCGGCCGGGTGAAGCTCCTCGCCAACCTCAAGGCCGCCATCGAAGAGGCCCAGCCCGAGCTGGACCGGCTCGCCGCCGAGGCCACCGCCGCCCGCGACCAGGCGGCGGCCCTCACCGCGCAGGCCCAGCTGCTGACCGGCCTCCAGGTCCCGCAGGACGTCCACGAGATGGGGGGCAAGCTCAAGGCCCTCGGCGACGAGGTCGATCGCCAGCGCCGGGTGGCCGAAGCCGCCGCCCTGGTCCTCGAGCAGGCCGAGGCCGCCCACGACCCCAGCGTCGACAAGAGCACGCTCGAGGTGGCCGTCCGCGACCTCGAGGACCGCGAGGCGGTCGCCGCCCGCCTCCTCGCCGGCGAGGCCAAGCAGGTCGAGGTGCGCACCACCGAGGGCGAGGCCCGCGAGGCGGTCGCCGCCACCGCAACGGCGCGCGAGGCGGCCGAGGCTGCCCTCGAGGCCGCCCAGCGCGCCGACCTCGCCCAGGCCCTCGTCCCCACCCTGGTCGTGGGCGAGCCGTGCCCGGTGTGCGAGCAGCCAGTGGGCCACCTGCCCGAGCACTCGTCGCCGTCCCTCGACGACGCCCGCGCCGCCCGCGACGCGGCCGTCACCGCGGCCACCGACGCCGTCGCCCGCCAGGCCGAGGCCCAGCGCGAGCTCGACCGGGTCGAGGTCAAGCTCGGCGAGGTCCGCGACCAACTCGCCGCCCTCGACGAGCGCGTCGAGGGTCAACCGCCGCTGGCTGCGGCCAAGGCGCAGCTCGAAGCCCTCATCCGGGCCGAGCGCGACGTCGTCAACGCCCGCGCCGCCGACCGCGAGGCACGGGCCGACCTCGACCGCCTCACCGCCAGCCAGGAGCGCCTGGCCGAGCGCGAGCGGGGCCTGCGCCGCAGCTTCGACGAGCGGCGCGACGCCTTGGCCGCCCTTGCCCCGCCCCCGGCCGGCGGCGACCGGCTGGCCGACGACTGGGCCGCCCTGGTGGCCTGGGCCGAGGAGCAGCACCCGCTCCTGGACGAGCAGGCGGCTGCGGCCTCGGCCACCGCGGTCACCGCCGACGAGGAGCGGGCCGCGCTCGTCACCAAGATCGACGACTTCTGCCGCGGCGTCGAGATCGAGCTCGCCGGCCGCGAGCCGCTGGTCGTCGCCGTGGAAGAGCTCACCCGCGCCGAGGGCCAGCTCGCCGCCCTCGACGAGTCCCTCGAGCGCCGAGCCGCCCTCGAAGGCGAACGGGCCACCGCCGGGCGGGCCGAGCGGGTGGCCCGGTCTCTCGGCACCCACCTGAAGGCCGACCACTTCGAGCGCTGGATCCTCGACGAGGCCCACGACCGCCTGCTCGAGGGCGCCACCCAGCAGCTCGCGGTCCTGGCCGGCGGGGCCTACTCGCTCACGGTGGACGACCGCCGCCAGTTCGCGGTCATCGACCACGCCAACGCCGACACCATCCGCCTCGCCCGCACGCTCTCCGGCGGCGAGACCTTCCTCGTGTCGCTGGCCCTGGCCCTCGCCCTCGCCGACCAGATCGCCGAGCTGGCGGCCGGCGGGGCCGTGCGCCTCGAGTCCATCTTCCTCGACGAGGGCTTCGGCAGCCTCGACGCCGACACCCTCGAGACCGTCGCCGCCGCCATCGAGGAGCTCGGCGCCCAGGGCCGGGTGGTCGGCGTGGTCACCCACGTACGCGATCTCGCCGAGCGCCTGCCGGTGCGCTACGAGGTGCGCAAGGGCCCGAGCGGCTCCACCGTCGAGCGGGTCTCGGTGTAGCGGTGCGCTTCGCCGTCGAGGGCTGGGCCCCCGAGTACGGCGCCCCGCTCGACCCCGGCGCGCTCGCCGACCCGGCCACGCCGGCCGACCTCGGGGTCGAGGTGCCCGTCGACGAGTGGGCGCC
>CAYYDZ010000223.1:0-3159 GCA_964470715.1 uncultured Microthrixaceae bacterium | reverse complement strand
GGCGCACCTTCGCCATCATCTCCCACCCCGACGCCGGCAAGACCACCCTCACCGAGAAGTTCCTGCTCTACGGCGGGGCACTCGCCAAGGAGGCCGGCGCGGTCAAGGCCAAGGGCGAGCGGCGCTCGGCCACGTCGGACTGGATGGCCCTCGAGCAGCAGCGCGGCATCTCCATCACCTCGACGGTGATGCAGTTCCCGTACCGGGACTGCGTGATCAACCTGCTCGACACCCCGGGCCACCGGGACTTCTCCGAGGACACCTACCGGGTGCTCGCCGCCGCCGACGCCGCGGTGATGGTGCTGGACGCGGCCAAGGGCATCGAGCCCCAGACCCTCAAGCTCTTCGAGGTCTGCCGCCAGCGCAACCTCCCGCTGCTCAGCTTCATCAACAAGTGGGACCGCCCCGGCCGCGAAGCGCTCGAGCTCATCGACGAGATCGAGTCGAAGCTGTCGATCGTGCCCACGCCGGTCACCTGGCCCGTGGGCATCGCCGGGGATTTCCGGGGGGTCGCCGACCGGGCCCTCACCGGCGACGCCGCCGGCGAGATCGGCTTCACCCGCTTCACCCGCACCGCCCGGGGCAGCACCGAGGCCCCCGAGGAGGAGGTCTCCGCCGAGCAGGCCCGCGCCGACGAGGGCCTGGCGTGGAGCGCGGCCGAGGAGGAGCTCGGCCTGCTGACCGAGGTGGGCGCCGACCACGACGCCAAGTCCTTCCTCGCCGGCGAGACCAGCCCGGTGTTCTTCGGCTCGGCCCTGACCAACTTCGGCGTGCGCAAGCTGCTCGACGCCATCGTCGACCTCGTCCCGTCGCCCTCGCCCCGCGAGGACGCCGACGGCACGCCTCGCGGGCTGGACACCCCTTTCTCGGGCTTCGTGTTCAAGGTGCAGGCCAACATGGACCCGTCGCACCGGGACCGCATCGCCTTCTTCCGCGTCTGCTCCGGCCGCTTCGAGCGGGGCATGGTCGTGACCCACGGCCCGACCGGCAAGCCCTTCGCCACCAAGTACGCCCACCAGGTGTTCGGCCAGGAGCGCGAGACCCTCGAAGAGGCCTTCCCCGGCGACGTCGTGGGCCTCGTCAACGCCACCGACGTGCGGGTGGGCGACTCGCTCTACCTCGACGAGCCCGTCGAGTTCCCCCGCATCCCCAGCTTCGCCCCCGAGCACTTCGCCGTCGCCCGCGTGCGCGACACCGGCCGCTTCAAGCAGTTCCGTCGCGGCATCGCCCAGCTCGACGAGGAGGGCGTGGTGCAGGTGCTGCGCAGCGACGAGACCGGCGACCAGGCCCCCCTGCTCGCCGCCGTCGGGCCCATGCAGTTCGAGGTGGCCACCCACCGGCTGGAGAACGAGTTCGGCGCCCCCGTCGAGCTGAACCGGGCCAGCTACCGGGTGGCCCGCCGCACCGACGAGGCCAGCGAGCCCACCCTCAAGGCCATGCAGGGCGTCGACGTCCTCAAGCGCGCCGACGGCACCCGCTACGCCCTCTTCGAGAGCCAGTACTGGCTCGAGCGCGTCGAGCGCGAGCAGCCCGAGCTCACCCTCGACCGCCTCGTCGCCGAAGGCGGCGCCTGACCGGCCTCGCGGCGCCCGGATGCCACGGGAATCGGGGCGGGAACGGAGCAGTAGCCTGCGGTTCATCCTCCGTTTCCGTGCTGCCGCGATCCTGATCGGACTGGCGCTCGCCGCCGCCTGCGGCGCCGGCGGCGGGGCGGACCGACCGGGGGGTGAGGACGCCGCCACCTCCACCAGCCCGCCGGCGCCCGCCACCACGGTGGCGCCGACCACGACCACCGCGCCGCCCTTCGACGGGTGGGTGGACCCGGCCTCGTCGGGACAGCCCTACGGCGACACCGTTCCCGGGCTGCTCACCTTCCGGGGCAACCCCACCCGCACCTACTACGGGCAGGGCCCCGTCCCCACCAACCCGCAGGTGCTGTGGAGCTACCCGGGCTCGGCCATGTGCTCGGAATCGAGCGAGGGGGACGAGACCCGGGTGTGGTGCGGGTCGGGGTGGACGGGCGAGCCCGCCGTGTTCGAGCGCAACGGGGTGACCTGGGTGGTGTTCGGCGCCTACGACCGGGCGGTGCACTTCGTCGATGCCGCCACCGGCGCCGACCTGCGCCCGCCCTTCCCCACCGGCGACATCATCAAGGGCTCGGTCACCGTCGACCCCGACGGCTATCCCCTCGTCTACACGGGGTCGCGGGACAACTTCTACCGGGTGCTCGCCATCGACCGGAACCCGGTGCAGGAGCTGTGGTCGCTGAGCGCCGACGCGGTCAGCCCCACCCTCTGGAACAACGACTGGGACGGTTCCGGCCTGGTCATCGACGACACCCTCTTCGAGGGCGGCGAGAACAGCCAGTTCCACGTCGTCACCCTCAACCGGGCCGGCGGCACGGGCGAGGCCGACCCCGTCAGCGTGAACCCGCAGCTCATCTTCAACACCCCCGGCTGGGACGACCAGTTGCTGGCCGACATCGGCGACCAGACCGTGTCCATCGAGAACTCGGTGGCCATCTCGGGCAACACCGCCTACTTCGCCAACTCGGGCGGCCTCGTCCAGGGCTGGGACATCGGCCCGCTGCGGCCCGGCGGCGCCGGCCCCTCCGCGGTGACCCGCACCTTCCGCTTCTGGACCGGCGACGACACCGACGCCAGCGTCGTCATCGACGACGAGGGGATGCTCTACGTCGCCTCCGAGTACGAGCGGGGCACGACCCGCTCGAACGAGGTCGGCCAGATCATGAAGCTCGACCCCACCAAGCCCGACGACCCGCTGGTGTGGTCGATCCCCGACCGCGACGCCAACCCGGCCGGCGTCTGGGCCACCCCGGCCATCTACGGCGACATGCTCTACGTCCCCACCAACGGCGGGCGCCTCCTCGGCGTCGACCGCATGACCGGCGAGATCGTCTGGACCAAGAACCTGCCCGGGCCCACGTGGCAGTCGCCCGTGGTCGTCGACGACGTGTTGATCCAGGGCGACTGCAACGGCTTCCTCCACGCCTACGACGTCAGCGACCCCCGCGTCGACCCGCCCGAGCTCTGGACCCTCGAGCTCGGCGGCTGCATCGAGTCCACGCCGGCGGTCTGGAAGGGCCGCATCTACGTCGGCACCCGCGCCGGCCTCTTCTTCGCCATCGGCGACGCCTGA
>CAYYDZ010000222.1:0-3221 GCA_964470715.1 uncultured Microthrixaceae bacterium | reverse complement strand
GTCCGGGTGGGCGTTGAGGCACTGGGCGAGGAGGGTGGTGCCCGAGCGCATCGAGCCGAGGATCACGAACACGGTGCTCTCGGACCTCAGGCGACGACGACGAGCGTCGAGGCGGCCTTGTCGTGCCAGCCCTGGCGGCGGACGTTCGGGATCGAGCTGAGGTAGACCACCATCCACATCAGCTGGCCCACGAGGGGCAGGGGCAACAGCAGCCACACCGTGGGGACGGCATAGCGCACCAGTGCCTCGCCCGGGGTGGGCCGAGCCCCGTCGGTGCGCCGCACGATGCGCAGGCGCAGCAGCATCTTGCCGAGGGTCTGACCCCGCCAGGCCACCATCCCGGCCTCGTAGAGCGCGGCGAGCACCCAGAAGACGCCCGCGAAGGTGAGCGTGGTGAGCAGGCTGCTGTCACCTTCGGCCGGCCGCACGATGAGGAAGGCCAGGAAGCCGGCGACGTTGAAGGTGATGAACACGTCGATGAGGCGGGCGATGGCCCGCTGCCACACCGGGGCGACGGCACCCGTGCCCGAGATCGGCCGGCCCTCCTCGTCGAGGGGAACGTCCTGGTCTTCGTCCTCGTCGAGTCCCGCCCGCTCCTGGTCGGGATCGCTCCAGTCGCGCTCCCAGCCCTCGAGGGAGTCGTCGTCGCCCGGCACCCCACTGGCCCCGCCGGTCATTCCGCAGCCTCCGCGAGGGCCTCGGCCAGTGCCGGGTGCACCAGCAGGCTCTCGTGGATGTCGCTCACCCGAAGCCCGGCGGTGACCGCGAGAGCGATCACCGAGATGAGCTCGGCCGCGTTGCGGCCCACGATCGACCCACCCAGGACCACCCCGGTGGCGGGGTCGGAGAGGATCTTCACGAATCCGCGGGGGTCGTCGAGGATCAGCGCCTTGGCGTTCGAGGAGAACGGCACCTTGGTCACGCGGATCTTGCGCCCCTCGGCGAAGGCGTCGGCCTCGGCCAGGCCCACATCGGCGATCTCGGGCTCGGTGAAGATCGCGGAGGCGGCCTTGTCGTAGTCGAGGTGCTTGTGCGCCCGTGCCTGGAGGCCCATGACGTGCTCGGCGATCTTGCGGCCCTGCATGGACGCCACCGACGACAGCGGGAGCTTTCCCGAGAGGTCGCCGGCGGCGTAGATGTGAGGGATGTTGGACCGGCAGTGACGGTCGACGGTGACGTAGCCCCCGTCGGTGACCACGCCGGCGGTCTCGAGCCCGAGCTTGTCGGAGTTGGGGATCGAGCCGATGGCGAGCAGGGCGTGCGAGCCCGTCGGGCGCCGGCCGTCGTCGCAGCGGACGGTGATGCCGTCGTCGGTGACGTCGATGCCCTCGGCACGGGCACCCATGAGCAGCTTCACGCCGCGTTCGATGAAGTTCTCCTCCAGCGCGGCGGCCACCTCGGGGTCTTTTCGGGGCAGCACCTGCTGGCGGCTGACGATGAGGGTCACGTCACAGCCGAACGACGAGAACATGTGCACGAACTCGACGCCGGTGACACCCGAGCCGATGACCACGAGGTGCTCGGGCATGGTGGGCGGCGGGTACGCGTCGCGGGTGGTGAGCACCCGGTCGCCGTCGACGGGCGCCCACTCGGGGATCCGTGGGCGGCTGCCGGTGCTGAGGAGGATGGCGTCGGCGTCGAGCTCGACGGGGCCCTCCTCGGTGTCGGCCACCACCTCGTGGGTGCCGACGAGGCGCCCGGTGCCCCGGATCAAGCGGACCGACTGGCTCTCCAGCAGGCCGGTGATCGAGCGCTCGAGGCGGGCCTCGATGTCGGCGTTGCGCACCCGCAGGGCCTCGGAGTCGAGGCTGGCGGTGACCTCCGTGAGGCCCATGCCCCGGGCCGCGCGGAGCTGCGACAGCGCGCCGCCGCTGGCGATCATGGCCTTGGAGGGGATGCAGTCCCACAGGTGGGCGGCACCACCGATGATGTCACGCTCGATGATGGTGACGTCGGCCCCGAGCTTCGCCGCCTGCGTGGCGGCCTGGTTGCCCGCGGGGCCACCACCGATGATCACGAGCCTGGTCGCCACCAACGCAGCCTACTTGCCGCCGACGTGGGCCGATCTCGGGCTTCACGAGCCCTCGCGGAAGCGCCGGCGGGAACCTCGCCTCGCCGCGCCGCGGTGCGCGGATGAGGGTCCGCGGGGCATCGGCCCGACGAAGCACCGAGGGGGTCGACAGCGACGGCGCGGTCGGCGAGGATGAGGGGATCTCCGGAGCAGCCGGAGCACCATGGGGGGGCAACACCATGCGGGTCGGACAAGTCGTGACGTCGAGGGTGAAGGGCGGTCAGGTCGAGGCTGCGGTCACCGCGGCCGTCGAGATCGCCGGGCTGGTCCGCCGCCACGGCGGCGACGTCCATTTCCACCTGACCACCGTCGCAGGCGAAGACGTCAATTCGACGGTCTTCTCCATCGACTACGAGAGCCCTGAGGCACTGGGCGCGGCGTTCGACGCGATGGCCGACGACGCCGAGATCCAGGCGTTCACCACGCGGTTCAACGGCCCTGATTCGCCGAGCGAGGTCACCTCGACGAGCATGACCATGGAGCTCCCGCTCGGCCGCGACCCCAAGCCCGGGCAGGGCGGCATCCTCGAGGTCCATCTCGGCAAGCCGAACCCGGGTCGCATCGCGGACGTCCTCAACGAGGCGGCGGAGGTCTGCGAGTTCGTCGAGGCCAACGGTGCCGTCAACGCCCGCTTGGTACAGCTGACCTACGCAGGCATGGCCAGCGGAATGACGGCCTTCACCTGGGAACTGGAGAACATGGCCGCCCACGCCCGCTTGGGCGACGCATGGTTCTCCGACGCCGGCTTGGCGCTCCAGGCCAGGACGGCCGGCGCCAACCCGGCGAGCATCTCGATCTCAAGCTCGCTCTACACCCGAATTCCCGTGTAGCGCTTCGCACCCTCCCCACAGGCGGGTGACCTGACCGCGGGCAGATCGACCGGCAGGGCAGAACACTTCCACGGGTTGCCGACACGTCGTCGCCGTCACACGGCGCCCGGCCCTGGCGCGGCCCGGCGCTGCTCAGACCCGCGCCCGGGCCAGGCGGACGAGGCGGTGGTCGGGGGTGAAGAGCTTCCTCGTGAGGCCGATGCTCACGACGGTCACCGTCGTCGCCGCCGCGCCCAGGATGAGGAACATCACCGCCGCCTGCACGAGCACGGCGTCGACGGGGTCGACGCCGGCGAGGATGAGGCCGGTCATGGCGCCGG
>CAYYDZ010000221.1:0-3239 GCA_964470715.1 uncultured Microthrixaceae bacterium | reverse complement strand
TCGAGCACGGCGGCCGACTCGGTGCGCATGTCGGGATCCTGGAAGGTGGCGTCGGTCCAGACCCGGATGAGGGCGGCCTCGCCGGCCTGGGCGCTGTTGTAGCGGCGCAGCCACGTGCGCAGGGCCTCGTCGCCGTCGTCGGCATCCGGAGCCTGGCCGTCACCGTGCACCGCCTCGGTGGGGATGCCGGCGAAGGCCGTGGACACGGTGCGCATGGCCTCGCCGGCGAGGAGGCGGGCGAACTCGTCCTTGTTCTCGAAGTACCGGTAGAAGGCGCCGTGGGAGAGGTCGGCGGCGGTGACGATGTCGTCGACGCGGGTGCCGTGGTAGCCGTGCTTCACCAGCACGTGGCGGCCGGCCTCGAGGAGGGCCTCGAGGGTCCGTCGGCCCGCCGGCGTCAGGTCGGCGCCGTCGTGCTGGGACTCGAGCACCTTCGTCATGGCGGGGCCGAAGGGCACGGCCGGCGGTCGCCGGCGCGCCGGCGGGTGCACGTTGACCTCGGGCCGCAGGCCGAACAGCGTCCGGTGCACGACGTCGGTGAGGGCGTCGGCCACGCGGTCGTGCGGCCAGGCCCTGGGGGAGGCGGCTCGCAGGGTGGCGGCCGTGCCGATGGCGGCGGTCACCGACTTCACCAGCAGGTCGATGGTGGGGTCGAGCTGGCGCGAGGGCAGGGTGGGACCGTCGAGCCGGGAGCGCAGGCGGGCGACGTTGCGCTCACCGGTGCGGATCGAGCCGCCGGCCACCTCCTCGTCGCTGGTGACCGCCGACTGGAAGGTGGTGAACACCGGCGTGTACCGGGCATGGATGTCCGCGTAGCGCTCGACCCAGCTGCGCAGCTCGCCCCAGCCGTCGGCGTCGGCGGTGAGCGGCCCGATGGCCTCGACCGAGGCGCTGATCTGGCGGGCGACCTGGCCGGCGAGCTGGCGGAACACGTCCTCCTTGCCCGAGAAGTACTGGTAGAAGGAGATGCGCGAGCAGCCGGCCTCCTTGGCGATGCGGTCGATGCTGCACTGGTGGTAGCCCACCTCGCCGAACACGGAGAGGGCGGCGTCGAGGATGCGTTGCTGGGTGCGCTGGCCGCGCACGCCCACCGTCGGGTTGTCGGAGAAGGGTGCCCGGCGCAGGACGGGACCTGCGTCGGCTGCTCCGACCGCCTCGGCGGTACCGCCCTCCTCGCCGCCCGCCATCTATCCCTCGGCTCGGACCTGGTCCTTGACGGCCGGGACGATGGGCGGGGCGTCCTTGAAGTGGGGGATGCCGTCCTGCTCCTGGGCGACGGGGTAACCGCCGCCGTGCACCCACGCCCAGTGCGAGTGGTTCAGCTCGTGGAGGGTGAAGCAGGCGTTCAGCGAGTTGTAGAACCCCTGGTTGTCGACGGTCTGGTTGACCGCCTCCTTGATGAGCAGCGCCGCCATGGTCGGGGTCTGGGCGATGCGGCGGGCGAACTCGACGGTGCGCTCCTGGACGACGTCGGCGGGGAAGATCTTGCTGACCATGCCGAGGGCGTGGGCCTCCTCGCCGGAGATGGAGTCACCGGTGAGGAGCAGCTCCTTGGCCTTGCGGGGGCCGAACTCCCACGGGTGGCCGAAGTACTCGACGCCGCACATGCCGAGGCGGCTGCCCACGACGTCGGCGAAGGTGGTGCCCTCGGCGGCCACGATGAGGTCGCACGACCACAGCAGCATCAGGGCGGCGGCGTAGACGTCGCCGTGGGCCACGCCGATGGTGATCTTGCGCAGGTTGCGCCAGCGGCGGGTGTTCTCGAAGAAGTAGTGCCACTCCTGGAGCATCAGCGCCTCGGCGCCCTCGCGGGTGCCGCCGTTGATGGCCCGGGTGGGGTGCTGGTTGGGGCCGGGCGTGTACTCCTCGACCGAGACCTTCGAGCCGAGGTCGTGGCCGGACGAGAACATCTTCCCGTTGCCGCCGAGGATGACGACGCGCACCTGGTCGTCGGCCTCGGCGCGGAGGAAGGCGTCGTTGAGCTCGACGAGCATCCCGCGGTTCTGGGCGTTGCGGGCGTCCGGGCGGTCCAGCATGATCCGCGCGATCGTCCCCTCGTCCAGGGTCTCGTAGGTGACGAACTTGTAGTCGGGCTGACCGTCGGACATGGTCGGGGCCTCCTCGGGGCGGGCGTCTCGGTCCATCGCTTGCCCGGACCCTAGTGGTTATCTAACGGTGACGTCACCCATCCGCTAGGCTCCCGGCGCTAGGAGGCGCAGGCCGACGCCAGGCGCCGTGACGGGGAGGACGCGAGGACCAATGGAGCTACGTCCGGGGCTGAAGCTGGCGAGTGCGGTCTGCGACGCGCAGGTCGTCGTGGTGCGGGCGCCGGCGGGTGACGTCGAGGTGGGCTGCGGCGGCGCGCCGATGGTCCCCGACGGCGAGGACGGGCCGGCCGGTGCCGCCCTCGACGCCTCGCTGGGCGACGGTCCCCAGCTGGGCAAGCGCTACGCCGACGAGGAGCTCGGCCTCGAGCTGCTGTGCACCCGGGCCGGCGCCGGCGCGCTGACCGCGAACGGCGCGGTGCTGGCCCTCAAGGGCGCCAAGCCCCTGCCCTCCTCCGACTGAGGCCCGCGGCGTGAACCTGCTGCTCCTGGCGGACATGGCCGCCATGGGCCACGGCGACCAGGTCGCCCTGGTGGCCGGCGACGAACAGCTCACCCCCGCCGAGCTGCTCACCGCGGCTTGGACGGGCGCCACCCTCGTCGAGGGCGCCGACGCACTCGCCTACGTGGGCACCAACGGCCTGGCCTTCCCCATCGGGCTCTTCGCCGCCGCGGCCGCGGGCGTCCCCTTCGTCCCCCTCAACTACCGCCTCACCGATGAGCAGCTGCACGACCTGCTGACGCCTCTGGGCGAGACCCTCGTGGTCGCCGAAGGCCCGGTGGGCGAGCACCTGCGGGCCCGCGGCCACCGGGTGCTGGACGCCGCCGAGTTCGTGGCCACGGCCCGGGCCGGCGCCGAGATGGGCGAGGTCCCCGCCGACGGCGAGGCCACCGCCGTCCTGCTCTACACCAGCGGCACCACCGCCGCCCCCAAGGCCGCGGTGCTCCGCCACCGCCACCTCACCTCCTACGTGATCGGCTCGGTCGAGTTCGGCGGCGCCGGGCCCGACGAGGCCGTGCTCGTGAGCGTCCCGCCGTACCACATCGCCGGGATCGCCAACCTCGTCAGCAACCTCTACCTGGGCCGGCGCATCGTCTACCTGACCCAGTTCGACGCCGACGCCTGGGTGGGTG
>CAYYDZ010000220.1:0-3272 GCA_964470715.1 uncultured Microthrixaceae bacterium | reverse complement strand
CCTAGCAACACGAAGGAGGGCCCCCACCACGGTGGGGGCCCTCCCGCGTGCAGGGTGCGGCAGCCAGCGGGAGGTCGCCGCGCCCTGGCTCCCGCCGTATTCGCCGGCGCGGTCTGCCCGACGAGCCAGTCCGGTAGGTTTGGCGTCGCCCGGTCACCACCCCGGTGCCCGTCGATGCCGTCTCCCACGAAAGAAGACCCCGTCTTGGCCCTGCACCGAGTCCTCGCCACGCTGTCCCTCCCCATCCTCGCCGTCGGGCTGTTGACCGCAGGGTGCAGCAGCGACAGCAACGACGACGGCGGCAACGGCGACACCACCACGACCACCGCCACCGCCGACGACACCAACAACAACAGCAACGCCGACACCACCACCACCGCCTCCGGCGACAACGCCGACGACGCCCCCGCCGGCGCCGACAACCCCGACGTCGAGGCCTACTGCGCCGACGCCGAAGAGCTCGCCGCCGACATCACCGAAACCCTCTCCGACCGCGCGAACCTCGACCCCCAGGCCATCGAGGACATCAACGCCCGCGCCGCGGCACTCTCCGAGTCCGCCGCCACCCTGCTCGACGCCCACCCCGACTTCGCCGACCGGCTCAACGACTGCGCCCAACTCCTCACCGACGCCACCGCCACCCAAGCACAACCCTGACCCCACCGACGTCGTAGCACCACGTCTCGGGCCGGAGGTGCCGGCGCGACGCCGGTCGTGCAGAGCCGCCGGCCAGGCTCAGGCGTGGATCGGCGGATCCGCCGGGGGCTCGTCGGGGCCTTGGTCGAGGCGGAACGGCGGGTACTCGTCGGTGAGCAGCAGCACGTAGGCCAGCACCCGGTAGACCCACCGGTCGAGGCCGAGGACGAAGTCGAACAGCCCCGCTGGGTAGCGCGTGGTGAAGAGCAGGGCGAGGGCGGCGAAGGCCACCAGCAGGTAGAGCAGGCCGGGCGCCGAGGACTGGCCGGCGGTCGAGCTGCCCAGCACGATGCCCAGGACCACGAAGTGGGGGATGGCGAGCAGCCACCACTTGACCAGCACGAGGCGGCGGGAGAGCTGGGGCGCGTAGGCGATGGCGAGGTCGGCGGGATAGGGCGCCGCCGCGTCCTGCGGGCCGTCGCTCAGGCGGAACGGCGGGTACCGGTCGGTGCCGAGCGCCGAGAAGGAGTAGAAGCCGACCCGCCAGGACCAGCGCAGCACGCCGGTGGTGTAGTCGAAGAGCGCGCGCGGGTAGCGCCGGGTGAACAGGATCGAGAAGAAGGCGATGATGCTCACGCCCACCACGCCGATCCACAGCACGAAGAGCACGACCAGGTGGGGGATGACGAGGATGGGCTTGACGATCCACAGCCAGCGGCTGGGCTCGTCGAGGTGCCCGGTCAGGGCGACGGCGCCGCGACGGGCGGGCCCGGGCGGCGGGTCCTGCTGGAGGCGGTGGGCCAGGCCGATGGCTCCCACCAGGAGCAGCACGGTGGCGCCCAGCAGGCTGACCAGCCCGAAGCCGAGCACACCGAGGCCGACGGGCAGGACCCAGTTGGCCTTCACGCCCACCGAGGCCCGCACGCCGACCGCCGGCGAGGCATCGGCGTTCATCACCACGACGCTCCACTGGCCGGGCTCGACGGCCCAGTCGAGGGTCTGACGACCGGCACCGTCGGCGCGGGCCGCCCAGAAGCCTTCATCGCCCGGCCGGCGGGCCGGTGCGCCGCCGTCCACGTAGGAGTAGTCGACCTTCCCCGGGCCGACTGCGATCCGGTCGACGCGGGCGTGGGCCACGCCGTCGAGGTAGGCGTCGACGTCGTCGGTGGGCCCGATGCCCACGAAAACCGGAGTGTCGCCGACGGGGTCAGCCTGGAGCCGGACGGTGGCCAGGTCCCCGAGGTCGGGGACGTGCTCGTCGGACGAGGGGTCTGCACCGAGGTCGATCCGATCGGACGTGATCGCGTAGGTGACCGTCTCCAGGCGCTCGGTCCGGGTGGTGAAGAACCCGTCGTCGCGCTGGGTGCCGTAGGCCCAGACGAGGAGGCCCCCGGCCACCAGGGCGGCGAGGCCCACCACGATGCCCAGGCCCCCGAGGGCCACGGCGACGATGCGGGCGATGGGCGGCCGCGGAGGGGCTCCGGAGGAGCTCTCCGGCGTTCCTGGCATTGCCGAGGAGTCGGACGTCTCGGTCATGGTCGCACCTCCGCGGTGGGTTGAGGACACCGTCGCACGCCGGGGCCCGATCCGGAAGGGCCGGAGGTCATTCGCCGCGGCCGACGACTGACTTCATCCAGGGCGGGGGCGGTGCCCGAGGGGTGTCAGCGCCGTGCCCGCTGGGCTCCGAGGCCGGTCATGCAAGCGCCTGCAGGTCCGATGCTCGCGCTGCTGACCGGCCCGGAGCGGCGCCGGCGGGTCAGCCGGCCCGGTAGCGCAGGGCGACGGCGCCGGAGCGGAACTCGCGTCGATCGACGAGCTGCAGCGCGAGGTGCTCGTGCAGGCCGTCGAGCAGCCGCGGACCATGGCCGGCCACGACGGGCTGCACGAGGAACTCGTACTCGTCGATCAGGCCGAGGTCGGCCAGGGCGCGGGGGAGGGTCACGCCGCCGACGTGGAGGCCGTCGCCCGGCTGTTCCTTGAGCTGTCGGACGGCGTCGCCCAGGTCGCCGTGCAGGAGCTCGGCGTTCCAGTCGACCTGGTCCAGGGTGCTGGACACGACGTACTTCTTGACTCCGTCGATGGCCTCGGCGAAGGGCAGCAGCTCGTCGTCGATCCAGTCTGGCCAGGTGCCCGTCGCCGGCCGGCGCCACGCCTCCTGCATCATCTCGTAGGTCACGCGTCCGAGGAGCAGCGCGTCGGCCCGTTCCATCTGGGCGGCCCAGTACGCGTGGGACTCCGCATCCGGGGCGGGCCCGGCCTGGTGGTCGCAGCAGCCGTCGAGGGTGACGTTGATGGCGTACTTGAGCGGTCGCATGGGCTGGTCTCCTCACGTGGTGCCCTGACGGGCGGGGCCTCTGGCGGACGCTACTGAGACGGCCGCCGCCGGGGCTTCTCATCGGATCCGTCACGCGTGACAGCACGTCGACGTGGTCCAGGGTGATGTCCCCCCGCCGCGAACGCCCCGGACCACATCGACGCAACGGTCTCCGACGGTGGTCTCTGACGCGTTCGTGACGCCGGCGGGCGGGACGGGGTAGACAGCGTCCGTGGCTGCGGACGACTACTGCTACCTCACGACGAGGGGGTGCCGCAGCGGCCGGCCCCACCGCATCGAGATCTGGTACGTCGCCGAGGGT
>CAYYDZ010000219.1:0-3359 GCA_964470715.1 uncultured Microthrixaceae bacterium | reverse complement strand
GTTCATGAACTCGGCCAGGAAGAACAGGGCGAAGCGGATCGAGCTGTACTCGGTGTGGAAGCCACCGACGAGCTCCTGCTCGGCCTCGACGAGGTCGAACGGGGGCCGGTTGAGCTCGGCCGTCGAGGCGATGAGGAAGATGACGAAGGGCACGAACCCTGCGGCCCACAGGTTCCACTGGTAGTTCGACTGGGTCGACACGATGGTGTGGGTGCTGAGGCTGCCCGCCAGCAGGACGATGGTGGCCACCGACAGGCCGAGGGCGGCCTCGTAGGACACCATCTGCGCGGACGCCCGCACCGAGCCCAGCAGCGGGTACTTCGACCCCGAGGACCAACCCGCCAACATCACGCCGTAGACCGCCACCGACGACATGGCCAGGGCGAGCAGGATGCCGATGGGCGGGTCGGCCAGCTGGGCGTAGGTGGTGTGGCCGAACAGCGTGATGGTGCCGTCGCCGCCGTCCATGAAGTTGCCGCCCACCGGGATGATGGCGAAGGTCAAGAAGGCGGGCACCAGCGACAGGTAGGGCGCCAGCTTGAACACGGTGAGGTCGGCCTTGTCCGGCTTCGAGTCCTCCTTGAAGAAGAGCTTGATGCCGTCGGCGAGGGTCTGGAGCAGTCCCCACGGCCCGGCCCGGTTCGGGCCGATGCGGTTCTGCATGTCGGAGATGAGCTTGCGCTCGAACCAGACCATGAACATCACCGCGACCATCAAGAAGGCGAAGGTGAGCACCACCTTGAAGATCACGATGAGCACGACCGTGAGGTCCAACCCGTCGATGAAGAGGGGGTCCATCAGCTCGCACCCCCTTCCACGCTCTCGATGCGGACCTCGGTGACGGCGGCGCCGGCATCGATCAGGGTGGCGGCGGCGGTACCGGGCTGGTGGAAGGCCAGCGAGGCGGTGCCGGCGGCGAGGGCCTTGTCGGCCACGGCGGGAACGACCACGTCACCCTTGGCCGAGCGGATGCGCACCTCGGTGACCCCGGCCACGCCCACGCCGACGCGGTCGTGGTCCTTGGGGTGGAGGTGGACGACCGCGGCCGGCGCCAGGTTGGCCAACGAAGGTGAATGGGCGACGAGGGTGCCCTGGTCGTAGAGCTTGCGGCCGACCACCAGGCGCAGCGAGTACGAGTCGGTGGCGGCGGGGGCCGGGCCGGGCGCCGGGGCGGTGAAGGTGAGCAGCGCGGGCCGCGCGGGCGCCGGGGTGTCCTCGACCGGGTCCGCGTCCTCGGCCTCGGCGTCCTCCGCATCGGTGTCGGCGTCGGCATCGGTGTCGGCGTCGCCGGCCGCGTCGGTCTCGCCCCCGGCGGGTGCGGCGGCGGCGTCGCCCTCCGCCGACTCGTCGTCGCCCTCGGTGGGCTCGGCCGGCTCGGCGGAGGTGGCGTCGGCGGGGAGGGGCACCACGAAGCCGGCGGTGGCGGCCTCGGAGGCCAGCAACTCGAGGGTGAGGCCGGCGTGGGCCGGGGACACCCGCTCGATCTCGTCCCAGAGGTCCTCGACGGACTCGACGCCGAGGTCGCCGCCCAGGCGGAAGGCCAGCTCGGCGGCGATCATCCAGTCGGCGCGGGCGGTGCCCGGCGGGTTGACCCGCTGGCTGACCCGGCTGACCCGACCCTCGAGGTTGGTGGTGGTGCCGTCGACCTCGGCGTACCCGGCGGCGGCCAGCACCACGTCGGCGGTGTCGGACGAGGCGGTGCGGAACAGGTCGACGGCGATGACCTTGGCCGCGCCCTCGAGGCCGCGACGGGCGAGGTCGGCGTCGGGGAAGTCGGCCAGCGGGTCGGCGCCCAGCAGCACGAGGGTCTGGATGCGGCCCTCGGCGGCGGCCGCCAGGATGCCGGCGGTGTCGAGACCGGCGGCGGCGGGCACCGAGCCCCAGTGGGCGGTGAACCAGTCGCGGCCGTCGTCGAGCGACACGCGCCCGGGCAGGAGGCCGGGGGCGAGGCCGAGGTCGAGGGCGCCGTGCACGTTGGCCCGGCGCAGCGCGGTGAGGAAGCGGGCCTCCGGGCGGGAGGCGAGCACGGCGGCGGCGGCAGCGACGACGCCGGCCGCGGACTCAGCCAGGGAGGGCCGGCCCACGATGACGGTGAGGGGGCCGGTGGCCAGGGCGTCGCGCGAGCGGGCCAGGGCGTCGACATCGACTCCGGCGGGGGTGGGGCCACCCGCCAGGAGCGCGGCGACCACAGCGGCGGTGTCACCCGGCTGGTGGCGGAGCGAGGCGAGGGTGTGGGAGGTGATCCCGGTGGCCTGGGGCGAGACCTCGATGATCTTCACCCCGTCGGACACCACGGCGTGGCGGAGGCGCAGGTGCAGGACCGGCAGCTCCTCCTTGGCGTCGATGCCGAGGAGCAGGACCGTGCCGCCGGGCGCGCAGGCGTCGTCGATGGTGGCCCGGGGCAGGCCGAGCACGGTCTCGGCGGGCAGCCCGTCGCCGAGCTGGGCGTCGACGTGGTCGGTGCCGATGACGCTCTTGGCCAGCTTGGCCCAGGCGTAGGCCGACTCGTTGGTGAGGCGAGCGCCGCCGATCACGCCGACGGCACCGGCGCCCCCGGCATCGATGGCGCTGCGGAGGTGGCCGGCCGCGGCGGTGAGGGCCTCGTGCCACGACGCCTCGGCCAACTCGCCGCCGTCGCCCCGCACCAGCGGGGCGCCGAGGCGGTCGTCGCTGTGCACGGCCTCGAAGTCGAAGCGCCCCTTGTCGCAGAGCCAGCCCCAGTTGACGGGGTCGACGTCGACGCCCTGGTAGCGCAGCACCCGGTCACGGGAGGTGTGCACCGACACGCGGCAGCCCACCGAGCAGGAGGTGCAGGTGGACTCGGTCTCGACGAGGTCCCACGGGCGGGCCTTGAAGCGGTACGGGCGGGCCGTCAGGGCACCCACCGGGCAGATCTGCACGGTGTTGCCGCTGAAGTAGGACGAGAACGGGTCGTCCGGGAAGGTGGCGATCTCGGTGTTCGAGCCCCGCTCGGTGAAGTGGATCAGCGGGTCGCCGGCCACGTCCTTGGCGAAGCGGGTGCAGCGGTCGCAGAGGATGCAGCGCTCGCGGTCGAGGTAGACGTTCTCGCTGATGGGGATGGGCTTGGCGTGGTGGCGCTTCTCCTCGACGAAGCGGCTCTCGCCCGGGCCGTAGGCGATGGTCTGGTCCTGGAGGGGGCACTCGCCGCCCTTGTCGCAGACCGGGCAGTCGAGGGGGTGGTTCAGCAGCAGGAACTCGAGCACCCCGTCCTGGGCCTTCTTGGTGGCGTCCGATTCGGTGTTGACCACCATGTCGGGGGCCACCTGGATCATGCAGGACGGCTGGAGGGCGGGACCGCGGCCGGCGTCGATGTCGACGATGCACATGCGGCACATGCC
>CAYYDZ010000218.1:0-3372 GCA_964470715.1 uncultured Microthrixaceae bacterium | reverse complement strand
TGAGCGCACCCGACCGTTCGGGGGCCGCCGTGGTCACGCCACCCGGTGTGATGAGGCGGGGTGGCCGAACGATGGCTCCGGCGGGCACACCCCGCCGGCCATCGCGATGGACGCCGTGGGTCATCAGGCATTGAGGAAGGCGATGGCGCGGCGCCAGGCGTCAGCGGCGTCGTCGGGGCGGTGCGCCGGCCGGCCGGGGTCGTGCACGAAGCCGTGCTCGGCGCCCTCGTAACGGACCACCTCCGCGCCAGTGGCCTCGAGGTCGTCGACGTCGCCGGCCGGCGTGTACGGGTCGGCGGTGCCGACGATGGCCAGCACCGGCGAGGCCCCCGGGGTCGTGACCGCCTCGAGGGGCTCGCCCTGCCCCGCGCTCCGCCAGTCCTCGGGGACACGGATCATCCCGTAGAAGGCGACGCACCGTGAGAAGCGGCCGGTGCCCGAGGCCTTCAGGCTGTACATGCCGCCCATGCAGAAGCCGATGAGGCCCACCCGGTCGGCCCCCGTGGCGTCCGCGGCCTCGACCAACGCCCCCACCTGGTCGCCGTCGACCAGGCCCGTCACCGCCTCCATGCGCTCGCCCAGGTTCAGGTGCTCGCGCCCGGGGAAGGGCTCGGGGGCGCACACCACCCAGCGGTTCTCGTCGGCCAATCGCTGGCACAGGTCGTCGAAGAGTGGGCGCAGGCCACCGATGTCCGGGGCGACCACGAGCCCGGCGGTGGCGGGGCCCTCGCCAGGACGGGCGAGGCGGGCGGGAACGCCCGAGGGCAAGGTGATGGTCTCGATCATCAGAGTGGCCTCACACGAGGGTCGGTCGGGTCAGAGGGAGGTCGGGGGGTGGGCCGCAGCCCGTCCGCCGCTCATCCGTAGCGGTCGAGGATGCTGGTCTCGGCCAGCCGGGCGAGGCCGTCTTTCATGGCCCGCGCCCGGCTCTCCCCCACCCCGTCGACCTCGTCGAGGTCGGCGATGGTGGCCCGCATGATCTTCTGGAGGTCGCCGAAGCGCTCGACGACGTTGTCGATCACGGCCTCGGGCAGGCGGGGGATCTTCGCCAACAGGCGGTAGCCCCGGGGGGAAAGGCCGAGGTCGAGGTCGACCTCCTCGTCGGACCGGGGCAGACCGAGGGTGGCGGCCACCCCCTTCTGGTCGAGCAGGTCCTCGGTCGAGAGCGCTGCCAGCGCCCTCAGCGCGTCCTCGAGGCCGTGGGCCTCGGTGCGATGGAAGTAGTCGGCCACCGCGAGGCGCCGATCGGCGGCGACGCCGGAGTAGAGCTCCTCGAGCTGGAGGCGCACGAGGCGGCCGTCCTCGCCGAGCTCGACGATGTGGCTGTCGATCTCCTCGGCGATGCGCCGCACCATCTCGGCGCGCTGGATGACGCTGACCACGTCACGCAGGGTGACGAGGTCCTCCACCTCGAGCGCCGACAAGGAGCGAGAGACAGCGTCCAACCGGGTGCGATACCGCTCGAGGGTCTGGAGGGCCTGGTTCGATCGATCGAGCAGGCGAGGGATGGGCTCGAGGGGGTGCTTCTCGTCGCCGACGTACACGGCGATGACGGCCATGCGCTCGGAGACCGAGACCACGGGCACGTTGATGGACCGGGCCACCCGCTCGGCGGTGCGGTGGCGGGTGCCGGTCTCGGAGGTGGGGACGTTCGGGTTCGGCACCAGGTGCACGTTGGCCCGGGCGATGCGGCTGGCATCAGGGGCGAGGATGATGGCGCCGTCCATCTTGGCCAGCTCGGACAGGCGCTGGGGGGTGAAGGCGGCGTCGAGGAGGAACCCACCCGAGCACAGGTTGAGCACGTCCGGGCCGTCGCCCACGACGATGAGGGCCCCCATCCCGGACAGCAGGATGCGATCCAGACCCTCGCGGAGGGGGCGCCCGGGGGCCGAAGCAGCCAGGGCGGCCCTGAGCGCTTCGCTCGGCTGCGCCACGTCGGGAGCTTAGTGGTCCGGCCCCGAGTCCCGAGTCGTCACACCACTGCGGCGAGGGGACGGCCGAGTCCACCGCCGTGGCAAAGCCGGACCGCCTCCGCCAGGGTGGCGGCCGGTACGACCTGGATGCCCGGTGGGGTCTCGGGTGTGTCCGGCGCCACCAGGGCGGTGACGAAGCCGAGACGGGCCGCCTCGGCCAGGCGCCGGTCGAGGCGTGCCCCCTGGCGGAGCTCGCCCCCGAGCCCGAGCTCGGCGCAGACCACCACGCCGTCGGGCAAGGGGGTGTCGCTGGCCGCGGTGACCACCGCGAGGGCGAGGGCGAGGTCGGCTCCCGGTTCGGTGACGCGCAAGCCGCCCGCCGCGAGGGCATAGACGTCGGACTTCGCCACCGAGATGCCGGCCCGCTCCTCGAGCACGGCGAGGACCATGTTGAGCCGGCCGCCGTCGACCCCGTGGGCCGAGCGGCGCGGGTTGCCGAGATCGGATCCGGTGACGAGGGCCTGGATCTCGACCAGGAGCGGCCGGTTGCCGTCGAGCGTCGGGACCACCACCGAGCCCGGCACCCCGCGGCGCCGATCGGAGAGGAACAGCCCGCTCGGGTCGGGCACGCCGAGGAGGCCACGGTCGGTCATCTGGAACAGGCCCAGCTCATGGGTGGGGCCGAAGCGGTGCTTCACCGCACGCAGCATGCGCAGCGCGTGGTGGCGCTCGCCTTCGAAGGTGCAGACGGTGTCGACCACGTGCTCGAGGACCCGGGGGCCGGCGAGCGAGCCGTCCTTGGTGACGTGGCCCACGAGCACGATGGCCACGCCGCGCTGCTTCGCCTCGGTGACGAGCTGGGCGGCCACGTGGCGTACCTGCGCCACCGAGCCCGGGGCGGAGGACAGCTGGGGGTCGGCCAGCGCCTGCACGGAGTCGATGACGACCAGGGCGGGGTCGGTGGCCTCGAGGTCGGCCAGCACCGTGGGCAGGCTGGTCTCGGCGACCAGCCACAGGTTGGGGTCGAGGGTGTCGAGGCGACCGGCGCGCAGGCGCACCTGTTGGCGGGACTCCTCGGCCGACACGTAGAGCACGCGGTCCCCCGCGGTGGCCCGGGCGGCGGCCGCCTGGAGCAGCAAGGTGGACTTGCCGATGCCCGGCTCACCACCCACGAGGGTGACCGAGCCGGGGACGAGACCGCCGCCGAGCACACGGTCGAGCTCCTCGATGCCCGTTGGCGTGGCCACCCACTCGTCGGCGGGCACCCGGTCGATGGGCATGGGGCCCGCGCCGGTGCGCCGCGCCGCCACCGTCGGGACGGCGGCCGTCTCGGCCAGCTCCTCGACGAGCGTGTTCCACGCCTCACACGAAGGGCAGCGCCCCAGCCAGCGCGGGGACTCGCCGCCGCACTCGCCACACCGGAAGACCGTCTTGACCCGAGCCATGCGAACAAACGTAC
>CAYYDZ010000217.1:0-3385 GCA_964470715.1 uncultured Microthrixaceae bacterium | reverse complement strand
TGGAGCAGTGCCGACGACGTCGGGGCCCTGGCCGTCGGGTTCGCGCTCCAGCAGCGAGGCGAGGCCGACGTCATCGCCATCAGCGTCAACAAGCGGGCCGGGCAGGCGGCGGTCGCCGCGAACTCCTGGAGGTGCGCCGCGGCGGTGAGCCAGTTCTACGGAGACACCGTCCCCATCGGCACGGCCCTGCCCAACAACGGGTCACAGGTGGCGGCCATCGACTTCATCCGGCCGTGCGCGGCACGAGCGTCGGCGACGACGCCGACCCCGACGAGTGCGGTGTCGGTCTACCGACGTGCGCTCGCCGATCAGCCGGACTCGAGCGTGGTGATCGCGTCGTTCGGGTTCCTCGGCAACCTACGGGACCTGCTCGACTCACCCGGCGACACCATCAGCCCCCTGTCCGGGCGTGACCTCATCGCCCGGAAGGTGCGCCGCCTCGTGATCATGGGCGGTGGCTACCCGACCCGAGCGAGCGAGACCAACCTGGCGGGTGACCCCGTGGCAGCGCAGCGGGTCGCATCGGGATGGCCGACCCGGGTGGTGTGGTCGGGCTACGAGGTGGGCGATGCGGTGCGCACGGGCGACACGATCTCGCTCACCCACCCGACCGGGTCGCCCGTCCGGATCGCGTACGAGGCGTACGTCGGGGCTCGTCGTTCCATCGAGTCGTACGACCTGACGGCGGCGTACCACGCCGTGCGCGTGCTCGACCCCGTCTTCGGCGTCAGTGCGTCCGGCCGGAACACGGTCACCAGCACCGGCGGGAACACGTTCACCACCGGGAGCGGTGACCAGTCCTACCTGACCCTGCCCGGCGTCGTTCCGGCGGAGGACGCGATCGAGGGGCTCCTCGGCGTCGTGCCCGGCGCGGGGACGTCGCCGACCGGTCCGACCGACGACTTCTCCGGGCCCGTGCTCGATGCGACCCGCTGGCAGGTCGGGACGACGGGCTCGTCCGTGGGCGTCGCCAACGGGCAGCTCGAGATCGCCCACCCCGCAGGGGCGTGGACCACCGGCTGGGCGCTGTCGGCCACACCGCACGACCAGGTCGGCCGCTCCCTTCGGCTTCGGCTCAAGCGGGCGGCCAACGGGGGCCTCGGCGGCTCGACCTACGGCGAGACGTCGGTGCGCCTCCAGGTCGACGGCACCCACTACCTGGAGCTGTTCGTGGCCGGCGGGTCGCTGTCGGCGTGGGTGAACCAGGGCAGCGGGGCTGTGAACCTCACGCCGACGTGGCCGCGCTACGTGAGCACGTCGATGCAGTGGATCCGGTTCCGTGAGTCAGGTGGCCAGGTCTTCTTCGAGTACGCCTCCGGCACCACCGAGCCGGGCACTTGGCAGACGCTGGCCTCGGCACCCACTCCCTTCCCCCTCAACGCCGTGCGCCTCGCCCTCATCGCGGGGAGCAACGTGGCCACGACCGACGTCGCCCAGTTCGACGACGTCGCCGTGACCTGAGCGCCCTGGTTCAGGGGGCCTGCCAGACCCGGACCCAGTCCACCTTCACCGTGGCCGGGAACGTGGTGCCGGCGTCCGGGGGGTCGGGGTAGTCGCCGCCGACGGCGAGGTTGAGCACCAGGTACATGGGCTCGTCCGGCACGGCGGTGCCCACGACCTGCCAGCGGGCCCGGCCGTCGACGATCCAGGTGATGCGGTTGGGTCGCCACTCGACGGCGACGCGGTGCCACCCCTGCCCGACGTCGTCACCTCGGAAGGTGTGCCCGAGTGAGCGGGCGGTGTCGCCTTGTTCGTGGTGGAGGTGGAAGCGCGCTGCGGTCGTGTCGTCGTTGATGGTCTCGAGCACGTCGATCTCGGGCGTCGAGTCCTCATCGGCGGGGAGCAGCCAGAAGGCCGGCCACAGCCCGGTGTCGGAGGGCAGGTCGACGCGCGCCTCGATGTAGCCGTAGGTGAACGCTCGTCGCACCGGACGGCCCTCGACGCCGTAGGCGGGCCCGGTGGTCACCATCCCGGACGTGTAGTCGAACACCCGGCCGTCCGCGACGGCCACCCGCTCTTCGCGCGCCTGCAGGCGAAGGCGGCCGTTGGCGACGCTGACGTTGTCGGGTCGGTACCACTCCAGTTCGTTGTTCGTCATGATGGTGCAGCCACCGTCCACCGCCCACCAGTGGCAGTCGTTCCAGGTGGCGCCGTCGAGGGCGGTGCCCGAGAACTCGTCGCGGAACACCAGCTGCCAACCGCTGGGCACCGGCCGTCGAGCGCCGTCCAGCGGCCGTGACGTCGTCGTCGGGTCGGTCGCCGGTCCCGCGAGGAGCCGCCCGCTGGCCAACACCGTCACGAGGGCGGCGCCGGCGAGTGCATAGAGGAACCGCCGTCGGGTTCGGCGCGCCCGACCCGTCACGGCGCGACTCGACGCATCAGGCGCTCACCCCTCCTGGAACCCGATGAGCCGTTTGACCGCGCCGCGCAGGAGCGCGTCGCCCCGGGTGAGGGGAAGTCGTTCGATGCGGTAGTCCCGATACGGCACCGATCGGGCACCGTAGTGCTCCTTGTACCGGGCGAGGGTCGTCGAGGTCCCGCTCTCGCCGAGGTGCAGTGCGGTGCACCCCGCCTCGGCCGCATCGACGATGGCCTGCCACTGGATCAGGAACGTGGCCCGCACGGGGTTGGCCAGCTCCTTGTCCATCGCCCCTCGGGTGTCATGGGCGGCGTTGCCGAGGAGCACGATCTGGCCGGCCGCCGGTTGGCCGTCGACGTAGGTGAGGTAGAGGCGGAAGCGGTCACCGAGCAGGGCGGCCAGCGTGTGGAGCTTCTCGATGGGGTCGCGTCGTCGTCCCCGCCAGCTCGCCAGCCATCCCGGCTCATGGGAGGTCGCCGCCCAGCGGGCGAGGCTGCGCTGGTAGAGGAGGTAGTAGTCCTCGATGCGGCGGCTGCTGGCGTCGGTGGTCAGGGTGATCGCCGACCGCTCGGCCTTGCGGAGCGCCCGACGAGCGCTCGGGTGCATCCCCTCGCGGAGTGCGTCGACCCCCGGGGCCAGGTCGAGGACGTGCGCCCGCTTCGGGGTCGAGACCACGTCCGGCGGTGCACCTTCGGCCCACAGGTCGGCTTCGAGCGGGTTCGGCCGCAGCCGGGTGTGCACGTCGCGCCGCTCGGCGAGGTCGGCGAGGATCGCCCGGATCACCCCGGCGTCCCTGCCGGGGCCCACCACGCCACCGAAGCCCCAGCCCTCGGGGAACGACGCCGAGAGCCCGGCGAGACGGGCGGCGCCGGTGCGTTGCACGAGGGGGACGACGAACTGGCGCCCGTCCGTCAGCTCGTAGAGGCGGCTCACGTCCCGGTACGGCCCGCTGGCGACGATGGCGTCGCTCCAGGCGGGCGTGTGGTCGACCATGCTCGTGGGGTCGGCCGCCGCGAGTCGTGACCA
>CAYYDZ010000216.1:0-3422 GCA_964470715.1 uncultured Microthrixaceae bacterium | reverse complement strand
GCACCTGCGCCACCACCGGGCGGCCTACCTCGGCGGGCTGGCTGCAGGGGTCGCCAGCGTGGCCGGGGTGGCCGGCGCCATCGTGTTGGCGCGGTCCCGGCGCTCGCTCGGCCGGGTCGCCTGACGCCGGCACCGCTCAGTCGCCGAATAGGGACGCGGCGAGGCCTCTGGTACGCTTGCTCGTTCGCAGGACCCCCAAGGGCAGTAGCTCAATTGGTAGAGCACTGGTC
The DNA here is from genome assembly GCA_964470715.1 of uncultured Microthrixaceae bacterium. Taxonomy (GTDB): domain Bacteria; phylum Actinomycetota; class Acidimicrobiia; order Acidimicrobiales; family DATDAH01; genus JAEUJM01. The sequence continues at coordinate 3,192 of CAYYDZ010000216.1, read as the reverse complement.
TCCAAAACCAGCGGTTGGGGGTTCGATTCCCTCCTGCCCTGCTCCAACTCCCGTCTGACCGTTCGCGACATGAGGTTGGCCCCATGGCCATGAACCGAGAACAAAAGAGGATGATGCAGCGTCAGGGCCAGCTCGGCCCCGACGGCGAGCCTGTCGCGAAGCAGCGCAAGCGTGCTGCTCCCCAACCCAAGGCCAAGGAGAAGCGCACCACGCCGATGCAGTTCGTGCGCGAGGTGCGCACCGAGCTGCGCAAGGTGGCGTGGCCGACCCGGGCCGAGGTCATCAACTACTCGATCATCGTGTTGGTCACGGTGGTCATCCTCACCGCGTTGATCGCGTTGCTCGACATCGTGTTCTCCGAATGGGTCCTCAAGCTCCTCAACGTCAACTAGGTCTCATGAGCGACTTCTCCGACACCCCCGAACCCGACACCGACGAGACGACCGCCGCCCCCGAAGCGGCGGTCCTGACCGACGACGCCCCGCTCGCGGAGGCGGTGGTCGATGCCGACGACCTCCTCGACGACGAACCTCTCCCGCCACCGCAGAGCCCCTACGACCGGCCCGGGCGCTGGTACGTGGTCCACACCCAGTCGGGCTACGAGAAGAAGGTCAAGCACAACCTCGAGGCCCGGACGTCCTCGATGAACATGGAGGGCTCGATCTATGAGGTCGTGATCCCCATGGAAGACGTCATGGAGTTCAAGAACGGCAAGAAGGTCGTGGTCCAGAAGAAGGTCTTCCCGGGCTACCTCCTCGTGCGCTGCACCCTCGACGACGACTCCTGGTACGTCATCCGCAACACCCCCGGCATCACCGGCTTCGTCGGCTCGGGCGCCAAGCCCTCGCCGCTGCCCCGCAAGGACGTCGAGATGTTCCTCGCGGTCAAGACCGAGGGCGAAGAGGTGCAGAAGCGCGGCAAGCCCCGCCTCGAGTACGAGATCAACGAGACGGTGCGGGTCAAGGAAGGCCCCTTCGCCGACTTCTCCGGCGAGATCGTCGAGATCAACGAGGACCAGCTGAAGGTCAAGGTGCTGGTCAACATCTTCGGCCGGGAGACCCCGGTCGAGCTCGAGTTCTCCCAGGTGGCGAAGCTCTAGGCCCCGGCCCGAGCCCGCCCGACACCACGAACAGACGAACAAGAAAGCACCAGAGCAATGGCGAAGAAGAAGGTCCTCGCGATCGTCAAGATCCAGATCCCTGCGGGGCAGGCCACGCCCGCCCCGCCGGTCGGTACGGCCCTCGGCCCGCACGGCGTCGCGATCATGGACTTCTGCAAGGCATACAACGAGAAGACCGAAGGCCAGCGCGGCCAGATCATCCCGGCCGAGATCACCATCTACGAGGACCGGTCGTTCACCTTCGTCACCAAGACGTCGCCGACCTCGACCCTCCTGCGCAGCGCCGCCGGCCTCGACAAGGCCGCCGAGAACCCCGGCCGTGAGACCGTGGGCAAGATCACCGAGGCGCAGCTCGTCGAGATCGCCACGCTGAAGATGCCCGACCTCAACGCCAACGACCTCGAGGCGGCCAAGCTCCAGGTGGCCGGCACCGCCCGCTCCATGGGCATCGAGATCGCCTGATCACCTGATCCGGGCCTTGGCCCGATCGCGGCACCAGACCACAACCAACTGCGCACCGGGACGACCTCACCCGGGCGCCGAACCAGCGAGGGAGCCAGTCATGGCGAAGAGCAAGAAGCAGGCGGACGCGGCCAAGGCGTTCGACCCCGAGCAGCTGTACACCCCGAGCGAAGCGCTCGAGCTGGTGCAGAAGCTGGCCACGGCCAAGTTCGACGAGACCGTCGAGCTGGCGGTGCGCCTCGGCGTCGACCCCCGCAAGGCCGACCAGATGGTGCGCGGCACGGTCGCGCTCCCTTCGGGCACCGGCACCGACGTGCGCATCGCGGTGTTCGCCACCGGCGAGGCGGCCACTGCCGCCCGTGAGGCCGGCGCCGACTTCGTGGGCGGCGACGACCTCGCCGCCGAGGTCGAGGGCGGGATGATGGACTTCGACGTGGCCATCGCCACGCCTGACATGATGCCGACGGTCGGCAAGCTCGGTCGGGCCCTCGGCCCCCGCGGCCTCATGCCGAACCCCAAGACCGGCACCGTCACCCCCGACGTGGCCAAGGCCGTGGGCGAGTTCAAGGGCGGCAAGGTCGAGTACCGCACCGACCGCCAGGGCAACGTGCACGTGCCCATCGGCAAGGCCTCCTTCGCCAAGGACGCCCTCAACGCCAACTTCCGGGCCGTCATCGACGAGCTCGAGCGGGTGAAGCCGGCCGCCGCCAAGGGCCGCTACATGCGCCGGGTGACCCTGGCCTCCACCATGGGCCCGGGCATCAAGGTCGACCACAGCCGTGGCGTCGACGAGCTCGAGGGCGAAGACGCCGCCGCCTGATTGTCCCAACCGGGGACGCGGCCGGTAGCCTCGTCCCCTACAACTTCATCGCTTTCTGCTCGCCGTAGACCTCCGGTGCCGCCCTCGGGTGGCTGAAAGGGCCACCTGGCCCGCCCGATGAGGCGGACTCCTCTCTCTTCGGGGCGTTCGCACGCGCGAGCGCCCCGTTCCACGTCTTCCCCCTCGGGGAAGACCCGTTCCCGACAAGAGAGAGGAGGTGCCCATGGAGAACCCGAGGCCGGAGAAGGTCGCGGTCGTCACCGAGGTCCGTGAGAAGTTCGACGGAGCCGACGCCGTGGTGCTCACCGACTACCGCGGCCTCGACGTGGCCGCCATGAGCACGCTGCGACGAGCCCTGAGCGCCGCCGGCGGCGACTTCAAGATCTACAAGAACACGCTGGTGCGCTTCGCCGCCCGTGACCTCGACCTGGATCTCGACGAGCTGCTGCTCGGCCCCACGGCCATCGCCTTCGTCCCCCGCAAGGCGGACGGCACCCCCGGCGATCCCGTCACCGTGGCCAAGGCCTTGCGCGACTTCGCCCGCACCAACGAGCACCTCGTGGTGAAGGGTGGCCTGCTCGGCACCAAGATCCTGAGCGTCGACGACGTGAAGGCACTCGCCGACGTGGCGCCGCGCGAGGAGCTGCTGGCCCGACTGGCCGGTGGCCTCGCCGCCCCCATGCAGCAGTTCGCGAGCCTGCTCGCCGCACTGCCCCGCAACTTCGCCTACGGCCTCAAGGCCCTCATCGACCAGGGTGGCGCTCCCGGCGCCCCGGTGGCCGAGGAGGCG
>CAYYDZ010000215.1:2258-3440 GCA_964470715.1 uncultured Microthrixaceae bacterium | reverse complement strand
AGGGCCACCACGAAGTTGTGGTGGAGGTAGCCGTCCTGGCCGTCGCCCATGGGGTGGCGCACCACGAAGCTGACGATGGAGAGGCGCTCGGCCTGGTGGTTGCCGAGGACCTCGAGGCGCTCGTTGGCCTCCCACGACTCGATGGCCAGGCGGACGAAGCGCTCCTCGCGGGCGCGGATCTCGTCGATCCCGACCGCCTCCTTCAACTGGAAGACCAGCCCGGCCCGGATGGAGTCGACGATGGCGGGGGTGCCGCCCTCCTCGCGCTGCTCGATGTCGCTCAGGTAGTCGTGCTCGCTCGGGTTGACGAAGCGCACGGTGCCGCCGCCGGGCACGTCGGGCACCCGGTTCGTGAAGAGCTCCTTGCGGGCCACGAGGAGGCCGGGCGTGCCGGGGCCGCCGATGAGCTTGTGGGGGGAGACGAAGATGGCGTCGAGGTAGGCGGGGCCGTCGGCGGGCGTGCCCATGTCGATGTCGACGTAGGGCGCCGCCGCGGCGTAGTCCCAGAAGGACAGCGCCCCGTGGTGGTGCAGCAGAGTGGCCACCGCCACCGTGTCGGTCATGATCCCGGTGACGTTGGACGCCGCCGAGAACGAGCCGATCTTGAGGGGCCGGTCGGCGTGGCGGATCAGCTCGGCCTCGAGGTGGGCCAGGTCGACGTGGCCGTCGGCGTCCTCGTCGATGGTGACGACGTCGGCGATGCTCTCCCGCCAGGGCAGCTCGTTGGAGTGGTGCTCGAAAGGGCCCACGAACACCACCGGTCGCTCGTCGGCGGGGATGTGGTCGAGCAGGTGGTAGCGGTCATCGAGCTGGCAGGGCAGGCGCAGGCCCAGCACGCCGATCAGCCGGTCGATGGCGTACGTCGACCCGCTGCCACAGAACAGCACGGCGTGCTCGTCGGAGGCGCCGACGCAGCGGCGGATGATCTCACGGGCCTCCTCGCGAAAGCGGGTCGTCTGGAGCCCCGTACCCGACGACTCGGTGTGGGTGTTGGCGTAGAGGGGCAGGACCACCGCGCGGAGGTGGTCCTCGATGAACGAGAGCGAGCGGCCGGACGCGGTGTAGTCGGCGTAGATCACCGGACGGGGCCCGAAGGGCCCGTCGACCACCTCGTCGAGGCCGATGACGGCGTCGCGGATGGCGGCGATCAGGTCGTCGGCGGGCACCCCGCCAGGCTACGGC
>CAYYDZ010000215.1:0-2158 GCA_964470715.1 uncultured Microthrixaceae bacterium | reverse complement strand
AGGACGAGCAGGACGGCTGGGTGCAGGTCCAGCTGCCGGTACGCCCCAACGGCAGCACCGGCTGGATCAAGGCCGAGGGCCTCCAGGAGGTCACGACGGACCTCCACATCGAGGTCAGCCTGTCGTGGTATCGCCTCAAGCTGTTCGACGGCGACGAGCTGCTCCTCGACGTGCCCGTCGCCATCGGCGCCGACGACAGCCCCACCCCCACCGGCACCTTCTTCACCACGACCCTCATGCAGGGCTACGCCCAGCCCAGCGCCTACGGCATCGCCGCCATCGGGCTGTCGGGCTTCTCCGAGGTGCTCGAGAGCTTCAGCGGCGGCCCGCCCCAGATCGCCATCCACGGCACCTACGACGAGGCCGCCATCGGATCCCGCGTGTCGAACGGCTGCATCCGCATGAAGAACGCCGACATCCAGTCCTTGGTGGACCAGCTCCCCCAGCACCTCGGCCTCCCCGTCACCATCGCCGCCTGAGGGGTCGGCAGCGAGCGTCAGCCGGTGAAGGCGGGGGCCACGGGGACGGGCTCGGCCGCCGGGAGGGGGCAGACGCCGCCGACGGTCTCGGGCACCGCTGAGATGCCGGTGGACGTGAAGGGCGAGGCGATGGTGCGGCTCGGGTCGGGCGCGGAGAGACAGGGGATGTCGGCTAACTCGGTGTCCATGCGGGTGGCGCCGTGGGCGACCCGGAAGCGGGCGATCGTCTGGGGCTGCGAGTCCACGTCGTACACGTTCACGGTGCGGAACTCGACGGTCAGGGCGCACTCGTCGACCTGCACGACCGCGTAGCCGAAGTTGACCAGGTTCACGTAGGTCTGGTGCGGGTTGAGCACGGTCGAGCCGAAGCCGATGTTCACGAAGCCCTGCGTCGCCGCGTACGGGTCGCCGCCGGCGTCGCGCACGAGGTCGGGGTCGGCCGACTGCGAGCCGGTGGTGAAGGCGAAGGCCACGGCCGGCGCGTCCGGGTCGGCGAAGTCGGTGGTGAGGTGGGCGGCGATCCAGACGTGGGTCTCGCCACAGAGGAAGGCCACGTCGGAGAGGCCCTGGTCGGCGATGAAAGCGATGATCTCGTCGCGCTCGGCGGCGTAGTCGTCCCACGCGCCGAAGCCCCGCTTGTTCGGGTCGAGGTTGGCCCAGGGGGCGAAGTCGGTGGGGTTGCCGATCAGCTTCCAACGCGCCGTCGAGCTCGCCAGGCCGTCGAGCAGCCACGCCTTCTGCTCGGCCCCGAGGCAGGTGCGGCCCGCGGTCGAGGCGCCGACGTCGTCCTCGTCGAGCTCGGGGTCGCGGTGGCTGCGGGTCTCGATGAGGAAGAGGTCGACGAGGTCGCCCCAGGCCACCTTGCGGTAGGGCCGGGTCACGTCGCCGCCACTGGCCTCGACCGGCATGTTCTCGAACCAGGCCGTCTTGGCCGCGAGCGCGCGGGTGGGGTCCTCGTTGCGGTCGATGCCGTTGCGGAACTCGCCGTCGTCCCACATCGCCACCAGGGGCAGCGCCGCCTGGAGCTGCTGGAGGCGGGCGTCGCCCTTGAACTGGTGGTACACGCCCCGGTAGTCGTCGAGGGAGATCGTGCTCCCGTCGTTGACGTAGATGTAGTCGCCGAGGTGCATGAAGAAGTCGAGGCCGTCCTCCTCGGCCGCGGCCCGCTGCGCCACCCGCTCGGTGCCCTGTTGCTGGCAGGAGGCGAAGCCGAAGCGCAGGCTCGGCGTGGGCGCGCCCTCGGGTGGCGCGGTGCGCAGGCGCCCCGCCGGGCTGGCGTCGGGACCCACCGTGAAGCGGTAGTGGAACCAGCCGTCCGGGGTGAGCCCGGTGACGGGCACCTTGACCGTCCAGTCCGCGGCGGCCTCCGCGACGGCCACACCGCCGGCCACGATCGTCGTGAACGACTCGTCGGCCGCGACCTCCCAGGTGACGGGCACGGGCTCGGCCCCGGCCGGCGCCACGACCCGGGTCCACAGCACCGTGCCCTCGGGGAGCGGGTCGCCGGCGATCACGCCGTCGGGCCACGCCACCACGTAACCGGTGGGGAGGGGCGGGGTCTGAGCGGCTGCGGATCGCATGCGCAAGCCGACCGCCGCGGCCGCGCCGGTGGCGCCGATCAGGGCGAGGAAGCGCCGCCGGGTGAGGGGTCCGAGGCCGGCGACGACGTCGCCCGTCCC
>CAYYDZ010000214.1:0-3491 GCA_964470715.1 uncultured Microthrixaceae bacterium | reverse complement strand
GCCCCGAGCAGGACCAGTTCGTGTTCTTCGACGAGGTGCAGCGGGCCGGGGCGCCCATCCCCTTCGTCACGTTGAACACGGTGGGGCCGACGATCATGTCGTTCGGCTCGGAGGAGCACAAGCAGAAGTTCCTGCCCGAGATCCTCGCCGGCGAGGTCATCTTCGCCATCGGCTACACCGAGCCCGACGCCGGCACCGACCTGGCGGCACTGCGCACCAGCGCCGTGCGTGACGGCGACGAGTACGTCATCAACGGCGCCAAGGTGTACACGAGCGGCGCCGACGACGCCGACTGGGTGTGGCTGGCCTGCCGGACCGATCCCGACGCCAAGCCCCACGCCGGCATCTCGCTCATCCTCGTGCCCACCGACGCCCCGGGCTTCAAGTACACGCCCATCACCACGGTGGGCGGCAACCGCACGACGGCCACCTACTACGACGACGTGCGGGTGCCCGTGTCGAACCGGGTGGGGGCGGAGAACGACGGCTGGCGCATGATCACCACGCAGCTCAACCACGAGCGCGTCGGCCTCGCCGCCCGCGGCGGCCACGCCCACCAGATCTTCGAGGAGACGGTGCAGTGGGCGGCCGTCACGCCGACCGCCGACGGCACCGACCGGACGATGATCGACCTGCCGTGGGTGCAGCGGGACCTCGCCGAGGCCCACGCCCGCCTCGAGGCCATGAAGCTCCTGAACTGGAAGCTGGCCTCGGCCGTCGCCGCCGGCAACCTCAACGCCGCCGACGCCTCCGCGGCCAAGGTCTTCGGCACCGAGACCCACATCGCCGTACACCACCTGCTTCTGGGCATCCTCGGCGCGGTCGGCTACCTGCGGGAGGGCTCGGCGGGCGCCGTGCTGAAGGGTCGCCTGGAGCGGGCCGCCCGTGCCGACCAGATCAACACCTTCGGCGGCGGCGTCAACGAGGTGCAGCGCGAGATCGTGGCCTGGATGGGCCTCGGCATGGCCCGGAAGTCGCGCCGATGAGCGACACCCTCATCGACCAGCTCAAGGCCTTCGAGGGCCGCCAGGTGGGCGAGCCCGTGGCCGCCCCCGACGAGGTCAACCAGGCCATGATCCGCCACTGGGTCGAGGCCGTGGGCGACGACCTGCCCGTCTACACCGACCCCGAGGCGGCCGCCGCCTCGGTGCACGGCGGCATCGTGGCCCCGCCGGTGATGCTGCAGGCCTGGATCATGCGGGGCTTCCGTCCCACCCCCGCCGCCGGCCGCAGCGCCCAGGACGACCTCATGGCCCTGCTCGACGAGCACGGCTTCACCTCGGTGGTGGCCACCAACTGCGACCAGACCTACCCCCGCTACCTGAAGCCGGGTGACCGCCTCACCCTCACCGCCTTCATCGAGTCGGTGTCGGACGAGAAGACCACCGGCCTCGGCGTGGGCCACTTCATCACCACCCGCCAGGAGTACCGGGACCAGGACGGCGAGCTCGTGGGCACCATGACGTTCCGCATCCTCAAGTTCCGCCCGGCCGAGCGAAAGGCACCGGTCGAGCGCCCCAAGCGCCCCCGTCCGGTCATCACCCACGACAGCAGGTTCTGGTTCGACGGCGCCAAGGAGCACAAGCTCCTCATCCAGAAGTGCAGCGACTGCGGCGAGCTGCGCCACCCGCCCGGTCCGATGTGCCACGCGTGCCAGTCGCTGCGATGGGAGCCCATCGAGGCCAGCGGGCGCGGCACGGTGTACAGCTTCGTGGTCAACCACCACCCGCAGCTGCCGGCGTTCGACTACCCCCTTCCCATCGGGCTCATCGAGCTCGAGGAGGGCACCCGACTCGTGGCCGACATCGTCGGCATCGATGCCGCCGACGTCGAGGTCGGCATGGCCGTGGAGGTCGAGTTCGCCGACCACGACCCAGATCTGACCCTGCCCCAGTTCCACCCGGTCGCAACGACCACCACCGGAGGCGAGTGATGGACTTCTCGTTCAGCGAAGAGCAGCAGGCCGTGCAGGAGCTGGCCGCCCAGATCTTCGAAGGCCAGGCGACCGCGGACCGCGTACGCGAGGTCGAGAGCGGCACCGAGCGCTTCGACCGTGCCCTCTGGGCCGAGCTGGCCAAGGCCAACCTGCTGGGCATCGCCCTGCCCGAGTCGGCGGGTGGCAGCGGGCTCGGCCTCATCGAGGCCCTCCTGGTCCAACAGGAGGCCGGCCGGCGCGTGGCCCCCCTCCCGCTGTGGCCGACAATCTTCCTTGGGGCCCTGCCCCTCGCCGAGTTCGGCTCGGACGAGCTGCAGCAGGCCTGGCTTCCTGGCGTGGTCGCGGGTGACGTCGTGCTGACCGGCGCCTTCGAGGAGTACGGGGCCAACGCCGCCCTGCACCCCGGGGTGACCGCCGAGCGGGTCGACGGCGGCTGGCGCCTCACGGGCGCGAAGCCGGCCGTGCCCAACCCCCATGTGGCCGACCGCATCCTCGTCTCGGCGGTGACGGGTGAGGGGACCCTCGGTGTGTTCCTCGTGGACCCGGGCGCCGACGGCGTCTCCATCGCCACCGAGGAGGCCACCAACCGCCAAATCCACGGCGAGCTCTCGCTGACGGGTGCGTTCGTGGCCGACGCCGACGTCGTGGGTGACCCGGCCGGCGGCGCAGAGATCCTCGAGTGGCTCCTGGCCCGGGCCCGCCTCGGGCTGAGCGCCCTCGTGGTCGGTGTGTGCGAAGGGGCCCTCAAGGCCACCGCCGAGTACACCTCCGAGCGCCACCAGTTCGGCCGTCCACTGTCGACCAACCAGGCCGTGGCCCTGCGGGCGGCCGACGCCTACATCGACACCGAGGCCATCCGCGCCGTGCTGTGGTCGGCCGCCTGGCGCCTCACCGTGGGTCTGCCCGCCAACGAAGAGGTCGCCATCGCCAAGTGGTGGGCCACCGAGGGTGGCCACCGGGTGGTGCACAGCACCCAGCACCTCCACGGCGGCATGGGTGCCGACATCGACTACCCGCTGCACCGGACGTTCCTCTGGGTCAAGCAGGCCGGCGACACCCTGGGCGGGGGCAGTCCCACGCTGGTGGGCCTCGGGGCCGACCTCGCGGTCGCAGCCAAGGAGGGCGCCGCGTGAGCGCCCCGCCGGCCACCACGGTGCGCTACGCCGACGTCGCCGAAGGCGACGAGCTGCCGCCCCTCGACCTGCCCCTCACCCGCTCGCTGATCGTGGCCACCGCCATCGCGTCGCGGGACTACCAGGACGTGCACCACGACCCCGACCTCGCCGTCGATCGGGGCTCCCCGGACATCTTCATGAACATCCTGTCCACCAACGGGTTCGTGGGCCGCTTCATCACCGACTGGGCCGGGCCCGACGCCGTCCTCACCTCGGTGAGCATCCGCCTCGGCGCCCCGAACTACCCGGGCGACACCATGGTCATGACGGGCGTGGTGTCGGCCACCGACGACGACACCCGCACGGTGACCGTCGACGTCGTCGGCGCCAACAGCAAGGGCAACCACGTGACCGGCCAGGTCACCTTGGTACTGCCGTGA
>CAYYDZ010000213.1:0-3501 GCA_964470715.1 uncultured Microthrixaceae bacterium | reverse complement strand
GACATCGAGAACCTCCGTCGGGTCCAGCACCTCCCCCGGCTTCTCGCCGTGATGGTCGGTCTCCTGGGCATCGGGACGCTGGTCAACGTGCTGGTGACCTCGGTCCGGCGGCACCGGCGAGATCTCGCCACCTTCGCCACCCTGGGCTTCCGCCGGCGTCAACTCGGCGGGGCGGTCGCCTGGCAGGCCACCACCATCGCGCTCGTCGCACTGGTCGTGGGCATGCCCCTCGGACTCGCCGTCGGACGCACGATCTGGCGCCTCGTCATGGACTCGATCGGTCTGCAGATCGGCCCATCGGTCCCCACCGGCCTACTCGCCGTCGTAGCGCTCGTCACGGTGCTCGCCGCCAACCTCATCGCCGGGCTCCCGGCTCGATCCGCCGCCCGCACCCATCCTGCCGAGGCCTTCCGCTCGGAGTAGCCGGCCCCGGGGATCGGCTTGATCGGCTGCAGTCGGCTAGGGCAAAGGACCCACGCCACGAAGGGACCAAGGTCCCCAATTCGGCCGAACCCCTCAACTCGGGGGCGCGCGCCGACCGATGGGTTGCCCATGACGAACGGGGCGCTGGTCATCGACCGCGACGAGCGACGGTCGGGGGCGGACCAGCGTTGGGAGCGAGCCGCCGTCAGCGGCCAAGGCATCCCCGGGCTGCGCGCCATCGACGTCGGCGCCGACCTCGCCGGCGGCGACGCCGTCGAGCAACTGGCCCGCCGGGTGCTGCGCACCCCCGACGACGCCCGTCTCCACCTCGCCCGGGTACAGGCCCTGGTCGACGCCGGCCGTCCCGACGAGCTCTACGGCGCCGTGGTCGACTTCCTGATCGCCACGGGGACGTCCGCGGAGCGCCTGCGCACCACGGTGCTCGCCGGTGCTGCCGCCGTCGTCGGGCCCGACCGAGCGGCGGCGCTGCGCACCCACCTGGCGACCGGGTTGACGGCCAACGACCCCATCCCGCCGGCCCCCTGCTCGATGCTGCACCTCGGCGTGACCGGTCGGCCCCTCGTCGAGGTGGTCGACCGGCACCCGACCGTCACGGTGTGGGGCTGACATGACCCAACACCTGGAGCTCGCCGCCGGCCTCTACGCCCAGCCCACCCCCGTCGGCGCCTTCCACGCCGCCGAGGCGCCCGAGGCCGACATCGTCACCCACCTCCTGCGCATCCTTCTCCTGCACCCGACGACGCCGGCCCTTGATGCCGACACGTTGGCCACGTGGTTCCGCTGCACCCCCGACGACGCCCTGCGCATCGTGCAGCACGCCCAGGAGGAAGGGCTCGTCGAGGGCCACCCCTCCCCCCGCACCATCTCGGGAGGGTCGCTCGAGCAGGTCCTCCCCCACCTCCTGCCCGCCCTGTCGTCCGACGGCCGCGCCCTGCTCGTCGATGCCCAGGGGTTCGTGGCCGGCTCCGCCGGCTTCGGGGCCGAGTCGGCGGAGGCCCTCGCCGCACTGAGCGCCGACCTGGGCGTCCTCCACGAGCGCCACCGCCGCCACTTCGACACCTCCGTCGGCCTGCCCACGAGCGCCTGGGCCCTCGTCGACGGCGCCGGCAACAGCCAGGTCGGTTTCTGGCCCCTGCACATCGGCGACGAGCGCTTCGTGCTCACCATCGTCGGCATCCCCCGCCTGCACCAGCAGGCCTTCACCGACCTCATCTGGGTGCTCATGCTCCGCTACGGCACGGCGCCCGCCGCCCCCGGCGAACTTCCCCCTTCCTCGACGTCCACCACGACCCCCCTGCAAGGAGCCCACCCATGAGAGAGGACCTCCTCACCTCGATCCTCGCCGAGCTGAACGCCACCTCGGCCGACATCGAGGCGTGCGCCGTGCTGTCCACCGACGGCCTCATGATCGCGTCGTTGCTGCCCCAGGGCCTCGACCCCGACCGGGTCGGCGCGATGGGGGCGGCGATGCTCTCCCTCGGGGACCGCACCGCCGCCGAGCTGTCCCGCGGTGATCTCGAGCAGGTGATGATCAAGGGTGGCCACGGCTACGTGCTCATGACCCACGCCGGCGCCGACGCGGTGCTCACCGTGCTGGCCAACCCGCAGGCCAAGCTCGGGCTGATCTTCCTCGACGCGAAGCGGGCGGCCGAGCAGATCTCGATGCTCCTCTCGCCGGTGCCGAGCACCGTCCCGGCGTTCCCGGGGTGACCGTGCTGGCCGACATGGTGCCCGAGCAGGTCAACGGCACGGGCACCGAGCACCACCTCACCTTCCACGACGGCACCACCCGCCGGGTGTTCGTCACCGACATCGAGACGCCGTTCCCGGAGGGCAAGCTCATCGTCAGCCGCACCGACCTGGCTGGCGTCATCACCGAGATGAACCAGGCCTTCGTGGAGATGTCGGGCTACTCGGCCGACGAGCTGCTGGGCGCGCCGCACCACATCCTGCGCCACCCGGACATGCCCGCCCCTGCCTTCGGCGACCTCTGGGACACCGTCCTCGCCGGCGAGAAGTGGCACGGCTACGTGAAGAACCTCCGCCGCGACGGCGGCTTCTACTGGGTGTACGCCACGGTGATCCCGAACGTCCGCGACGGCGAGATCGTCAGCCTCACCTCCGTCCGGCGCAAGCCGTCACGGACCAAGGTCGAGGCGTCCCAGGCCCTCTACCTGACGATGGTGTGACCATGGCCCCCGACCTGTCGATCGCCCAGTTCACGGTCAGTCCCGACTTCGGGCCCGACCTCATCGGCTCGTGGTTCGTCTTCAACACGTGGTTGCAGCGTCAGCTGGGCCACCCCATCCACCTCGAGCTGCACGACAGCTTCGCCGCCCAGCGCGCCGCCTTGGCCGCCGGCGAGGTCGACATGATCTACGCCAACCCGTCGGACGCCGCCGTGCTGGTGCGCTCCTACGGGTTCACCCCGGTCGTGCGGCCCGCCCAGCACCCCGACGAGGTGGTGCTCGCCGCCGCGGCCGACTCCACGATCCATCACGTCGAGGACCTCGATCCGGGTACCCGACTCGCCCGGACCGATGACCCCGACGTGTCGATGATCGCCCGCATCATGCTGGAACCAGCTGACCTCGACGCCAACAACACCACGACCATCGAGTTCGACACCTACGTGCTGGTGGCGAAGGCGCTGCTCGACGGAAGGGCCGAGGTGGGCGCGTTCCTCGACGAGGCCTTCGCCGGCCTGTCCTCGCTGGTGCGTGCCCAGCTGCGGCCGCTCGTGACCAGCCAGATCAGCGTGATACACCACGCCCTGATGGTCGGGCCCCGCCTGGCCACCCACCGCGACACGCTCGTCGGCGTCCTCCTGGGCATGGCCGACGACCCCGCCGGCGCCCGCGTCTTGAGCGAGCTGGGCATCCTCGGGTGGCAGCCCATGGAACACGAGGAAGCCGAGTTCCTCATCGACCTCATGGACACCCTGGCCGCCTGATCCTGATCCAGCCGAGGGTCGTCCGGGAACGACGAAGGCCCCCCGGCGGACCGGGGGGCCTTCGTTCGACAGCGGGAACTGCTAGATCGCGCGGACGTCCTGCG
>CAYYDZ010000212.1:0-3542 GCA_964470715.1 uncultured Microthrixaceae bacterium | reverse complement strand
GCTCCTGGATCCAGTGCTTCTCCTCCGGCTCCTGGATGTGCATGTACTCGATGCCCACCGTGCGGCAGTAGGCGTCGCGGAGCACGTGGAGGATGTCGCCGAGGGGCAGGGACTGGGTGCCCCCGAGGCCCTGGGTGAGGAACTCGCGGTCGAGGTCCCAGATGGTGAGCCCGTAGGTGGCCGGGTCGAGCTCGGGATGCATGTGGGGCTCTTTCCAGGCCAACGGATCGAGGTCGGCGATCAGGTGGCCGCGCACCCGGTGGGCGTTGATGATCGAGTTGACCTGCATCTGCTTCTCGAGCATGGCCTGCTCGCGGTCGCGCGGGTTGAGGTCCCGGCGCCACTGCACGGCCTCGTAGGGCACGCCCATGGCCCGGAACACGTCGACGTAGAAGTCATGCTCACCCAGGAGCAGGCCGCTCATGGCCTTGAGGAACATGCCCGACTCGGCACCCTGGATGATGCGGTGGTCGTAGGTGGAGGTGACCGTGGTGACTTTGGAGACGCCGAGGTCGGCGAGGGTCTGGGGGTCGGCGGCCTGGTAGGCGGTGGGGTACTCGATGCTGCCGACGCCGACGATGAGTCCCTGGCCCGGCATCAGGCGGGGCACCGACTGCTTGGTGCCGATGGTGCCCGGGTTGGTGAGGGTGACGGTGACGCCGGCGAAGTCGTCCGGGGTGAGCTTGTTGGTGCGCACCTTGCGGATGAGCTCTTCGTAGGCGCCGTGGAACTCCTTGAAGTCCATGGTGTCGGCGTCGCGGATGCAGGGCACCAGCAGGGTGCGCGACCCGTCCGACTTCTCGACGTCCACGGCGAGGCCGAGGCCCACGTGCTCGTGGCGGACCACCTGGGGCTTCCCGTCCTCGGCCTCGACGTAGGTCGAGTTCATGACCGGCATGGTGTCGGCGACGGCGCGGACGATGGCGTAGCCGATGAGGTGGGTGAACGAGACCTTGCCGCCCCGGGTGCGGCCCAGGTAGCCGTTGATCACCTGGCGGTTGACCTCGAGCAGGCGGGCGGGCACCTCGCGGAAGCTCGTGGCCGTGGGGACCGTGAGGCTGGCCTCCATGTTGGCCACGATGCGGGCGGCGGCGCCCCGGATGGGCTGGGGCTCGGCGCCGTTAGAGGAAGCGGCGGGTGCGGTCGGCGCGGCCGGCGCCTTCGGGGTGGCGGGGGTGGCTGCCGGTGCCGCAGGAGCGGGCGCGGCGGCGGTCGGCGCGCCCTGCTGGCCGTTGCCGGCGCGGGCCGCCGGGGGGGCGGGCGCGGCCGCAGCTGCCGGCGGTGCGACAGGCGCCTCCGGCCGGTAGTCCGCGAAGAACTCCTGCCAGCTGGCACTGACCGAGCTCGGGTCCTCGCGGTACTGGTCGTACATCTCGTCGACGAGCCACTCGTTCGGGCCCACCGTCGGTGTCGCGGGTTCGTCAGCCACGGTTTCGATCCTAACGGTGCCCTGCAACGTGGCTCCGGGGCAGGCGGTACCTTCCCCAACGTGCGCATCGTCACCTGGAACGTGAACTCGCTGAAGGCGCGCCTCCCCCGCGTCGAGGAGTGGCTGGCGCAGGTCGGCCCCGACGTCGTGTGCCTCCAGGAGACGAAGCTGGCCGACCCGGCCTTCCCGGCGCTGACCTTCCAGGCCCTCGGCTACGAAGCCGCCCACCACGGCGAGGGCCGCTGGAACGGTGTCGCCATCCTCTCGAAGGTGGGCCTCGACGACGTCGCCTACGGCTTCGGGGGCGACGACCCCGAGCTCGAGCGCGAGGCGCGCATCCTGACTGCCACCTGCGGTGGGGTGCGGGTGTCGAGCGTCTACGTCCCCAACGGCCGCGAGGTGGGCCACGACCACTACCACTACAAGCTGGCGTGGCTGGCGGAGCTGCGCCGGTTCCTCGACCGCGACGGCGACGCCGGTGCGTCAGGCAATCGGGTGCTGTGCGGGGACTTCAACATCGCCCCCGACGACCGCGACGTGTGGGATGCGAGCGCCGTCCACGGCGCCACCCACGTCAGTGCCCCCGAGCGGGAAGCACTCGCCGAGCTGTGCGACTGGGGTCTGGTCGACGTGTTCCGGGAGCGCTACGACGCCGGCGGCCTCTACTCGTGGTGGGACTACCGGGCGGGCAACTTCCACAAGGGGATCGGCATGCGCATCGACCTCATCCTGGCCACCCGCCCCCTCGTCGACGGCTTGGGGTCCGTGCTCATCGACCGCAACGCCCGCAAAGGCCAGTCCCCTTCCGACCACGCCCCCCTTCTCGCGGACTTCGAGGTACCCACGTGACCGATCAGCCGACGCCCTCCACCCCGCCGCCTCCCCACACGTCGGTGCACGACGAGGTCACGCCCGAGGAAGCCCGCCGGCGCCTCACCGACGCCTGGGACGACGGGGTCGAGCACAACCTCACCCCCCGCCACCTGGAGATGCGGCGCCTGGCCGACGCCACCCGGCTCGTCATCGAGCACCTGATGTCCACCGGTGCGCCCGAAGAGGCGCTGTCGGCGGCCGCCGATGCCGTCGAGCGCATCGCCGCCGATCTCGACGAGTTCCCCCACGGCAGCATCTACGAGGGCTTCGCCGAGGCCGCCAACTCGGGCGCCAGCCCGTCGATGGGCTTCTTCGACCACAGCCCGCTGATCGGCAGGGCCAACCCCCTCGCGTCGCCCATCGAGGTCTCGATCGAGGGGGACATGGTCGTGGGCAAGGCCACCTTCGGCAGCGCCTACGAGGGCCCGCCTGGGTGCGTGCACGGCGGCTTCGTGGCGGCGTCGTTCGACGAGATCCTGGGCGCGGCCCAGTCCATGAGCGGCCTGCCCGCCATGACCGGCACCCTCACCATCCGGTACCGCAAGCCCACCCCGCTGCACCGCGAGCTGCGCTTCGAGGGCGAGCTGGTGAGGGTCGAGGGCCGCAAGGTGTTCGCCACCGGCCGGGTCTACGCCGGCGACACCCTCACCGCCGAGGCCGAGGGCATCTTCGTCACCATCAACTTCGACCGCTTCAAGGCCCTCATCGACGAACGCGACCAGCCCCACGGGTGACCAACGGGGTCCGCGCGGGTCATTCGTTCGGGCGTCGAGTCAGTGGAGGCCAAGGATGAGCTGCTCGCCGGCGTTGCGCAACGCGGTTGCGGGCGCCGGAGCAACACACGGGGTTGTACGGATGCGCCCGGGTGGGGGTGATGCGATCGTGCGGAGGTCACCACGGCGGACGCGCCGCCGTGGACGGACCCGAGGGAGGGCAGAACGATGAGGAAGTTCATCGTTTCGTTTGTTGGCGTGGCGGCGATCGTCATGCTCTTGGCGAGCTGCGACCAGAACGTCGTCGCCGGGCGGTTCAGCTACGGCGACCCCCCTGGCGACCAGCGTGCGGGGACGCCGTTCGAGGTGGACATCCTGCGGGTGGTGGTCAAAGCAACGACGAAGGCCACGATCACCGTGGAGGTCGAGGACTCGGTGCCCTTCGAGGAGTGGGGGACCGCGATCGACAGCATCTCGATCACGCTCATCGACGGGGAAAGGACCCTGGACCTCTTCGTCGACCGCAA
>CAYYDZ010000211.1:0-3553 GCA_964470715.1 uncultured Microthrixaceae bacterium | reverse complement strand
GTGAGGGCGGTGTACTTGCCCTCGGCGTAGACGAGGCCCATGGCGATGCCGGCCACGGGGGCCTTGATCGGCACACCGGCGTCCATCAGCGACAGGGTCGAGCCGCAGACCGACGCCATCGACGTCGAG
Organism: uncultured Microthrixaceae bacterium; assembly: GCA_964470715.1. Lineage (GTDB taxonomy): Bacteria > Actinomycetota > Acidimicrobiia > Acidimicrobiales > DATDAH01 > JAEUJM01. Next base: position 3,424 of record CAYYDZ010000211.1, on the reverse strand, counting down.
CCGTTGGACGACAGGACGTCGGAGACGGTGCGCAGCGTGTAGGGGAACTCCTCCTTGGTGGGGATCACCGGGACGAGGGCCCGCTCGGCGAGGAGGCCGTGGCCGATCTCGCGGCGCTTGGGGCCACGCATGAAGCCGGTCTCACCCGTGGAGAAGGGCGGGAAGTTGTAGTGGTGCATGTAGCGCTTGCGGTCGTCGATGCCGATGGTGTCGAGCATCTGCTCCATGCGGGGCATGCCCAGGGTGGCCACGTTCAGCACCTGGGTCTCGCCACGCTGGAACAGGCCGGAGCCGTGGACCGCGGCGAGCACGCCGACCTCGGCCGACAGGGGCCGGATGTCGGTGACGCCACGACCGTCGATGCGCACGCCCTCTTCCACGATGCGCTTGCGCACGATGGCCTTGGTGAGCGACCGGACGGCGGCCTTGATCTGCTTGGTGGCGTTGTCGACCTCGGCGAACTGCTCGCTCAGCTCGGCCACGATCTCGTCGCGGGCGGCGTCGGCGGCGGCGTCACGCTCGGCCTTGTCGGCGATGGCCATGGCGGCGGCCAGGCGCTCGGTGCCGGCGGCGGACACGGCGGCGTAGATGTCGTCGCTGTAGTCGACCTGGGCGGTGAAGGTGATCGACGGCTTCTTGCCGCCCACCTTCTCGACCAGCTCGTTCTGCAGGTCGATCGACTCGCGGATCCAGGTCTTCGAGGCCTCGAGGCCCTCGGCGATCACGGTCTCGGTGACCTTGGGGGCACCGTCCTGGTAGAGCTCCCAGGCGGCTTCGGTGCCACCGGCCTCGACCATCATGATGGCGACGTCGCCGTCGTCACCGATGCGGCCGGCCACGACCATCTCGAACGAGCTGGAGTCGCCGTCCTGGTACGTGGGGTGCGGGATCCAGGTGCCGCTGGCGTCGAAGGCGACCCGGACGGCGCCGATGGGGCCCTCGAAGGGGATGCCCGACAGGGACAGGGCGGCCGAGGCGGCGTTGATGGCCAACACGTCGTGGGGGTTGACCTTGTCGGCGCCCAGGATGGTGCCGACGATGTGGATCTCGTTGCGGAAGCCGTCGGGGAACGACGGGCGCAGCGGCCGGTCGATCAGGCGGCAGGTGAGGATGGCCTGGTCGGAGGCCTTGCCCTCACGACGGAAGAACGAGCCGGGGATCTTGCCCGCGGCGTACATGCGCTCTTCGATGTCGACGGTGAGGGGGAAGAAGTCGATGCCCTCCCGCACGCCCTTGGCCGCGGTGGCCGTCACCAGCACCACGGTGTCGCCGATCTGGGCGACGACGGCGCCGTCGGCCAGGCCGGCCAGCTTGCCCGTCTCGAACGACAGGGTGTTCTCGGAACCGGTGATCGCACCGGAGACGTTGGTGGCATCCGCCATGGGATGTCCTCCTCTCGGGGCCACGGTTGGCCCCGGTCTGGCGGCGGGGCCAGTTCCCAGTGGTCGACCGCCCGATGATTGAGATCGGGCGATCGGCCACTGGCAGCTGACCAGCTCGCCGCGTGGGTTGTGTTTGTGTAGTTGCGTGCGGGGCGGAGCCCGCGGGATGTCAGATCTGGTCGCGGAGGGCCGGCCGCGTCAGCGGCGCAGGCCCAGCTTCGCGATGAGGGCGCGGTAGCGCTCGACGTCGTTGCGCTTCACGTAGTCGAGCAACCGGCGGCGCCGGCCGACCAACATGAGCAGGCCGCGGCGGCTGTGGTGGTCCTTCTTGTGGGTCTTGAGGTGCTCGGTGAGGTGGTTGATGCGCTCGGTGAGCAGCGCCACCTGGACCTCGGGAGAACCGGTGTCGGAGTCGTGCAGGCGGTTCTCGGCGATGGTGTCGGACTTCGGAGGAAGCCCCGTGCTGTCAGGCATGGAAGTGTCGTTGTGCTTTCTTCAGTGGGTGGGTGTGCTACCCGGCCTCGTGGTCCGCAAGTGCGTAACCCGAAGCAGGCACGGCGCGCAGAGGCGCTCGGTGCAACCCCCACACCGTACCAGGGTTGTCCACAACCCACCCATTCCGACCGACTCCGCCGCCGACCCCTCGCCCCCCAGATCGTTCTGGGACCAGAAACAGCACGTTGAGAGCGGATTCCTGTACCCAGAACGCTTCTTGTGACATGAAAAGTAATGAAAAGCTTGAAAAAGGCATGGAGCACGTGTTGAATCGGCGTGCATGGAGGCGTGGGAGCGTGGGTTCGTCGCAGTGGCCGCACGCCACGAAGGTTTGATCGCCCGGTTCCACCTGCCGGAGATCGGCGCCGACGCCCACCATTGGCAGCGGGCGCTGGCGAGCGGACGCTGGGACGAGCTGAGCCGGCGGGTGTTGCGGTCGGCGTCTTCGCCGGCCTCCGATGGGCAACGAGTGCTCGCCGCGGTGCTGGATGCGAGCCCGGGCGCCGTCCTCCACGGGCCCTCCGCCTTGGCGTGGATGAAGCTGCAGGGCTTCGACCTCGCTCGTGTCCAGGTGGCGCGCCAGAGAGGGGCGACGGGGCGTGCGGCGCACCTTGCAGTGGTCCACCGCCTGCGCTCCCTTCGGGCCCACGACGTGATCGTGTTCCAGGGGATTCCGACCGAGACGGCGCTCCGCGCCATCTGGACGGAGGCGGCGCAGTACGCATCCCCCCGTCGACGCGAGCTCGGCGTCGAGCGCATCGGTCACCTTCTCGATGCTGCGCATCGAGAAGGGCTCGTGACCTGGGCGGGGCTGCACGAGATGGTCGAGGACATCCGCCAGCGAGGTCGATCCGGCACGGTGATCATGCGCGAGCTCGCCGGCCCACGCGAGCCCGGCTCGAGTCCCACGGAGAGCCGGAACGAGACGCGCTTCACCGAGATCCTCGAGCAGCGGAACATCCGGGCGTTCCTCAGACAGCGCCACCTCGGCGGGCACGAGCCGATCGGCCGATGCGACTTCAGAGACGACGTCTTGCCGCTCGCGCTCGAGGTGAACAGCCTGAAGTACCACACCACCCCGACGGACCGAGCAGCCGACGAGCGCCGGTACCAGGCGTTGAACGACGCAGGCTTCAGCGTCGCGGTGATCTGGGATTACGACCTGTGGGCGCGTCCCGTCGCGGTCGTCGCGACGGTTCACGACGCTCGGCGCCGCGCCAAGGCCGGCGAACGCTCCGTCACCCATTCGCCGGCCTGCCCCTGGCCGAACCCCTACCTCGGCGCCCGCTCCTGACCGGGCCACCTCGACCGTTCTGGGACCAGAAATGGAACGGTGGGAGCGGGAACCTGTACCCAGAACGATCGGGCCGCTTGTTCTGGGACCAGAAATGGAACGGTGAGAGCGGAAACCTGTACCCAGAACGGGACGCCGTTGGCTGGCGCCGGCGGTCAGCGGAGAGGCGGGTGGACGGTCCACTGGTAGCGGGGGCGACGGGGGTGGACCTTCTTGCGGTCGGCGGGCGTCGGGGCGATGGACTCGGGGGTGA
>CAYYDZ010000210.1:0-3560 GCA_964470715.1 uncultured Microthrixaceae bacterium | reverse complement strand
CCGCCGGGGAACCCGGTGGAGGACGAGGTCGTGACCGTGACGGTCGCCTCCTGGCCGACCTCGACGAGGTCCACGTCGGACTCGTCCAGGCCGAGCTCGACGGTGTAGTGGTCGTCGTCGATCACCTGGATGTCGGGCTCGTCGGTGCTCGTGCTGTCGGTGGACGTGTCGGCCGCACCAGGGAAGATGGCCGCGTCCTGACCGCTGCCGAGGGTGCTGGCGGACCCGCCGCTGCCGCTCTGCGAGCCCGTGGTGTCCGTGCCGCCGGCGCCACCGCTGCTGAGCTGCTCGCCCTCCACGACGTTGACCGCGGCGACCGTCCCGTCGAAGGTGGCCACGAGCTGGGCGCCGGCGAGGTCCTCCTGGGCGACCGTGAGCGCGTCCCAGGCCGAGGCGAGGGCGGAGCGGTCGGCGGCGAGCTGGTTGTCCGAGGCGTCGGCGTCCTCGTCGTCGGCGAGCGTCGCCTCGGCCTCAGCGACCGAGGACTCCGCGTTGGCCACGGCGAGCTCGAGCTCGGCCGAGTCCATGGTGGCCAGGACGTCGCCGGCCCGGACCTCGTCGCCGGCCTCGACGTCGACCGCGGTCACCGATCCCGCCGCACCGAACGAGAGGTCGTCGGTCTGCGCCGACTCGAGGGTGCCCTCGGCCGACACGGTCTGGGCCATGGTCCCGAGCGATGCTTCGGCCGTGATCTCGGCCGGCGCACCGGCGTCGTCCGCCGAGGTGCCGTCCGAACGGAACACGAGCCACGCGGTGACGCCGACGAGGCCGACGACGGGCATGACGACCCAGGGCCGTCGCAGGAGGGAGCGGACGTCGATGCGCACGTCAGGCCCCTTCGGGGTCGGTGGTCCTGGGCACCCCGGGGGCCCCGCCGGGACCCCCGAAGCCGAGGACCAGGCCGTCCCCGATCCGGATGGAGGTGGCGGTGACGACGCCGTCGTCACCCGTGTCGCCGACGGCCAGGACGGTGTCCCCGTCGGCGAGGTCGTCCAGCGAGCGCTCCTCGGTGACGGTGAAGGTCGTGTCGCCGTCGACCGTCACGGTGACGGACGTGCCGTCCTCCGCCTCGATGGTCAGACCCTCATCGGTGATGGCTGTGATCTCACCCGAGGTGGGCGCGCCCCGCCCCCCAGGTGCGGCGCCTCCCTGGGGCGGCTGGAACCCCTCGGGAAGCTGCCCGTCGGCGGGGGGTTCGAAGCCTTCCGGGAGCTGCCCGTCGGCCGGCGGCTGGAAGCCCTCGGGGAGCTCACCGTCGGCCGGCGGCTGGAAGCCCTCCGGGACGCCGCCTCCCGGCCCCTGGCCGAAACCCGTTCCGTCGCTCTCGCTGACGCTCGATGCCGTGAGGGTGCCGCCGTCGTCCGTTGCGCCGAGGGCCACGACGTCGTCGCCGACCTCGAAGTCGGCGAGGGAGGCGTCCACCGATTCGGTGATCACCGTCTCGTCGGTGGTCTCGACGGTGGTCGTGCCGGAGGTGCCGTCGGGGCTCTGGGTCTCGAGGGTGATCGTCCCTCCGTCGATGGCCGAGATCGTGCCCCGGGTGCCGGGCGCGAACCCCGCCCCGCCGCCGGGCACCGTCGCGGTGGTGGCGCCCTGGGTGGCGGTGGCCGCGGCGGTGTCGGCCACGCCGTCGTCGCCGGACCGCCCCAGCAGGAAGACGGCGCCGCCGGCGAGCACGGCCACCACGGCGGCGGCGATGGCCCAGGACCGCCACGGGATGCCGTCCGGGGCGGCAGGCGCCGCCGCTCCGGGGTCCGGCGCGATGCCCGTCGGCGTCGTCGCCGGCGGGGCGGTGGGTTCGGTGTCCGGCTGCGGAGCGGTTGGTTCAGGTGCGGGGTCCGAGGTCGACATGGCGCCACCCTCTCGGCCCAAATTGGGAGTCTCCTGTGAACGTTCTCACAGTTCTCTGGCCGGTCGGTCGAGCGCCGGGAGGCGGATCCGGAAGGCGGTGCCGCCGGACGGCACGACCTCGAGGTCGATCGTCCCGCCGTGCGCCTCGACGATGGACCGGGCGATGGGGAGGCCCAGACCCGCCCCCGCGGCGTGGCGGGAGCGACTGGGGTCACCCCGGTAGAACCGGTCGAAGGCGTGCTCGGCGACCTCGGGCGCCATGCCCGGCCCGGTGTCGGCGACCGTGATGGCCACCTCGCCGTTCCGGCGGTGGCCCTCCAGTCGGATGCTCGAAGTGACCGGGGTGTGGACGAGCGCGTTGCCCACGAGCGAGGCCACGACCTGGCGGAGCCGGGCCTCGTCCCCCACGACCTCGAGGTCCGCGCCGTCGATGGCCGTCGAGATCGTGCGGGCGGGCTGGACCGCCCGGCCGTCGTCGGCCGCATCCGCCAGGACGTCGGCCAGGTCGACCGGCTCCTGGGCGAGCGGGCGTCCCTCGTCGAGGTTGGCCAGCAGGAGGAGGTCCTCCACCAGGTCGTTCATTCGCTTGGTCTCCCCGAGGAGCCGCCGGACGACGTCGTCGAGCTCGCCGGCTCCCCGGAACCCGCCGTCGGCGTACACCTCGAGGTACCCGCGGACCGACGTCAACGGCGTGCGCAGCTCGTGGGACGCGTCGGCGACGAAGCGGCGCAGGGTCTGCTCCTGCGCGTCGAGCCGGTCCAGCATGACGTTGAAGGCCGTGGCCAGTCGGGCTGCCTCGGTACCGGGCATGTCCGGATCGACCCGGTGGCCTCGATCACCCTGCGCGATCGAGTCGGCGGCGATCGTGACCTCGGAGATCGGGCGAAGGCCCAATCGGTACATCCACCAGCCGGCGAGGCCGAGGACGACCACGATCACGCTGCCGGCCGCGCCGAGGGCGAGCAGCAGGAAGCGATTGGCCGCGTCCGCCTCCGCCAGCGACAGCGCCACGAAGCCCCACGACGACCCGTCGGCCTGGCGAACGGCACGGACCCGAAAGCGCGCCGTGCCCTGCTCCCCGTCGACGGTGAAGGTGCCGCCTTCGGGGCCGAGCTCGGCCAGGTCCGCGGCGGTGATGGCGGGCACGTCCTCGAGCAGGTCGCCGGCGATGATCGGCGTCACCTCGCCCCCGGCGCTGACGGCACCGACGAAGAACTCCGAGGCCCGGCCGCCGACCGCGGGGTCCGCGGGGAGACCCGACCCGTCCTCGAGCGGCACGGCGGGCACGCTGAGGGGCCCGACGCCCGGCGGCACGCTCGCGAAGGGGATGGCGGTGGCGAGCTGGCGGTCGATCTGGTCCAGGGCGTAGTTCCGCTGCGTCACGGCCACGACCACCATCGCCGCCGCGAGGGCGACCAGCATGATCCCGAAGCCCACCAGCAGGCGCGCGCGCAGCGTCATCAGTCGTCCCGCAGGCAGAACCCCACCCCGCGGATGGTGTGGATCAGCTTCGGCTCGACGTCGTCCACCTTCCTGCGGAGGTAGCTGATGAACGAGTCGACCACCGAGGGATCGCCGTCGAAGTCGTAGTCCCACACGTGATCGAGGATCTGGCTGCGGCTCAGCACCCGCCCCGCGTTCAGCAGGAGGTAGTGGAGCAAGCGGTACTCGGTGGGCGACAGCGAGACGGGTCGGCCGGCGCGGGTGAC
>CAYYDZ010000209.1:0-3565 GCA_964470715.1 uncultured Microthrixaceae bacterium | reverse complement strand
TCGCTGTCCACCGCCGACTTCAGCGGCATCGAGGGCGTGGTGGCCGACACGGTGAACGACCCGATGAACTGCGGGCAGGTGTCGGTGTCGCTGCCCAGCCTGCGGGTGGACGCCTTCACCGTGGGCATCGCCGCCGAGGTCCAGAAGGCCCGCCGCACCGGTCTCACCTTCGCTCCCGAGGCCGGGACCTGGCGCATGCGGCAGATCATCAACAAGCTCATCCGCGAGGAGGACCTCTACTCGGCGGTCGAGTCGGCCTACTCGCAGGGCTGGCGGCGCATGAAGCTCTACTTCCTGATCGGCCTGCCCTCCGAGACCGACGAGGACACCCTCGGCATCGCCGAGCTGGCCAAGCGCTGCGTGGAGATCGGCCGGAAGTACCACAAGGGCCCGTCGGTCACGGTCTCGGTCGGCGGCTTCGTGCCGAAGGCCTTCACCCCGTTCCAGTGGTTCGGCCAGAACACCGTCGACGAGCTCACCCGCAAGGTCAACCTCCTGCGCGACGCCGTGCGCCACGAGCGGGGCGTCCAGCTCAAGTGGCACGACCCCCGCGCCACCCTCATCGAGGGCGTCATGAGCCGTGGCGACCGCCGTCTCGGACCCGTCATCGAGTCCGTCTGGCGCGCCGGCGGCACCTTCCAGGAGTGGTCCGAGCACTTCGACCACCAGCGCTGGCTCGACGCCATGGACGAGCACGGCCTCGCGGTGGACGACTTCGTCCACCGTCACCGCACCGAGGACGAGACCCTGCCCTGGGACCACCTGTCGGCGGGCCTGCACAAGGACTTCCTCTGGCAGGACTGGCGCGACGCCCTCGACGAGGTCGGCCTCGAGGACTGCCGCTGGACCCCGTGCTACGACTGCGGCGCCTGCACCGGCTACGGCATCGAGCACATCGTCGCCTCGGCCACGCCTCCTGCGGGCGGTAGCCAGGGCACCGGTCAGGACCTCGCCACCGGTCACGAGGTGCCCGTCGTCCTGCTCACCCGCGCCCCGGTGGGGGCCGGATGAGGATCCGGGCGCGCTTCACCAAGCGCGGCAAGGTCCGCTTCACCAGCCACCGGGACCTGGCGCGCATGTGGGAGCGTGCCCTGCGGCGGGCCGAGCTGCCCATGGCCTACACCCAGGGCTTCTCACCCCGGCCGAAGATGCACTTCGGCCTGGCGCTGCCCACCGGCGCCGAATCCGACGCCGAGTACCTCGACTTCGACCTCGCCGGGCCCGACGAGGGCGGCCCGACGGATCTCGACGTCAGCACCCTGCCCGGCCGTCTCACCCCCTGCCTGCCGGTGGGGATCACCGTCGACGCCGCCGTCATCGTCGACACTGGAGTGATGTCCCTGCAGCAGGCGGTCACGAGCTGCACCTGGCAGCTCGAGGTCGGGGGCACCAGTGCACCAGAGGCCGCGGCCGTCGTGGCCCGTGCCCTCGCGGCCGACGAGCTCATCGTCACCAGAGAACGGAAGGGCAAGGCCGTCACCGACGACCTCCGGCCCTACATCCTCGCCCTCGCGGTCACCGGGGAGGTCCCCGACGGGGTCACCCTCGAGACCGAGCTGGGCACCCAGCCCCGAAGCCTGCGGCCCTCCGAGCTGCTGGCCGTGGTCGACCCGATGCTCGTCGAGCGCCGGGTCTGTCGAATTCACCAGTGGGTGACGCTCGACGGCGTCCGCAGCGAGCCGCTCTCGCTCGGTGCGCCTGTCGCGGCACCCCCCGCGCACGCCGAGGCGCGTGCGTCATGAGAAGGGAACCTCCCCATGTCCGAACCCACCCCGGGCGATCGCCCGGGCGCTGAGGCGACCAACTCGCCGGCGCCCAGCCGTACCGCCACCCCGACGCCAGACCCCAAGAACCCCACGGAGCTCCCCGAGCGCATGATCGAAGGCCGACCCAAGTCGGCCGAAGCCGCCGCGAAGGCGCTCGTGCGCAAGCCCCAGATCGGCGACACCATGCCCGCGCCACCGGGCCCCCCGGCCACAGGCGACGACGCACCCGTTGGGGAAGGCGACGCGCCCCGCAAGCGACGCCGCCGCGGCGGCCGTGGACGCGGCAGTGGTGGCGGTCAGGGCGGTCAGGGCCAAGGCGGCCAGGCTCCAGGCGCTCAGGGCGGGGGTCGCAACCAAGGCGGCAACGGTCGGGGCAACGGCGGCGGACGAAGCCAGGGTGCTCCCGCGCCCGGCACCGCCGGACGGGCGCGCGCTCAGGGCAGCACCACCAAAGGCGGTGGCCGGGGACGCGGCGGCGCACCGGTCGACGCGGTCACCTCCGACATGCCCCTCGAGCTCGATGACGAGACGCTCCAGAAGCGCAAGGGGCGAGAGCGCAAGGGGCGACCCGTCGGCCGCTACCTCATGAGCGTGTCGGTGCGGCCTTCCGCCACCCAGATCGCGGTGCAGGAGGGCCGGGCCCTGATCGAGCACTACGTCTCGCGCCCGTCCGACGACACCACCCAGATCCACGGCAACATCTACCTGGGCAAGGTGCAGAACGTCCTGCCGGGCATGGAGGCCGCCTTCATCGACATCGGCACCCCGAAGAACGCCGTGCTCTACCGGGGCGACGTCCAATACGACGCCGAAGACATCGAGGAGAAGGGCCAGGCGCGGATCGAGCAGATCCTCAAGGCCAAGCAGAGCATCATCTGCCAGGTCACCAAGAACCCCATCGGGGCGAAGGGTGCCCGCCTCACCCAGGAGGTGTCGCTGCCCGGCCGCTTCGTGGTCCTCATCCCCAACAGCTCCACCTACGGCATCTCGAAGCGCCTCGCCGACAACGAGCGCAAGCGCCTGCGCTCGATCCTCGACCGGGTGCGACCGGCGGGCCACGGCATCATCGTGCGCACCGCGGCCGAAGGGGTCACGGCCGAAGAGATCGAGCGCGACGTCGCCCGCCTCGGCGACCAGTGGAAGCGCATCGAGGCGCTCGCCAAGAAGTCACAGGCACCGACGCTGCTCTACCGCGAGCCCGACATGGCGCTGCGGGTCATCCGCGAGGAGTTCAACAAGGACTACCGGGGCATCGTCATCGACGACAAGGACATCTACGAAGACGTCCGCGACTACGTCGCCAGCATCTCGCCGGCCCTCGCCGACCGCGTCGAGTACTACGACCGTGAGACCACCGAGCTGTCGCTGTTCGAGCGCCAGCACGTCCACGAGCAGATCCACAAGGCCCTCGACCGCAAGGTCTGGCTGCCCTCGGGCGGCTCGCTCATCATCGAGCACACCGAGGCGCTCACCGTCATCGACGTGAACACCGGCAAGAACGTGGGCACCTCGAACCTCGAGGAGACCGTCTACCGCAACAACCTCGAGGCCGCCGTCGAGGTCGCCCGCCAGTTGCGCCTCCGCGACATCGGGGGAATCGTGGTCATCGACTTCATCGACATGGAGATCCGCAAGAACCGCGAGGACGTCATCCGGGTGTTCCGCGAGGCGTTGGCGTTGGACAAGACGCGGACGCAGGTCTTCGACATCTCGGAGCTGGGCTTGGTCGAGATGACGCGGAAGAGGATCGGTGAAGGGCTGATCGAGTCGTTCTCTTCGTTGTGTCCTGAGTGTGAGGG
>CAYYDZ010000208.1:0-3571 GCA_964470715.1 uncultured Microthrixaceae bacterium | reverse complement strand
TTCTCTGTCTCTCTTATCTGTTCTTTCGCTCATTGTTTTTCCTTACTAACCCCAAAATCTAAAACACCTTGTGATAATCGTTCATTTGCTATCCGATGGTATTCTTCGGAGATTTCCGACCCTACAAATCTACGCCCGTATTCTTTAGCGACTTTCGCTACAGTGCCTGACCCCATGTAAGGATCATAGATTTTTTTAGCGTCTGGAAAACATGCCAACATGTCTCTGACTAGAGTTTCAGGAAAAGCTCTCGTATGTTTTGCGTCTGTACCTTCGGCTGCCCAATTAAAAATGTCGTGGGCGTTGATGTTGTTTTGCAGTTTTGTGTCAGGAGACTTAGACAACCAGAATATGCGTTCAGTCATAGGGTAGAAACGTATCTTGTCAAAGTTCTGACTCCCATTAAACCAGACAAGTTCCTGTTTGACTATCCATCTGGTTTTGAGAAGCCAGCTATAAGGCGTAATAGAAACACCTTTCTTGATCCGATTTTTATGGTTGTAAATGAGACTTCCCTCGTGAGCTGTCTTATCGTAGATCCGTTCCAGCACCTCTATCTGTTGTTTCATGTAGTCAGCTTCGGGCAAATCGTCGTCATAAGGGCGGTGACGCTTATTACCTGTGTGGTGACTATTCCCTAAATTGTAGGGAGGACTGGTAATTGTCAGATCAAAAAATTCTTTGTCGTAACGGTCCAGCGTTTTGAAACAGTCCTCATTCCATATAACATCTAGCTCATTCACGATTGTTCCTTTCTAGATCCTGTCAAAAAGATGAGCCACAACAACTATTACTAGCATCGCTATAGCCCAACCCTGTAAAAAAATAACGTCTTTCTGCTTCATGTCTGTTGTTTCTCTCTTTCCTCAACCCCACCAGGCAAATCTAATTTATTATGCAATAAAGAATAAGGGCAGGGGAAATTCACGCCTTCAAGCACTTGACGGTGACCCAACCTCCAACAAAAATAACAAAACAAAATCTCTTCGCTCATGTTTGTTTTTCCTTACTAACCCCAACCGCCTCCGCTAATTCATACCATGCCTTATTGCGTTTTAATAATTCGTCCTCAGAGATACCTGAATCTTTCAGCCAGACAAACTCGGTGATCTCTTTTTCTTCAAAGAATGGTTGCCGCTCTGGACGATGTAAATAGAGATCACCTGGTGCATAGAAGGCACTACTACAGAAGTGTTCGGCCAGGAAGACACCATCTTCACGAATCAGCACATATACCCCTTCTCCGCCTTCAGGTGTTGGTGGGAAAATAATTGCTTTCATGTCTGGTCTTTCTTAGAAACAACCGCCGCACAAGTGCCTTTAGTGTAAGGATTTGTTGTTAGTGTCCCACACCTGCAACAAGTTAAAACTCGCCTGAATGAGTCTGTCCACGCCCACTGATGCAACGGTTGGTATCGGTCTGAACTTTCAGCAAAATGCGTATCGCCAGAACATAAATCTGTACAAGTATGGTATTTTGAAATATCTGTTTCGGGTGTTGTCTCTACCTGCTCGTTCATTCGGGGTTCTCTCTTTCCTGAACCCCGACCAGGGATTTCATATCTCGGCCATCCTCATCAACGTCATAAACATGTCCTGGCTCTAAGCCTTCTATCTCTTTTTTCAGACGAGCCCACATAACTAATCCTCCTTAAGTTTTAAGAAAACCCATATTTCTAACTCAGTTATTAGACCATCACCCAAAGGGTACGGATCAAAAACTACTTCCCCATTAAGAGCACCCACAACATGATAATCCCTAGAAGACAACCCATACACTAAATATTTAGTGTCGTTCGGATGTTGATCCAAAGGCGTTCTATGTAATGCTAAACCACGTCTTTCAAGCCAATCTTGTAAATCTTTATCCCATGTACTCTCAGAAACAAAATCAGGTACTAGCTCATAGTTAAGATCAAGCGCCCAGGCCAAACCCACTCGTAAACAATCTGAATCTGTTCTCTGTACCAAGCCACTCATACACCGCTCTCTTTCAATACATCGATAATTTCCCACAAAAAATTCTCTGCAACGCTTTCAAAATGTTCTTGGCTCGTCACCTCTACGTTTTCCGAAACTAACCCTTGAATACAATCCAGGAGTAAGTCTTGACAGTCCATATCTACAACACACGAAAACGTATCCACGGGTCTAACTAAAGTTTTTCCCACTAGAAGACTGTTTGTAGCTTTAGCTAACGCCAAAAGATCATCGTTTTCCATTACCGCGTCTCTCTTTCCTCAACCCTAAAACGGTTCATCCTGGTAAATATCTGTAATAGTTACAACCCCGTCTTTTTTGTAGCCCGTAACGATTGTCTCTAGATCGCCTCCGCCGCCATCGTCATACCCGACAACAGGCTCTCCGAAGTGTTGTCCCCAACATTCGCGGCAAGCGTCCGAATCGTCGTTAGCTCCACATTGAATACACATTATTGTTTTTCCTTACTAACCCCAACCGCCCACACTTTAGTTAGACCTTTTCTTCTTATCTTTCTTTGGCTGTTGCCAGAGCAACCTTTTATTTATGCAATTTCCGTAGCTATCTGCAAGCCTCATAAGTTGGCTAATAAAGAAATATCCTGCGCCAGGTTGATCAAACTCGATCTCAGCAACAGTAGCTGATAGGGCAATGCCTGAGTCGTTCATAGATATATGCACGTAGCCTTCCTTGCGTTCTACTGCTACTAGTTTCCCAAACTCTTCTAGTATGTGGTCATTGCCGAGGCTTGCTTTGATTTCCATTTATATTTTCTCCCTTTCCTCAATCGCTGTCTGGTCTTTCTTAGAAACAACCGCCACACCTGGTAAACCTAATTTCTTAGCTGTTTTATACATGCGATCTTCATAAACTTTCGGTTCGTTCATTCGGGCTTCTCCTCTACCAAACCAACCGCCACCAAAGAAAAATCTTCATTTGCAAGATCAGTCAATTTCGCTAGGTCAATAGCCGGAAAAGTTTTTGATGTAATATCCCACTTAAACGGTCCAGTGATACAAGCTTGAGGGATTCTACGTTTACGTTGTTCGTTCATGCTTCACCCTCCACTAATTTCCTTGCATAACATTGTATTGCCAACGATCTTGCTTCTCTATCTGCTTCTGGCTATGTGTTTCTTTATACTGCGCACAGGGCCACACGTCGTTGCACCCACGACATCGGGCAAACTGTTCATGGCATACCTCACAACACTCAGTGATATATGGTTCAGTGCAGTGTTCGTTCATTGTGGTTCTCCCTGGCCAGCCTTAGCAATAGCCGTAACTGCTCTTTCAATCTCTACGTTTACAAAAAACTCTAAGCCTTCAACACCAATCTGCCCAGCATCCTTATTTCGCTGGAGTATCGTTCCATACAACAAAACGTTTTTTAGTTCACGACGTAACACGTCATTAGGTATCCTCATTTTTCTTGCTCTCGCTGCATTTTTTTGATCTTTCGATAGAGGCTCTGAGCTTTCCTGTGAAACCATTCATCGCTCGTCTGTGCTGTGGTCGCAGCTTCTACCAACGCAAGGCCGATAATTCTTGCAGCTTGGATTTCATCTTGCTCGTCGTTCACGAGTCCTCTT
>CAYYDZ010000207.1:0-3628 GCA_964470715.1 uncultured Microthrixaceae bacterium | reverse complement strand
CAGCACCCCACCAAGTGCCGCCGACCCATCGCTGCCGGTGTCGTGCCGCCCACGATGGGCTACGTCATGGGCTTCGGGCTGATCTTCGCCGGCGTGGCGGTCGGCTTCATCCCCCACTGGCAGCTCGCGGTCACCGTGGCTGCCTACGTGGCCCTCACCACGAGCTACAGCTTCTGGCTCAAGCACATCCCAGTGGTCGACATCGTGGCCATCGCCGCCGGTTTCGTGCTGCGGGCCATCGGCGGCGCCACCGCGACGGGCGTGCCCATCTCCAACTGGTTCTTCATCGTGGCCTCGTTCGGCTCGCTGTTCATCGTGGCCGGCAAGCGCAGCGGTGAGATGGGCGAGCTGGCCGGCGACGCCGGGTCCATCCGGCCGACCCTCGAGGTGTACACGACCTCCTACCTGGCCTACCTGCGGGCGGTGTCGTCGGGGGTCATGCTCGTGGCCTACTGCCTCTGGTCGTTCGAGAAGGCCGACCTGGCCACCGCTGGTGGCTTCCCCTACTACCAATTGTCGATCGTGCCCTTCGCGGTGGCCATCTTGCGCTACGCCATGCTGCTCGACCTCGGCCAGGGCTCCACCCCGGAGGACATCGCCCTCCACGACCGTCCGTTCCAGATCGCCATCGCCGTCTGGCTGGTGATCTTCGGGTGCGGCATCTACCTGCTCTGATGGACACCCCCACCGTCTCCTCGTCGACCACCACCGAGCTCCTCGCGGGCTGGGGTGGCACCGCCCCCTCGGCGGCCACCGTGCGCCGACCCACCACCGTCGACGAGCTCGCCGCCGCGGTCGACGACGCCCCCGATCGCGGCGTGATCGCCCGCGGCCTCGGACGGTGCTACGGCGACGAGGCCCAGAACGCCGGCGGCGTCGTCATCGACGCGACAGGGGTCAGCGGCATCCTCGAGCTCGACCTCGCCCAGGGCACCTGCACCGCGGCGGCGGGCACGAGCCTCGACGACCTCATGCGCTGGCTCGTGCCCCTCGGGTGGTTCGTGCCCGTCACCCCGGGCACGCGCTTCGTGACCGTGGGCGGCGCCATCGCCAACGACATCCACGGCAAGAACCACCACAAGGGCGGGTCGTGGTGCAACCACGTGTCGGCCATGACCATGCGCCTCGCCACCGGAGAGACGGTGCGGATCACCCCCGCAACCCACCCCGAGCTGTTCTGGGCGACCGCCGGTGGCCTCGGCCTCACCGGCGTGATCCTCGACGCCACGTTCGACCTCAGCCCCATCGAGACGAGCCGCCTGCTCGTGGACACCGACCGCACGCCTGACCTCGACACCACCCTGGCCCTCATGGACGAGGGCGACGACCGCTACCCGTACTCGGTGGCCTGGATCGACCTCATGAAGACCGGGCCGGGCATGGGGCGCTCGATCCTCGGTCGGGGGTCCTTCGCTCCCCTGGATGCCCTGCCCCCCAAGGATCGCACCCCGTCGCGGGCTCGGGCGTTCGCCCCGAAGACCCGGGCCACCTTCCCGTCCCTGGCGCCGAACGGCCTGATCAACCCCCTGACGGTCGCCGCCTTCAACGAGCTCTGGTACCGCAAGGCCCCCAAGCAGCGCCGCGACGAACTGCAGAGCATCACCACCTTCTTCCACCCGCTCGACATGGTCGACCTGTGGAACCGGGTCTACGGCCCCATCGGGTTCCTCCAGTGGCAGTTCGTCCTCCCTTTCGGTGAGGAGGCGGCGCTGCGGCGCATCGTCGAGGCCCTCTGCCACGAGGGGTGCACGTCCTTCCTGGCCGTGCTCAAACGCTTCGGCGCGGCCAACCCCGGGCACCTGTCGTTCCCGCTCCCCGGGTGGACCCTCGCCCTCGACATCCCCGCGGGCCCGACGTCGCTGGCCCGGCTCATCGACCAGCTGGACGAAGAGGTGGTTGCCGCCGGCGGTCGCGTCTACCTCGCCAAGGACAGCCGCGTACGCCCCGAGTTGCTCGATGCCATGTACCCCCGCCTCGGTGAGTGGCGTGCGGTGCGGGCCGACGTCGACCCCGACGCCGTCCTGCAGTCCGACCTGGCTCGCCGGCTGGGGCTGTGAGCCGCCTCCGGGCGGCCGCCCGGGATGTGCGGGCCCTCGGCCTCGGGGCGCCGCTGCGGGTGGCCTACGACGGTTCCAAGGCCCTTGGTGGTCACACCCTCGCCTTCGAGGCCGCCCTGCGACGCGTGCCAACCACAGCCCGCAGCACGCCCGTGTACCGCCTGCCCGACCCGCCCGCGGCGGCGGTGGCCCGAGCCCGTGACGAGGCCGACGAGATCGCCGACGGCGTCGTCACCCTCTTCGGCCGACGCGTCGAGGTGGGCGACGAGCCCGATTGGCACGCCTCCTACGACCCAGAAGCCCCGGGCGTGCGCTGGCCCGAGGGGCCCTGGTGGCAGATCGACGTCCGTCTCGCCGGCCGCCTCGCCGACATCAAGTGGGTCTGGGAGCTCGGCCGCCACCGCCACCTCGTGGTGCTGGCGCGCGCCCTGGCCAGCCAGGATCCCGACCCCCGTTGGGCGACCACGCTCCAACGCCACTTCCGCAGCTGGCTGCACCACAACCCGCTCGAGCAGGGGGTCCACTGGGCCTCCAACCTCGAGGTCGCCCTACGGGCGATGGCCTGGCTCGAAGTGCTGCAACGGGCCGGCCACCACCTGGATCCGGCGCTGCGCCAGGACGTCGACACCCACCTGTACCACAGCGGTACCCACCTGCTGCTCGAGCTGCCGTACACGGTGAGCACGATGCGCAACAACCACCTGATCGGCGACGCCGTGGGCCTCGTCACCCTGGCCCGGGCCTTCCCCGACCAACCGGCCGCCCGCCGTTGGGCCCAGGCCGGTGAGGGGCTCCTGCGCTCCCAGCTCGACCGCGAGATCCGTCCGGACGGTTCGATGGTGGAGGACTCGGTCTCGTACCACCGCTTCGTGATCGAGCTGTTGTGCCGTCTCGCGCTCCTCGGCGACCCGTCCCCCTCGGTCGTGGCGGCGCTGCACCGCAGCGCCCGCTTCCTCGATCGCCTGGGGGTGCACGACGGGCCGGTGCCGCACCATGGCGACTGGGACGAGGGGCGTGCGGTGGCCACCTCCGGCGACCCCCTCGACCTCTCGGGCTCGGCCCGCCTGGCCCTGGCCATCGTCGGTGAAGGCGCCCCCGACCTCTGGCGCACCGAGCACGACGAGCTCGCCTGGTACGCGCGCACGGGCACCCCCGCCGCCGGCGACCCGGTCGAGGTCGACGGCCACAGCATCGGCGGCGGCATCAGCCGGGCCGAGCGCGGGGCGCTGGTGGTGTGGTGCAAGGGCGGCGGCGGCCCCTGGCACGGCCACGCCGACCACACCACCGTGGCCGTGCGCCTCGGGGACGAATGGCTCGTCGGCGATCCCGGCACCGGGAACTACAACGGCCGGGACGAGAGCCGGTCCTTCCTGCGCTCCTCCGCAGCCCACGCCGTCCTGATCCTCGACGGCGAGGATCAGCTCGTTCCGCACCGGGCGTTCCGCTGGGCGCACACCGCGACGGGACGCGTCGGCGCCCCGCTCGACCTGCCTGGCGCGCGGGTCCTGTGGTGCGCCCACGACGCCTATCGGCGGTGCTCGCCGTCGCGCCGCATCGCGCGAGTGGTGGTG
>CAYYDZ010000206.1:0-3633 GCA_964470715.1 uncultured Microthrixaceae bacterium | reverse complement strand
GGCTCGCCGACGGCGTCGCCGCGGATGAGGGTGCGGTAGAGGTCGCGGTAGAGGCCGCCGGCGGCCTCGAGCTCGTCGTGGGTGCCGCGCTCGACGATGCGGCCGTCCTCGACGACGAGGATCTGGTCGGCCGAGCGGATGGTCGAGAGGCGGTGGGCGATGACGATGGACGTGCGGCCGGCGAGCGCCTCCTCCAACGCGTCCTGCACGAGCGACTCGTTCTCCGAGTCGAGGTGGCTGGTGGCCTCGTCGAGGATGACGATGGCGGGGTCCTTCAGGAGCATGCGGGCGATGGCCAGGCGCTGCTTCTCGCCGCCGGAGAGCCGGTAGCCCCGCTCGCCCACGATGGTGTCGTAACCCTCGGGCAGGGCGGCGATCACGTCGTGGATCTGGGCCCGCCGACAGGCGGCCTCGAGCTCCTCGGGGGTGGCGTCGGGGCGGGCGTACAGCAGGTTGTCGCCCACCGAGTCGTGGAACAGGTGCGGGTCCTGGCTGACCACGCCGATGGCCTCGCGCAGCGAGGTCTGGGTGAGGTCGCGCACGTCGTGGCCGTCGACGGTGATCGACCCGTCGGTGACGTCGTAGAGGCGGGGGATGAGCGAGCTGAGGGTGGTCTTGCCCGCGCCCGACGGCCCGACCAGGGCGGTGAGGCGGCCGGCGGGCAGGACGGCGGACACGCCCTTCAGGACGGCGTCGGAGGCCTCGGCGCTGAGCGTGCCCACCTCGCCGCCGTTCACCTCGAGCGAGGCGATGGACACGTCGGCGGCGGCGGGGTACCGGAAGGTGACGTCGTGCAGTTCGATCTCGCCGAGGGGCTCGACGAGATCGACCGCGCCGGGCCGGTCCTCGATCTGGTGCTCGGTGTCGAGCACCTCGAAGACCCGGTCGAACGACACGAAGGCGGTCATCAGGTCGACCCGGGCGTTGGTGAGGCTCGTCAGCGGCGTGTAGATCTGCGCCACGTAGGTGCCGAGGGCGACGAGGGTGCCGACCGTGATCGACGCCGAGATCACGAGCTGCCCGCCGAGCCAGTAGATGAGGGCGGTGCCGACCGCGCCCACCAGGCCGAGGGCGATGAAGAAGGTGCGGCTGTAGACCGCGGTCAGCACGCCGATGTCGCGCACCCGGCCGGCACGGTGGGAGAAGTCGCCCGACTCCTGGTCGTGGCGGCCGAAGAGCTTGACCAGCAGCGCCCCCGAGACGTTGAAGCGCTCGGTCATGGTCGTGTTCATGGACGAGTTGAGGTCCATCTGCTCGCGCGTCATGGTCTGGAGGCGGCGCCCGACCCGCTTGGCGGGCAGCAGGAACAGCGGGAGCAGGACGAGCGAGAGCAGGGTGAGCTGCCACTGGAGGATGAACATGGCCGTGAGGGTGGTGACCAGCACGACCAGGTTCGAGACCACCGAACCGAGGGTGCCGGTGACGGCGCGCTGGGCGCCGATGACGTCGTTGTTCATGCGGCTGATCAGCGCGCCCGTCTGGGTGCGGGTGAAGAACGCGATGGGCATGCGCTGCACGTGGTCGAACAGCGCCACCCGCAGGTCGAAGATGAGGCCCTCGCCGATGCGCGACGACCACCAGCGCTCGGCCAGCGACAGGCCGGCTTCCGTGAAGGCCACCAGCACCATCAGCGCGGCGGCCACCGACACCATGGTGCGATCGTCGTTGGGGAGGGCCTGGTCGATGATGCGGCGGATGAGCAGCGCCGGCACCAGGCCGATCACGGCCTCGGCCACGATGACGAGCAGGAAGCCGATCAGCGGCCACTTGTACGGGCGGGCGAACCCCCACACCCGCCGCACCACGCCCTTGCCGACGGTGGCGCCCGCGATCTTCGACGGGTCGGCCCCCAGGGCCATGTGCGGCGGCATCCTCACGCCGGCAGCCTAGGCCCTGTAATCACGTAATCAGCAGGAGGCGGAGCTCCCTGCCCGCCGCCCTGGCGTCGCGACGCTGCGGGCCAGGGCGGGGTCGGGGAGAGGGTCAGGCGGCGACGCGGCGGCGCTGGTGGAGCGTGGCCGCGTGGTGGTTGAACAGGCGGACCAGCGCGGGCGTGGGATCGGCGGGCGACGGGCGCAGCGCGGCGGGGGCGCCGGCCGCGACGGCGGCGGCGTCGACGGCGACCACGAGCTCGTCGTGGTGGCGGTCGAGGTCGGCGAGCTGCTGGGTGGCCAGCCAGTCGGAGGTCTGACGGAGGTCGAAGGTGAGCGGGAGCGTGGGGGAGAGGGTCGTCGTTGCCATGGCTTCATTGTGGCGGGACGGGCGGCGCAGCAGATTGCGAAGATTGCGCAACTACCGGAGAACAACGCAACGATCTGCCCTCAGGTGGCGTGGCTATCGTGCAGATGTGCCGAACATCTCCCTCGATCCCATCGATGTGCGCATCCTGGAGGAGCTCCAGGTCGACGGGCGCCTCTCGAACGTCGCCCTGGCCGACGCGGTCGGGCTCTCCCCCTCGCCGTGCCTGCGCCGCGTGAAGCGCCTGGAGGAAGCCGGCGTGATCGCCGGCTACCAGGCGGTGATCGACCGCGAGCAGGTGGGCCTCGACCTCACCGTCTTCGTCGAGGTGTCGGTCGAGCGCCACGGCACCGGCACCCAGGAGCGCATGGAGGAACGTCTCTTGGCGCTCCCCGAGGTGGTGGCCTGCCACGTCGTGTCGGGCCAGTCCGATTTCCTGCTCGAGGTGGTGTGCCGCGACCTGCGCGACTACGACCGCTTCACCCGCGAGCACCTCGGTCGCTGGCCCGAGGTGTCCCGGGTCTACAGCAACTTCGCGATCAGCACCGTGAAGGCGGGTGGCCCGCTGCCGGTGCGACGCTCACCCTGACCGCGTCCGGGCGCGGGTCGGGAACTCACGGCGCGCCGCCGGCGACTACCGGTATGTGCATCGGGAAAGCTGGCGGCGCGGTCGCCTCATGACGATCGCTGCCGTCGTTGTGGGAGCGGTGCTGCTGGCGGCCTGCGGGAGCAACGGCGGCGGGTCGGCCGCGGCGACGACCGAAGTGGGCGCCCTCTCGGGCATCACCCGGCCCGATCCCCTCCAGGTGGGTGACGTGACCGTGCCCGACGCCACCACCGGGGGCGAGGGCGGCGACTTCACCATGCAGGCGGCGCCCGGTGCGCTGCTGATCGCCTACTTCGGCTACACCAGCTGCCCCGACATCTGTCCGACGACCCTCGCCGATCTGCGCACCGCGTTCGAGCAGGTCGGCCCCGACGCCGAGCAGGTCGACGTGGCCATGGTCACCGTCGACCCCGAGCGCGACACCGGTCGCAAGCTCAGCAACTACCTCGGCTCGTTCTTCACCCGCTCCCACGCCCTGCGCGAGCCCGACCTCGACCGGCTCGCCGAGATCGAGGCCCCCTTCGGCGCTTCGTCCGAGGTCGTGCACAACGACGACGGCACCGTCGACGTGGGCCACACCGCCATCACCTACGTGATCGACGACACCGGCGAGGTGCTCGTCGAGTGGCCCTTCGGCACCGAGCCCGACGCCATGGCCGACGACCTCACCACCCTGTTGACCCCGACCACCAGGAGCACCTCATGACCCCCACCTCCCCCTCCCGCCGCCTGCGCGTCGCCGGCGCTCTCGTCGCCACGGCCGCGCTCGTGCTGGCCCTCGCCGCTTG
>CAYYDZ010000205.1:0-3688 GCA_964470715.1 uncultured Microthrixaceae bacterium | reverse complement strand
CCGAGGATCACCATCCACCCGAACAGCGCGGTGAGGGCGACGAGGAAGCCGAGGCGGGCGCCGACGTTGGTGGCCAGGAGCAGGTAGACCGACCCGCCGAGGATGGCCACGGCGATGGCGACGGTGAGCACACCGCGGATCTCGGGCTTCCAGCTGATGCCCGCCAGCGTCATCGTGAGCGTCGTCAGGGTGGTCATCAGTCGCTGCTCCTCGCGGTCTGGCCTTCCTGGCCGATGACCTCACGCTCGTAGATCACGATGGCCTCGATCTGCTCGGGGGTGAACATGCCGTTGTCCTCGGACATGCCGGCGAGGTCGGCCCGGAGGCGCTGGACGTCCTCGACGGCGTTCGGGCTGACGCCGAAGCCGGGCATGCGTCCGCTGCCCTGGCCGTGGAGGCCGTACTGCTTGCCGTTCTCGGAACCGATGGTGATGAAGTCGATCATGTCCTGGTACTGGGACTCGCCTTCGGCCGGCTCGGTGTTGGTGGGGAACTGACGCTCGGTGTCGCCGTTGGTGAGGTTGGGGCCGAAGGCACCGCTACCGGCGGGGATGGTGCCGTCGGCCACCTGCTCGTCCCCGTAGGACCAGCCCTGGGTGTGGCAGCGACCGCAGGAGTAGGCCCCGCCGGCGAAACCGGAGTCGAAGCCCAGGTTGAACAGCGCCTCGCCGAGCTCGCGGGGATCGTCCTGGTTCAGGCCCTCTTCCTCGGTCAGGCGGTCGAGCTCGCCCTGGACCTCGGCCTGCATCTCCTCGGGGGTGAGCTGGATGGTCCACATGTAGTCGATGAGGTTCTGGATCTGCTGCTCGTTCAGGGGACCACCGCCGTCGATGCCCCACGCCGGCATCGGCGAGAAGGGCCGGCCGTACACGAGGATGTAGCGGACCTCGTCCTCGCTGAAGCGCCACAGCACCGTGTTGAGGGCAGGCGCCTGCCACTGCACCTGCTCGACGAAGTTGCCGTTGGGGTCGGTCAGGGTCTGGTTGGCCACGCCGCCCACGCCTTCGGGGCCGTGGCAGCCGGCGCAGTTGAGGCCGCCGTCCTGGGTGGTGGCGAACAGCTCGGAGCCACGATCGGTGAACTTGCGGTTGAAGTCCTGCACCGCGCCCTCCTGGCGACCGGGCTCGTTGAGCCAGTACAGCGGGAGGGTGAGGGCGATGACGCCGAGCAGGATCAGGCCCCACGTGAGGGCCCGGTCGAGGACGCGCCCCTCGAGCTGCTCGTCGTCGACGTAGGGCTTGCGGTTGGCCGCGAGCTCGAGCTCGGCGCCGATCTCGGCCCGGCCGCGCCGGACGTTGACGAGGGCATAGACGAGGAAGCCGCCGATGATGACGACGGCGACGAGGTAGCCGACGCTCTTGTAGACGCTGACCGCGGCGAGGAGTGCAGGAGTTGGCATGTTCAGATCAACCGATGCAGTGGGGGCCTTCGGCCTCTTGGCCGGTGGTGTTGGTGCCGATGGGCGGGCCCTGGATGACGAGTCCGGTGTTCACCGAGAGCTTGCCGCCCGAGACCGCGGTCGAGAAGCGGTCCATGCCCCGGGGAGCGGGACCGGCCTTCTTCTCACCGGCCTGGTTGTACTGCGAGCCGTGACACGGGCACTCGAACCACTGCGACGTGTCGCAGTTCGGCACCCGACAGCCCAGGTGGGGGCACTTCTGGTACATGACCGCGATGCCCTCCTCCATCGAGGCGAGCACCGGCGGCGGGTACACCGACTCGGCCTTGCTGAGCGCCGACGACGGGTACTCCGTGAGCCACATGCGGCCCTCGGCCTTGTAGAGGAAGCCGTTGTTGGCCCGGATCTCGGCGAGCAGGTCGCTGACGTTGCCGACGGTGATCTTCGAGCCGAAGCCACCGCCCAGCTTGGGCCAGATGAAGGCCAGAGCCGAGGCCCCGAAGGCGAGCAGGCCCAGCGAGAAGAACCCGATGATGCTGCGGTTCAGGAACTGGCGGCGGGTGACGCCGAGGGCGTCGGCGTCGGGCGGGACGAACGGCGCCGGCGGGGCCGCCTCGGTCTCGTCGACGACTGCCACGGCGGTGCCGGTGCGACCGCCACGAGCGGCGGCCTTCTCGACCTCACGCCCGGTGAGCGCGGCCTCGGGGGACTCGGGCAAGGTGACGTCGGTGTCCTTGCGCTTGGTCTCGCGGGACAGGCGCCCGACGGCGTCGCCGGTCTCGCGCCGACGGGCGGCCGCGAACAGCAGCACGCCGGCGAGGACGACCAGCAGGGGGATGACGATGAGGAGGACGGACACGGTTTACCTCACGCTCACAGGTCGAAGAAGATGCCGTCTGCCCAGGGGAAGACGAAGTTGAAGCCCGGGCCGCGGAAGAACGAGCCGATGATGACGAGCACGGCCCAGAACATCATGAACAGCGTCATCAGGGAGATGACGAACTTGCGGTCCTCGGGCTTGTTGGAGGGGTTGCGGTCGATGTAGGGCGCCAGGATCAGGGCGAAGATGCCCATGCCCGGGATGGTCACGCCCGCCACCATGGGGTGGAACATGGTGAGCAGCTCCTGGAGGCCCAGGAAGTACCACGGCGCCTTCGACGGGTTCGGGGTCTGGTTGAAGTTGGCCAGCGTGAGCAGCGGGGCGTTCACGAAGATGGCGAAGATCAGCGTGAAGCTGAGCACGGCCAGCGCCGCCACGAACTCGATCACCAGCAGGTGGGGCCAGGTGTGGACCTTGTCCATCGGGGTGGCCTTGACGTCCTGGATGGAGCCGGACTTGACCACGGTGAGGAGGCGCTGCGTGTGCCCGCCCGGTCCGGTGGCCGCCGGGGGTGGGGCGGTGGCGACTGCGGTGCCGCCGCCGGCCGGGGCCGCAGGGGCCTCGGCGGTGGCCACGGCGCCGCCGGCGGCGCGCTCCTTGGCGGCCCGGCTGCGCTCGAGCAGGTGCGCGGGGATCTTGCTCTCGGCCTCGCTCGCCGGGGCGTCGTCGCCCGCGGGGGCGTCGCCGCTGGCGCCGCGTGCGGCCTCGGCCTTCTGGCGGGCCTCCTCGGCCCGCTTGCGGAGGTGTTCGGGGATCTCGGTCATCTTCCCTCGCTCCTTACAGCGGCCCGGAGATTCCGCCGTCCTTGCGGACCCGCCAGAAGTGGATCGCCATGAAGATGACGATCACGAAGGGCAGGAGCAGGACGTGCAGGACGTACCAGCGCAACAACGTGGCGGAGCCGATCTCGGTGCCGCCCAAGAGGGCGAAGCGGACCTGGCTGCCGAACACGGGGGTGTAGCCCATCATGTTGGTGCCCACCGTCACGGCCCAGAGCGCCAGCTGGTCCCACGGCAGCAGGTAGCCGGTGAACGACAGCAGCAGGGTGAGGGTGAGCAGGATGACGCCGATCACCCAGTTGAACTCCCGGGGCGGCTTGTAGGCGCCGTGGTAGAAGACCCGCGCCATGTGCAGGAACACCGACAGCACCATCAGGTGGGCGCCCCACCGGTGCATGTTGCGCACCAGCAGGCCGAAGGTCACCGAGGTGTGCAGGCTCTGGATGTCGTTCCACGCGGACGCCGAGTCGGGCCGGTAGAAGAACATCAAGAAGATGCCGGTGACGGTGAGCAGGATGAACAGGAAGAAGCTGAGCCCACCCAGGCAGAGGGTGTAGCTGACCTTCACCGCGTGGCGCTTCACCTTCACCGGGTGGAGGTGGTACAGCACGCTGTTCATGATCACGTAGG
>CAYYDZ010000204.1:0-3855 GCA_964470715.1 uncultured Microthrixaceae bacterium | reverse complement strand
GACCAGTTGTCCACGTAGTACAGGTCGAGGCGCACGGACTCCGCCCAGGGCAGGTCGCTCCGGCCGCTGACCTGCCAGAGGCCGGTGATGCCCGGCTTCACGAGCAGGCGCCGGCGCACGTCCTCGGGGTAGCGGGCCACCTCGGACGGCAGCGGCGGCCGGGGACCGACCAGGGACATCTTCCCCGAGGCCACGTGGACGAGCTGGGGCAGCTCGTCGAGCGAGAACCGCCGCAGCCAGCGGCCCACCGTCGTGCGGCGGGGGTCGTCGCGGATCTTGAACAGCAGCCCGTCGTGCTCGTTCAGGGTGACGAGCTTGTCGAGGTCCTGCTCGGCCTCGTGGGTCATCGTGCGGAACTTCCACATGCGGAACGGATTGCCGTCCCGACCCATCCGCACCTGGCGGAAGATGGCCGGCCCCTTGCTGGTGAGGCGCACGAGCAGGCCGATCGCCACCAGGAAGGGCGCGAGCAGCACGAGGAGCACGAGCGCCGTGACCCGGTCGATGAGCGACTTCACCACCCGGGCGCCGCCGGTGAGGCGCGGGGGCTCGACCAGCAGCAGGGGCAGGCCGGCGACCGCCTGGACGCTCACCCGCGGCCCCGCGACGTCGGTGATGGTCGGCACCACCATCAGGTCGACGCCGGTGCCCTCGAGGTCCCACGCCAGGGTGCGCAGCGCGCCCGTGGGGAGCGCCTCGGTGCCGGCGATGGCGAGCACCTCGGCCCGCTGCTCGGTGACCGCGGCCAGGGGGTCGGCCGCCGGGAGCAGCGGCATGGCCAGCTCGTCGACGACCTCGGTCGAGGCGTCGCCGACGACGCACGCGCTCACCACGTCGTAGCCCTGGTCGAT
Organism: uncultured Microthrixaceae bacterium; assembly: GCA_964470715.1. GTDB lineage: Bacteria > Actinomycetota > Acidimicrobiia > Acidimicrobiales > DATDAH01 > JAEUJM01. The sequence continues at coordinate 3,004 of CAYYDZ010000204.1, read as the reverse complement.
CGCGCCGCGGAAGTGGCGCACGGCCTCGAGCACGGCCTCGGGACGTCCGAGCACGACCACCCGGCGCATCTGCAGGCCCTTCGCCCGTTGCCGGGCGAGCCAGTTGCGGGCCAGGTAGCGACCGAACAGGGTCCAGGCCGCCACCAGGGGTGCCAGGCCCATGACGAAGCCACGGGCCACCTGCGCCCGGGTGAGGAACACGACCAGGACGGCGGCGGCGAGGGCCCCCACCGCAGCCCGCAGGACCCGGCGGTACTCCTCGGTGCCCGATCCGAGGATCTTGTGCTCGTAGGCACCGCTGACGGCGAGGATGGCCAGCCACGAGACCACCGCCACCGAGGCCACGAGCAGGTATGGCACGTGGCGGCCGTCGACGGTCAGGGACGCGCCGAAGAGCACCTCGCGCAAGACCTGGGCCAGCATCGCCCCGGCGAGGGCCGCGAGGGCGTCGACCACCACGACCACCCGCCGGTAGCGACCGACCGCGTGCTCGACCGGGTGGGCGAGCAGCACCTCGGAGCGAGCGGCGGGTCGCGCCGCCGCGGCCGCCACCGCCACCTCGTCCACGGGCTCCTCCCCACCCGGCGGGCCCGCCGCGGGACCCGGGACCTGCTCAGCCACCGCCAAGCCCACCCTTGCGACGCACGAAGACCATGAGCATCGAGGCCATGCGGTTGGGCAGCACCGTCAGCACCGCCCGCTGGGCCCGCTGTGCCGCTGGCGACGAGCCTGCGTACAACGGTTCGCTCTCGTGGCGGTAGGAGAAGTCGTCGAAGCGCTCGGAAGGGAAGTGCCGCCGCACGTCGGCCACGGTGTTGCAGCGGTAGCGCGTGGGGAAGACGTCCTGGGCCTGGCGGTCGGGCTGGAGGCGGCGCAGGAAGCGGGTGTGGAACGAGTTGGGCACGAGACGGGCACCCACGCCGATGTAGCCCCACTTGTTCGGCGTGCGGGCGCACAGCCATCCCCCCGGGCGCAGCACCCGCTCGAGCTCGCGTGCGGTGTGGGCCGGGTCGTCGAGGTGCTCGAAGGTGAAGTCCGAGACGATGAGGTCGACGGACTCGTCCTCGAGTGGCAACCGGGCGGACACGCCGTCGAGCACGATGGCCTCGTCGAGCACCGGGTTCTCCTTGACCACCGGGTCGATGTCGGCGCCGATCACCCGCGCCACGTGCCCCTGGTGGATCTGGAGCTCGCGCCGGTACGCGACGGGGTCCTCCTGGGGACCCACGCCCCGCCCCGCGCCGAAGTCGAGCACCACCATGTCGGGCCGCAGCAGCGCGCGCACCCTCCCGTAGAACTGGACGGTGCCGTCCACGCGGCTGAACCCGCCGGCGCCGACCTCTGGGTACAGACCCCCGAAGTGCACCGATCTCTCATCTGCGCCGTCGGCCATCGGGCCTGAGACTACGCTCCCCGCCGCTCATGCGGATCGTTCTCCACGACTACTCCGGTCACCCGTTCCAGGTGCAGCTCAGCCGGGAGCTGGCCCGCCGGGGCCACGAGGTGGACCATGTCCACTGCCCGTCCTACGCGACGGGCAAGGGCTCGCTCACGCGTCGAACGGACGATCCCGAGGGCTTCCGTGTCCTCGAGGTCGACCTCGGCGAGCCCTTCGACAAGTACCACTTCGCCAAGCGATGGCGACAGGAGGTCCGCTACGGGAAGCTCTTCGCCGCCCTCGTGGACGACCTTCGCCCCGACGTCCTCATCTCCTGCAACGTCCCCCTGTTCGCCCAGGAGCAGATCCAGCGCTGGGCCCGCAGGACCCGCACCCCGTTCGTGTTCTGGCAGCAGGACGTCTACAGCTTCGCCATGCGCGACACGGTGGCCCGCAAGCTGCCGGGCCCGGGCCACCTGCTCGGCGCCTGGTTCGTGCACCTCGAGCGCCGGATGCTGCGGCGCAGCGACGCGGTGGTCACGATCTCACCCGACTTCGAGCCCATCCTCGCCGACTGGGGCATCCCTGCCGAGCGGGTGCACGTCATCGAGAACTGGGCGCCGCTCGAGGACCTGCCCGAGCGCCCCCGCGACAACCCGTGGTCGGCCCAGCACGGCCTCGACGACAAGCGGGTGCTCCTGTACTCGGGCACCCTGGGCCTCAAGCACAACCCCGACCTGCTGCGCCGCCTCGCGCTGGCCGTGGCCGACCAGCCCGACGTGGCGGTGGTGGTGGCCTCCGAGGGGATGGGGGCCGACTGGCTGGCCGAGCGGGCCGAGGAGGAGCACCTGGACAACCTCGTGCTGCTGCCGTTCCAGCCCATCGAGGTCTTCCCCGACGTGCTCGGCAGCGCCGACGTCCTGCTGGCCATCCTCGAGCCCGAGGCCGGCGTGTTCTCGGTCCCGTCGAAGGTGCTCAGCTACCACTGCGCCGGCCGCCCGATCGTCGCCTCGGTGCCGTCCGCCAACCTCGCCGCCCGGACCATTTCGGCAGCTGGCAGCGGCTTCACCGTCGAGCCCGACGACGGCGACGGGTTCGTGGCCGCCGTTCGACGATTGCTCGACGACCCGCATCTACGGCACCATCTCGGGGACGAGGCCCGCGCCTACGCAGAGCGATCCTTCGACGTGCGTCGCATCGGCGACCGATTCGACGCCATGCTCAGAGAGCTTTCGACATCGGACGAGACCACCGGCGCGAGCCGGCCAAGGAGGGAGTCATCGTGAGCCCGAGGACCGAGGGCGGGGCCCGAGCGGCCCGACGAGACCAGGAACGCGAAGCGTGAGCGAGGACGGGCTGATCGTCGTCGCCGGGGGCGGCGGGTTCATCGGGGGCCACCTGGTGCGCGACCTCGTCGAACGCGGGAACGCCAACGTCCGGGCCGTCGACGTGAAGCCCAAGGACCAGTGGTTCCAGCACCACGAGGGCGTCGATGAGCGCCAGCTGGACCTCATGGACCTCGCCTCGTGCCACGAGGCCCTCGACGGCGCCGCCGCGGTCTACGACCTCGCGGCCGACATGGGCGGCATGGGGTTCATCGAGAACAACAAGGCGCTGTGCATGCTC
>CAYYDZ010000203.1:2330-3871 GCA_964470715.1 uncultured Microthrixaceae bacterium | reverse complement strand
GGTCGGCGCTGAGCAGGGTCAGGCCGAGCACGGCGTGGAAGGGGACCAGCAGCACCACCAGCAGCAGGCGCACGGGGTAGGTGAGCTGCCGGCCGGCCCGGGACCGGCCCCAGCCGGGGTCCACGCCGACCACCGCCTCGGTGAAGAGACATCCGACCACCAGCAGGTGCAGGTGGACCCAGCCGTGCGCCACGCCGTTGCGCAGCGAGAGCTCGTAGAGGCCGGTGAGGTAGAGGCCGAGCATGGTGGTCCCGAACAGGAACCACGCCGTGACCGGGTGGGTGAGGAAGCGCACGACCCGGTGGTGGAACAGCCCGATGAGCCAGCGCTGGGTCGGGCGGTGGCCGGCCTGGATGGCCAGGGTCATGGGCGCACCCAGGACGAGCAGCAGCGGCGCCAGCATCCCGAGGAGCAGGTGCTGGGCGGCGTGGACGCTGAACAGGGTGGTGTCGTAGCGGGCCAGGCCCGACTGGGTGGCGACCAGGATGACCACGAGGCCGGAGGCGAACGAGGCGGTCCGGCCCGTCCGCCAGCGGCGCCCGCGGGCGGAGAGGCGGCGCACCCCGGCGAGGTAGCACCAGCCCGCCAGCACGGACAGGACGAGGGGGACGGGGTCGAGCGTCCACCAGCCGGCGAGCCGGGCGACCGAGATCGGCGGGGGCGCCTCGGCAAGCAGTGAGCACCAGGGCACCCCCGCAAGCTAGGCCGCCACCGCCGGGCGGGGGGATGGTAGGAATGCCCCGTGGAGGGGACCGCTGCGGTGGCCGCCGTGGACGACGGAACCGACCGCGGCGCGGCACCCGACGAAGGCTGGGACGACGACTTCGCCACGTCGGCGTCGCCCCTCGGCATCGGCGTCATCGTCTGGCTGGCCTCCGAGGTCATGTTCTTCGCCGGCCTGTTCGCCGCCTACTTCGTGCTGCGCTCCGAGAACGACCCGTGGCCGCCGGCGGGGGTCGACCTCGACATCCCCCGGGCCGTGCTGTCCACCGTCCTGCTCCTCACCTCCAGCGCCACCATGCACCTGGCCGTGCGGGCCGCCGAGCGGGGTGACCACGGCAAGGTGGGCCGCTGGCTGGCCGTCTCCCTCACCCTCGGCACCCTCTTCCTCGTGAACCTGGGCCTCGAGTGGGCCGGCCTCGACTTCTCGCTCAGCACCGACGCCTACGGCACCAGCTACTACCTGATCACCGGCTTCCACGGCCTCCACGTCCTCGGCGGCCTGATCCTCATGGTGGCGGTGGCCGCCCTCGTGCTGGGCCGGGACAGCGAGGCGCCGATCGGTCCCTCGGTGGCGGTCACGGGCTACTACTGGCACTTCGTCGACGTCGTGTGGGTCTTCGTGTTCGCCACGCTCTACCTGCTGCAATGAGGCGCCCTGCGCTGCTGGCGGGCGCCTCGGTGGTGGCCCTGACCGCGATCGGCATGCTCCTGTGGCAGCCGGCGCAGGCCCAGTCGCCCCCCACGACCTACTCCTCGACCACCGCCGCCGCACCGGCGTCGTCGTCCACCTCCTCGACCCTGCCGCCGGCAGGAGAGGG
>CAYYDZ010000203.1:0-2230 GCA_964470715.1 uncultured Microthrixaceae bacterium | reverse complement strand
CCGCCGCACCGGCGTCGTCGTCCACCTCCTCGACCCTGCCGCCGGCAGGAGAGGGCATCGGCTACCCCGACGACTACGCGGCCATCGGTGAGCAGTACTTCGACACCGGTTGCGTGAGCTGCCACGGCCAAGGCGGCGTGGGCACCGCCGACGGCCCGAGCCTGATCGGGGTCGGCGCCGCCGCCGCCGACTTCATGCTCCAAACCGGCCGCATGCCCCTGGCCGACCCCCAAGGCCAGTCGCCGAGCAAGCCGCCCGCCTACAGCCCGCAGGAGATCCAGGCCCTCGTGGCCTACGTCGCCTCGCTGGGGGAGGGCACGCCCATCCCCCGCGTCGACGTCGACGCCGCCGACCTCGTCGAGGGCGGGGAGCTGTTCCGGGCCAACTGCGCCGCCTGCCACGGCGCCGCCGCCGTGGGTGGCGCGCTGAGCCATGGCAGCTACGCCCCTTCGCTGCACTCGGTGGGCGAGGTGCAGATCGCCGAGGCGGTGCGGGTCGGCCCCGGCCAGATGCCCGTGTTCGACGAGGACACCTTCACCGACGAGCAGCTCAACTCGATCGTGGCCTACGTGACCTACCTCCAGGACCCGGCCGACCCCGGCGGCTTCTCCCTCGGTCGCATCGGCCCGGTGGCCGAGGGCTACCTGATCTGGGTGGTGGGGATCAGCGTGGTGCTGGTGTTCGTGCGGTGGATCACCCGGCGGAGGACCCATGACTGACGCGCCCGACGAGCCCCGTCCCGACGCCGCCGCGCCCCACGGCGAGCCGTTGGTCGGGGAGACCGCGGCCGACACCGCCCGGGTCGATCGCAGCAGCGGACAGCTGGCCCCGGCCCTGTGCTTCGGCGCCAGCATCCTGGCCGCGTTCGGCCTCGCCGTCGTCTACGCCAACGGCGGCCAGAACCAGGCCGAGGGGGTGCTGTTGGCCGTCGCCCTCGGCGGCATCGGCATCGGCCTCGTCCTGTGGGCCAAGCGCTTCATGCCCGAGGGCCCCGACGAGGAGCCGCGTGGCCGGATCGGCTCGACCCCCGAGGACCGGGCCGCCTTCGTGGCCGACTTCTCGACCGGGGGCCGCACCTTCGGCCGCCGCCACCTCCTCACCAAGATGCTGGTGGGCTCGGTGGCCGCCCTGGGCCTGGCTGCGCTGTTCCCCATCCGCTCGCTCGGGCCCCGGCCAGGAAGGGGCCTGAAGTCGACGCCCTACCGCGACGGCGTCCGCCTCGTCACCGACGCCGGCGCGCCCATCCGCCCCGACGACCCCGGCGTCGGTGGCGTGATCACCGCCTTCCCCGAGGGCCACGTCGGCGACGAGACCGCCCAGACCCTGCTCATCCGCCTCCAGCCCGGCCAGCTCCAGCCCCAGCCGGGACGCGAGGACTGGACCGTCAACAACGTCGTCGCCTACTCGAAGGTCTGCACCCATGCCGGCTGCCCGGTGGGGCTCTACCAGGCCGAGCGGGGCGAGCTGCTGTGTCCCTGCCACCAGTCCACCTTCGACGTGTTCGACGGCGCCACGCCGGTGTTCGGCCCCGCCACCCGGCCCCTCCCGCAGCTCCCCCTCGGCACCGACGACGACGGCAACCTCATCGCCACCGGTGACTTCAGCGGTCCCGTCGGCCCCGGCTTCTGGGACATCGACACGTGAGCGCCGAGACCGACACCGAGGCGTTCGAGGCGCCCCAGGTGTCCGAGGTGGAGGACGGCCCCAAGGGCTCCCGTGTCGGTCGCACGGCCCGGTGGTTCGACGACCGCCTCGGCGTGGCCCGCACCGGCCGCACCCTGCTCGACAAGATCTTCCCCAACCACTGGTCGTTCCTGCTCGGCGAGATCGCCCTCTACTCGTTCGTGGTCCTGTTGGCCACGGGCGTCTACCTCACCTTCTTCTTCGACGCCTCCGCGGCGCCGGTCACCTACGACGGCAGCTATGCGCCCCTCCAAGGCGTGGAGGTCAGCGCCGCCTACAACTCGGTGCTGGACCTGAGCTTCGACGTGCGGGCCGGGCTGATGATGCGCCAGGTCCACCACTGGGCGGCGCTGCTCTTCGTGGCCGCCATCGTCGTGCACCTCTCCCGGGTGTTCTTCACCGGCGCCTTCCGCCGACCACGCGAGATCAACTGGGTGGTCGGCTGCACCTTGATGGTGTTCGCCCTCGGCAACGGCTTCGCCGGCTACTCGCTGCTCGACGACCAGCTCTCGGGCACCGGCATCCGCATCGCCGACTCGGTGATCCT
>CAYYDZ010000202.1:0-3913 GCA_964470715.1 uncultured Microthrixaceae bacterium | reverse complement strand
GCGTACGGCGAGATCGACATCGTGGTCTCCAACGCCGGCGACGTCGTGCCGGGCACGTCGATCGGCACCGATCCCGACGCGTTCGCCCAGGACATCACCGTCAACTTCCTCGGCGCGCAGCGCCTCTGCAACGCCCTCGTCCCGGCCATGGTGGAGCGGGGCCACGGCGACGTCGTGCTCGTCAGCTCGTCCATCCTGCGGGTCCCCGTCCCCGGCATGGCGGCGTACGCCACCGCCAAGGCCGGTCTCGACACCCTCGGCCGGGTCATGCGCATGGAGCTGGAGGGCACGGGCGTGCGGGTCTCCACCGTGCGCCCCGGCCCCACCCTCACCGGCATGGGCATGACCTGGGAGCCCCAGCTCGTGGAGTCCTCCATCGCCACGTGGGTGGAGCGAGGCCTCATCCACGGCCAGCACTACCTGACCCCCGACGACGTCGCCCGCGTCATCGTCACCGTGGCCACCGCCCCCAAGGGCGTGCACCTCGCCCTCGTCGAAGTCGAACCCGAAGCACCCGTCCGCGGAAAGGACACCGCCTGATGACCACCACCGAGACCTCCCTCCGTGAGCCGCCGCACGTCTCGGGTGGCGAGGGCGAGAACGGCCACCTCGAAGAGCTGCGCACCGACCCGATCGCGTTGATGACACGGGTCCGCGAGGAGTGCGGCGACGTCGGCGAGTTCACCCTCGCCGGCCGACCCGTCGTGCTGCTCACCGGCGCCGACGCCAACGAGTGGTTCTTCCGGGCGGCCGAGGAGGACCTCGACCAGGCCGAGGCCTACCCGTTCATGACGCCGGTGTTCGGCGAGGGCGTGATCTTCGACGCGTCCGCGGAGCGCCGCCGCGAGATGATGCACAACCAGGCGCTGCGCGACAGCTACATGCGCGGCCACGCCCAGACCATCTCGGACGAGGTGGAGCGCATGGTGTCCGCCTGGGACGATGAGGGCGAGATCGACCTCCTCGACTGGTTCGCCGAGCTGACCATCTACACGTCGTCGGCCTGTCTCATCGGCAAGCGCTTCCGCGATGAGCTCGACCGCCGCTTCGCCGAGCTCTACCACGACCTGGAGAAGGGCACCGACGCGCTGGCCTACGTCGACCCCTACATGGACATCGAGAGCTTCCGCCTCCGCGACGCCGCCCGGGAGGCGCTGGTCGAGCTCGTGGGCGGGATCATGGAGCGCCGCCGGGGTGAGCCCGTGCCAGAGGACAAGGACCTCCTCGACGTACTCATGTCCATCAAGGACGAGGACGGCACGGAGCGCTTCGCTCCCAACGAGGTGACCGGCATGTTCATCTCGATGATGTTCGCCGGCCACCACACCACCTCGGGGACCGCGTCGTGGACCCTGATCGAGTGGCTGCGGCACCCGGACGTGATGGCCGCCGTCACCCAGGAGATCGACGACCTCTACGCCGACGGCTCGGAGGTCAGCTACCAGGCGCTGCGGGCCATCCCCCTGCTCGAGTCGAGCATCAAGGAGGCACTGCGCCTGCACCCGCCGCTGATCATCCTGATGCGGGTGGCGATGTCCGACCAGGAGTACGGCGGGTTCCACCTCGCCGAGGGCAAGCTCATCGCCACCAGCCCCGCGGTCTCGAACCGCATCGCCGAATCGTTCCCCGATGCCGACGAGTTCGACCCTGGGCGCTACCTCGAGCCGCGCGAGGAAGACCTCGCCAACCCGTGGAACTGGATCCCCTTCGGAGCGGGTCGCCACCGCTGCGTGGGCGCCGCCTTCGCCCTCATGCAGCTCAAGGCCATCTTCTCGGTGCTGCTCCAGGACTGGGAGTTCGAGCTGGCCCAGCCGCCGGAGACCTACGTCAACGACCACTCGAAGATGGTCGTGCAGCTCCAGCAGCCGTGCCGCGTCCGCTACCGCCGGCGCACGTCCGAGGAGGCCGGTGCGTGACCCTGAAGATCACCGTCGACGCCGACCTCTGCCAGGGCCACGGTGTCTGCGAGTCCGAAGCCCCTGGGGTGTTCCGCGTGGGCAAGGACCGCCAGGTCGAACTGATCGACCCCGCACCTGCCGACGACCAGCGCACCGCCGTCACGGCGGCCGTGAAGTACTGCCCCACCCATGCCCTTTCCCTCGATGACTGACAGGAGCACCTGATGCCCGCCTACCCCCGTGCCGAGCTCGAAGCCATGGTCGAGCGCTGGCTCCAGGCCAACCGCGACGCCGAAGCCGCCGGCGACTGGAAGACCATGGCCGACCTCTACGCCGAGGACGCCACCTACGGCTGGAACTACGGCCCCGGCGAGGACTTCATGTGCGTCGGCCGCGACGAGATCCGCGACGTCGCCCTGGGCGTCGAGATGGGCGGCCTCGACGGTTGGGAGTACCCCTACCAGCGGGTCCTGATCGACGACCAGCAGGGCGAGGTCATCGGCCTCTGGAAGCAGGTGGCCACCGTCCCCGACGGCGGCACCGAGGAGGTCGCCGGCATCGGCGGGAGCTGGTTCGGCTACGCGGGGAACTTCCAGTGGGCCTGGCAGCGGGACTGGTTCGACGTGGGCAACGCCACTGCGCTGTTCATCAAGATGTTCCGCGACGGGACGCTGTCCGACGGCATGAAGCGGCGGCTCGACGTCGCCGCCTCGGGCGAGCCCCAGCCCTGCCGCTACCCCATCGGCGAGGCGCCGGCCGGGATCTGGCCCTGATGGCGCCAGGGGGGATCGGCTTCATCGGCCTCGGCCAGATCGGCTCGCTCATGGCGGGCCGCTTGGTGGACCACCCGAACGGCCTGGTGGTGTGCGACCTCCGCGAGGAGGCGATGGCGCCGCTCGTCGAGAAGGGCGCCACCGCGGCGGTCACACCCGCCGAGCTCGCCGCCTCGTGCGGCGTCATCTCGGTCATGGTGCTCGACGACGCCCAGACCCGTGAGGTGGTCGCCGGCGCCGGCGGCCTGCTCGAGACGGCCACGCCGGGGACCGTCATCGCCCTGCACTCGACCATCCAGGCTGAGACCGCCATCGAGCTCGCCGCCCTCGCGGCCGAGCAGGGCGTCGCCCTCGTCGACGCCCCGGTGTCCGGCGGGTTCATGGGCGCGGCCGAGGGGACGCTCGCCACGATGATCGGCGGCGGCGACGAGGCCGTGGCCACCTGCCGGCCGGTGTTCGAGCACTGGGCGGCGATGGTCGTGCACCTCGGGCCGGTGGGCAACGGCACCAAGGCCAAGCTGGCCCGCAACATGATGCACTTCGTGGCCTACACCGCCGCCGGCGAGGCCCAGCGCCTGGCCGATGCCTGCGGCGTGGACCTCACCCAGCTCGGCGCCATCGTCCGCCACACCGACTCGGTGACCGGTGGTCCGGGCGCCATCATGTTCCGCGGCAGCGTCGACGAGCTGCACCCCGGCGACGACTTCTACGACATCCTCGTGCACACGCGGACGCTCGGCGAGAAGGACCTCACCCTGGCCCTGGACCTCGCCGCCGAGGTCGGCGTCGACGCTCCCCTGGCCCAGCTGGCCCTGCGGGACTTCGCCGCCAGCCTCGGTGTCCCCCACCGGCCGAACGAGACGGAGGAGGGCGCATGACCACCGAACGACGCCAGCGGGGCCTCGACAAGATGAGCGAGGTCTACGGCTGGGAGGTCGTCGACGACGGCGGTGGGCCCGACGACTTCTACGGGATCACCGTCGAGCACCTCTTCGCCGAGATCTGGAACCGGGAGGGGCTGTCCAACCGCGACCGTCGTCTCCTGCTCATCGGGGCCCTCGCCGGCTCGGGCCAGGAGGACGTGCTCGACATCCAGCTCCCCGCCGCCCTCGGCAACGGCGAGCTCACGCCGGACGACCTGCGGGAGATCGTGATCTTCCTCACCCACTACCTGGGCTGGCCCCGCGGCGCCCGCATGAACCAGCAGATCGAGCCCATCATCCGCCGCTTCGAGGCCGCCGG
>CAYYDZ010000201.1:0-3914 GCA_964470715.1 uncultured Microthrixaceae bacterium | reverse complement strand
ACCGCCACCATCAACGCCGCGCTGGCCTTTGCGCCACCGGCCAACGACACCTTCGCGAACGCGCAGGTGGTCACCGGTGCAAGCGGCACCACGACGGGCTCGACGGTGCACGCGGCGAAGGAGCCCGGGGAGCCGAACCACGGCGGCAACGCCGGGGGCGGCTCGATCTGGTACCGCTGGACCGCGCCGTCGGCCGGCACCGCCACGTTCACCACTTGCGGCAGCGGGTTCGACACGGTGCTCGGGGCCTACACGGGTACGGCCGTGAACAGCCTCACAGCGCTCGCGGGCAACGATGACTCATGCGGCATCCAGAGCAGCGTGTCGTTCGCGGTCACCGCCGGCGTCACGTACCGCGTCGCCGTCGACGGCTACGACAACGCTCGCGGCGCGGTCACGCTGAACTGGTCACTGGCCTGACCGGACGGCCGGGTCGTGGCGCGGCGCGGCACCGGCGCCGAGTGGCTCAGGGCTGGGCGCCGTAGCCGTCGATGGCGGTGTGGACGGCGTCGAGGCAGGCCTGCGCCTCGGCCCGATCGGGCGGGCCCGTTCCGGGCGGACTGGCCCGACCGCATGGTGGACCAGGTCTTCGGGGTGTGAGCGGGAGATCACGTCGTGGCCGGGTGACCTGCCCCCAGTGGTTCGTCACTCGAAGGATGCCCTGAGGAGATCGGTAGCCCGGCAGGCCCGCGGGACCCCTGGGCGCGGGGACGATGGAAGCGATGGTTGACAGAACTCCAACAATGTTGGAGAATCCAAACAGTGTTGGGAGTCCGCAGTGAGCCAGGCACGAGATCGACGTCGGCAATCGATGATCGACGATGTCGTCAACGCCGCGTGGGAGCTCGTGCACGAGCACGGGCTGGCAGGGCTGTCGATGCGTGACCTGGGCGAGAAGGTCGGCATGCACGCTTCGTCGATCTACCAGTACTTCCCGTCGAAGCTCGACATCTACGACGCGCTGTTCGCCCACGGCCACCGTCAGCTGCAGGCCGTCATGGGCGCCGTGGATCGCCAGGGTGATCCCGACGACGTGTTCCGGGCGGGGTCGGCCGTGTTCACGAACTTCTGCACCGAGGATCCGGTCCGCTACCAACTGCTGTTCCAGCGCACGATCCCCGACTTCGTCCCGTCGGCTCCGTCGATGGAGCTCGCGTGGTCGTCGTTCCAGGACATGGCCGGGGCCCTCGAAGCCGTCGGCGTCGTCGACCAGGTCGACGTCGACCTGTGGGTGGCGTTGCAGACCGGTCTCACCGACCAGCAGATCGCCAACGACCCCGGCGGTCAACGCTGGTCGTCGCAGCTCGATCGCGCCATCGACATGTTCTTCGCCTACGTCCGGACCCACCCACCAGGCGGTGGTTGATGAGCGTCTCCGATGACCAACGCGTCGTCGGCGGGCTGTTCTCCCCCGAGGCGCTCGCCGACCCCGCTCCGGTCTACCGGTCCGTCGATGTCCCGGGGTGCCGTCACGCTGTGGCCGCGGAGATGTTGAGGGACCCGCGGTTCGGACCCCCGGTCCTCGACGTCGCCGCCTCCCCCGAAGCGATGTGGGCGATGTTCGGGCGCTGGCTCCTCAACCTCGACGGCGAACGCCACCACGCGATGCGCCGGAGGTTCTCGCGCATCTTCACCCCCGGCCGGGTGGAGCAGTACCGACAGGCGATCGAAGCCAAGGCAGACGCCCTCCTCGACGCCGTGATCGACACCGGGCGGATGGACCTCGTCACGGACTACGCCAGGCCGCTGCCGTTCTCGATCATCACGAGCGTCCTCGGGGTGCCCGAGGTCCGCCAGCCGTGGCTCGCCGAACGCATGCTCGCCGTGGACACCGGTTTCGCCCGCCAGCACGAACCGGACTGCGTCCGGGCGGCCAGTGCCGCCACCACCGAGATGCTCGGCTACCTCGGCGAACTGCTCGACGAGCGTGTAGCCGTCCCTCGAGACGACCTCCTGTCGATCCTCGCGGCGGATGCGCCCACCGACGAGGATGGCCGCCACGACCTGCTCGCCAACTGCGTGTTCTTCGTGGAGGCCGGGCACGTCACCACGTCGAGCCTCATCACCGGCGGTGTCCTGTTGCTCCTCGAGCACCGCGAGCAACTCGAGGCGTTGCTCGACGACCCGAACCTGCTTCCCAGCGCGGTCGAGGAGATGCTGCGCCTCGTGTCACCGATCAGCGTCGTCATGTGCCGAGCCCGCGAGGACGTCGAGCTCGGCGGCTATCAGTTCCGCGCCGGCGAGCAACGATTCGTGTTCCCCCCCGGCGCCAACCGCGACCCAGCCGCCTTTCCGTCGCCGGATGCCTTCGACATCGCCCGAGCCGACAACCCCCACCTCGCGTTCAGTGCCGGCGCCCACTTCTGCCTCGGAGCGCCGCTCGCGCGGCTCCACGGCGAGATCGCGATCGCCACGCTCCTCCGGCGCATCCCCCACCTGCAGCTCGCCGGTGACCCGGTCTGGCTGGGGTCGATCCCGGTCCGCGAACCCCTCCACCTGCCCGTCGCCTGGCCCGTCTGAACGGACGCGCCGCACGGCCGGGCCACTGCGCCCCCGCGATGACGACCACCTCGATGGCGGCTGACGGCCGTCGGAACCCCTCGACGGCGCACGGCTGCGGTCCTACCCTCGCTGCCCATGGGGATCGTCGATGAACCGTTCGCTCGCCCCGGGTGTGTCGTGGCCGGCGTCGAGCTCGTGTCGATGGCCGGGGGCTGAGTCCGGTGCCCTACGCCAGCGGTCGCACGATCCACGACGCCGACGCCCACATCATGGAGACCCCGACCTGGCTGCGCGACCACGCCGACCCCGGCATCCGGGACCGCATCGCCCCGCTGGCGTACTCCAGCGGCAACGAGCTACGTCAGACCGGCGACCCCGACGAGCAGCTCCGTGATCTGACCGCCGCCTTCGACCGGCTGCGGGCCCAGCACGGCTCCGAGGACTACCGGGCAGTCGAGGCGGAGGAGATCATGGCGCGCAAGAACTTCGCCGCCACCGGCTCGTGGATCCCCGAGGACCGGCCGCGGGCGCTCGATCTGCTCGGCTTCTCGAGCCAGCTCGTGTTCAACACCTTCCACAACGGCCGGCTGCACGACTGGGAGCACGGCGACGACGCCGAGCTGGCCGTCGGCGCCGCCCGGGCCCACAACCGGGGCATGGTCGAGTTCTGCTCCGTCGATGACCGCCTGCTGCCCACCTGCTACGTGCCCCTCTTCGACCTCGAGCAGGCGCCGGCGCTGGCCGCCGAGGCCATCGCCCTGGGCGCCGCCGCCCTCCTCGTCGCGTCGGGCTGCCCGCCGGGGCACTCGCCGAGCCACCTCGGGCTCGACCCGGTCTGGGCCCAGGCGCAGGAGGCCGGTATCCCCGTCGTCTTCCACGTCGGGGGCACGGGCGACCTGATCGACCCGGCCTACTTCCGCAACGGCCTGCCGGTGCCGCCCGACTTCCACGGCGGCGAGGAGAACTTCCGCTCGGTCGACTACATGGGCATCCCCGGCCCGCCCGCCCAGACCCTCGCGACGATGATCTTCGACGGCGTCCTCGACCGCTTCCCCGACCTGCGCTTCGGGGTCGTCGAGCAGGGCGCCATCTGGGTGCCGAGCTGGCTCCGACAGATGGAGTCGGCCTTCGAGGCGTTCCACCGCCACGAGGAGCGCCTCCAGGCCTTGTCCCTGCGGCCCACCGAGTACGTGCGCCGCCAGGTCCGGTTCACGCCCTACCCCACCGAGGACGTCGGCTGGATCATCGAGCAGAGCGCACCCGAGCTGCTGCTGTTCTCGTCCGACTTCCCCCACGTCGAGGGCGGCCGCAAGCCCCTCGAGCGCTTCGAGGCCTCGCTCGGCGACGCGTCCGAGGACGTGCGCCGGCGCTTCTACTGCGACAACTTCCTCGACCTCATGGGCACCGCCGGC
>CAYYDZ010000200.1:0-3999 GCA_964470715.1 uncultured Microthrixaceae bacterium | reverse complement strand
TAGCCGACCGAGCGCACGGTGGAGATGAGGCCGGCGTGCTCTTCGCCGAGCTTGGCCCGCAGGCGCCGCACGTGGACGTCGACGGTGCGGGCGCCGCCGTAGTACTCGTAGCCCCAGACCCGGCTGAGCAGCGTCTCGCGGGTGAACACCTTGCCGGGGTGCGAGGCCAGGAAGGTGAGGAGCTCGTACTCCATGTACGTGAGGTCGAGGGGCACGCCGTTGATGGCGGCCTGGTAGGTCTCGAGGTTGAGGATCAGGTCGCCGTACTCGACCAGTTCGGGCCGGGTGCCCCGGCCGCTGGCGAAGAACAGGTGCTTCAGGCGCGCTTCGAGCTCGCGGGGGTGGAAGGGGTTGAGGCAGAAGTCGTCGAAGAGGTCGTCGCGCAGCTCGAGGTCGCCGAGCTGGGTGCCGCTGATGAGCAGCAGCAGGGGCTCGAGGGGCTGGTCGCGCTTGCGCAGCACCCGGGCCACGGCGAAGGCCCGCTCGGGGTCGTCGTAGGCGCAGATGATGGCGCCGTCCCAACCGCCGTCGGGCTCGTTGCGCTCGGCCGCGAGCTCGTCGCCGACGGCCTTCCACGGGTAGCCGGCGAGGTCCAAGGCCTGGGCCAGCTCCGGTGGGGCCGGGTCGGGGAACAGCAGCAACGGTTCCATGTGGACGCCCTCGAACACGTGTCGTCTCTCGTCGGATGGTCGTGGTAGCCCTGTGGCTACCAGCTGGGAAGGTACCGAGCCAGTTCGAACGGTGTCACCTGCGCCTTGTAGTCGGCCCACTCAGACCGCTTGTTGCGCAGGAACCACTCGAAGATGTGCTCGCCCAGGGCCTCGGCCACGAGCTCGGATCGCTCCATCTCGTCGAGCGCCTCCGCCAGCGACTGGGGCAGGGCGGTGATGCCCTCGGCGGCGCGCTCCTCTTCGGTCAGCTCGAAGATGTTGGCCGCGGCCTCGGGGCCGAGCTCGTAGCCCTCCTCGAGCCCCTTCAGACCGGCCGCCAGCATGACCGAGTAGGCGAGGTAGGGGTTGCACGCCGGATCGGGCGAGCGGTATTCGATGCGTGTCGAGGATTCCTTGCCCGCCTTGGCCAGCGGAACCCGCACCAGCGCCGAGCGGTTGTTGCGGGCCCACGACACGTGCACCGGGGCCTCCGAGCCGGGGATGAGCCGCTTGTAGGAGTTGACCAGCTGGTTGGTGACCGCGGTGATCTCCCGGGCGTGGGTGAGCAGGCCCGCGATGAAGCTACGGCCCACCTTCGAGAGCCTGTACTCGTCGTCGGGGTCGTGGAAGGCGTTCTTGTCCCCCTCGAACAGCGAGAGGTGGGTGTGCATCCCCGACCCCTGCACGCCCTGGAGGGGCTTGGGCATGAAGGTGGCGTAGACGCCGCGCTCGAGGGCGATCTCGCGCACCACGAGGCGGAAGGTCATGACGTTGTCGGCCATGGTGAGCGCGTCGGTGTAGCGCAGGTCGATCTCGTGCTGGCTGGGGCTGTCCTCGTGGAACGAGTACTCGATGGGGATGCCCATGCCCTCGAGCATGTGGATGGTGCGCTTGCGCAGGTCGCTGGCCACGTCGGCGGTGGTGAGGTCGAAGTACGAGCCGGTGTCGAGGGGCACCGGGATCTTCGTGGGGTCGCCGTCGGCGAAGTAGAAGAACTCCATCTCGGGAGCGCAGAAGAACGAGAAGCCCCGCTCGTGGGCCCGGTCGAGGTTGCGCTTGAGCACCTGGCGGGGGTCGCCCTCGAACGGCGTGCCGTCGAGGTTCTCGATGTCGCAGAACATGCGGGCCGAGTTCTCGTCGTCCTCGGCCCAGGGGAGGAGCTCGAAGGTGTTGGGATCCGGACGGGCCAGCACGTCGCTCTCCTGCACGCGGCTGAAGCCGTCGATGGCGGATCCGTCGAACCACATGCCCTCCTCGAACCCGTTCTCGAGCTCGGCGGGGGTGATGGCGACGGACTTCAGCTGGCCGAGGACGTCGGTGAACCAGAGGCGGATGAGGC
Organism: uncultured Microthrixaceae bacterium; assembly: GCA_964470715.1. GTDB lineage: Bacteria > Actinomycetota > Acidimicrobiia > Acidimicrobiales > DATDAH01 > JAEUJM01. The sequence continues at coordinate 2,010 of CAYYDZ010000200.1, read as the reverse complement.
GGACGCCCCGCTCCTCGACGGTTCGCAGCACGTAGTCCTGTTGACGCTCCATGGCCGCCAGTGAACCACGGCCGGACCGGGGGCTTGGCGGGCGGTGCGCCACTTCACATAGCGTTCACAATCGGGCAACGGGCGGGAAACGGCGCGCTGCGAGGCTCGCCGGTGTCCGAAGGACGCATCCCCCGGTTGGGGGCACACCCGCGTGCCCACCCCCGAACCACTCCCGCAGGAGGAAATCGTGCAGGAACGCACACCATCCGAAGTGTTGGCGCTGGCCAAGGACGAGGGCGTCGAGATCGTCGACATCCGGTTCTGCGACCTGCCCGGCCTCATGCAGCACTTCTCGATCCCCGTGTCCCAGCTGGAGGAGGACACGTTCGAGGAGGGCCTCGGCTTCGACGGCTCGTCGATCCGTGGCTTCCAGGAGATCCAGGAATCCGACATGATCCTGATCCCGGATCCGAACACCGCGGTGATCGACCCGTTCACGCAGCACAAGACGATGAACATCAACTGCTTCGTGCATGACCCGATCACCCTCGAGCACTACAGCCGTGACCCGCGGTACGTGGCCAAGAAGGCCGAGGAGTACCTGCAGAGCACCGGCATCGCCGACACCTGCTTCGTCGGGCCCGAGGCCGAGTTCTTCATCTTCGACGACGTCCGCTACCACCAGGACTCGCACTCGGCGAGCTACTCGGTGGACTCGGTCGAGGCCTCCTGGAACACCGGCAAGGACGAGGGCCCGAACCTGGGCTACAAGCCCCGCTACAAGGAGGGCTACTTCCCGGTCCCGCCGATGGACCACTACCAGGACCTGCGCTCGGAGATGACCCTCGCGCTGCAGGCCGTGGGCATCGACGTCGAGGTGCAGCACCACGAGGTGGGCACCGCCGGCCAGGCCGAGATCGACATCCGCTTCTCGCCCCTCGCCGACATGGCCGACCAGCTCATGCTGTTCAAGTACGTCATCAAGAACGTGGCCTGGCGCAACGGCAAGACCGCGACCTTCATGCCGAAGCCGGTGTTCGAGGACAACGGCTCGGGCATGCACGTGCACCAGTCGCTGTGGAAGAACGGCGAGCCGCTGTTCTACGACGAGGCCGGCTACGCCGGGCTGTCGGACATGGGGCGGTGGTACATCGGCGGCCTGCTCAAGCACGCCCGCTCGGTGATCGCCTTCACCAACCCGACCACCAACAGCTACAAGCGCCTGGTGCCGGGCTACGAGGCCCCGGTCAACCTGGTCTACAGCCAGCGCAACCGCTCGGCGTCGGTCCGCATCCCGCTCTACTCGAAGAGCCCGAAGGCCAAGCGCCTCGAGTTCCGCTGCCCCGACCCGTCCTCCAACCCCTACCTGGCCTTCTCGGCCATGTTGATGGCGGGCCTCGACGGCATCCAGAACAAGATCGAGCCGCCGGACCCGGTCGACCGCGACCTCTACGACCTCCCGCCGGAGGAGCTCGCCAAGGTGCCCCAGGTGCCCGGCTCGCTGCCCGAGGCCCTCGAGGCCCTCGAGGCCGACCAGGACTTCCTGAAGGCCGGCGGCGTGTTCACCGACGACCTGATCGAGACCCACATCGCCTACAAGCGCGAGCACGAGGTGGACCCGCTCCGCCTGCGCCCGCACCCGTGGGAGTTCCACCTGTACTACGACATCTGAGCCACTCCCCCCACGGCTCAGGGTCGTAGCTGCCGGGCCGCGTGCGTCCGCCTCCGGGCGGCGCACGCGGCCCGTGCGCTTTTCCGGCGGCGGCGTGGCGGTTCAGATGCGTCGTCCGGCGCGGGCGACGCCATGATGGGGCACGTGACGGTGTCGCGGCGGTCGTTCCTGCGGGGGTCCACGGCCCTCGGGCTCGGACTGGTCGTGGGCGGCGCCGAGGGGCTGCGGCTGGCGCTGCCGGCCCAGGCCGTCGGTGGCCTCGAGGCGGGGTTCGGGCCGTTGGTGCGCGACCCGAAGGGGCGCCTCGACCTGCCCGCGGGGTACTCGTACCGGGTCGTCACCCGAGC
>CAYYDZ010000199.1:0-4127 GCA_964470715.1 uncultured Microthrixaceae bacterium | reverse complement strand
GGAGGACAGCGTGCCCATCACCACCGAGCGGTCCTTCAACAGCGAGACCATCGACTTCGAAGCGACCTACCCCCTCACCCTCGCCGTCGTCACGAAGGACTTCAAGGAGGACGACAGCGGCCTCGAGTACATCGGCACGCCGCAACAGCAGATGGGCGACGGTGGGTTCATCGCCCAGATCACCGACAACGCCACGGGTGAGGTCGTCGCGGTGACCGACGGGTCCTGGCAGGGGCTGGCCATCCAGCGGGCCCCGTTGAACACGGAGTGCGAGTCGTCGTCGGACCCGGCGACCGAGTGCCAGTCCGAGAGCCTCGACGAGCCGGACGGTTGGACCGACGCCGACTACGACGACGGCGACTGGGAGGTGGCCACGGTGTACACCGCCGACCAGGTGCAGCCGAAGGAGGGCTACGACCAGATCGCCTGGGACGCCGACGCCCAGCTCATCTGGACCTCCGACCTGAACGTCGACAACACCATCCTCTGGCGGGCCACGGTGCCGGCGCCCGAGGGCTGACCAGAGGGGCCGCCCGGCCCCCTCTGGTCAGGCGACGACGACCCGCACGCGGGCGACGTTCTGGACCCGGGCGAAGGGGGTGGTGGCGTCGCCGTCGCGCTGGGCGGTGACCCGCAGGGCCGGGAAGTAGGTGCCGGGCGCGTCGAACGAGCAGTTGCGCTCGACGACGACGGCGTCAGCGGGGGTGATCTCGGTGGCGTCGGCGAACGTGCCGTCGGCGCCGAGGTCCCACTCGACGGCGACGACCGGCCCCGTGCCCGGTGCGGCCTCGGCCGTCGCCTGCAGGTGCACCGCGTCGCCGACGCCGACGTCCGCCCGATCGTTCCCGTTTGCGGTCATCGAGACGACGGGCTGCACGCCGTGGCGGTCGGCTGCTGCGTCCGGCACCACCACCTGGCCGTCGAGGACCTCGTAGGCGGTGGTCGGTGCCGGCGCCACCCCGCGCTCGACCCAGGCGCTCAGGTCGCGCAGGGCCTGGTGCAGCACCCCCAGGTAGGGGACGGTGCGGACCGGGTCCTCTTGGGCCTCGTCGTCGCCGTGCAGCGCGTTGTCGACGTACCAGAGGCGGAAGCGCTCGTCGGTGGCCTCGCCGAGGTGCTCGGCCACCCGGTCGTGGTACCAGGCGGCCTGCCAGGGGAACGCCTCGCGGTCGAGCAGGCAGGACACGACGATCATGTGGCCCGCGAAGTCACCCGTCTGCACCGTGCCCGAGGCGTGCTGTGCGAAGAGCGGTCCGAGCAGCAGTGGCCTCTGCGGGTAGGTCGGCGTGCCGTCCGGGTTCCGGAACTGGTCCCACGCCGCGAACTCGGGGCCCGGCACCTGGTGGCGGTGGTAGGTCTGGGCGGCGAGGAACCCGCGGTTGTCGAGCTCGACGTCGTCGCCGGCCCGCAGGGCCGCGAGCGCCTCGTCGCCGCCGGGCCCGAGCACGGCCACGTCCCCGACCACGGCGACCACCGCCAGTCGGGCGCCGGCGCTCTCCCCGCTGTGCACGTACAGGTCGGCGCCGTCCACCACCGGGCCGGGGTCGCTCGACAGCTGGAGCGCCACCGGGGCACCGCCGCCCTGCCACGAGGCGTCCACGCCGCTGCGCAGCTGGCCCGGGGGCAGACCGACCCGAACCTCCAGGGCGGCCGCCGCGTCGGCGTCGAGCACGGCGGCCACCTGGCAGCGGTGGCGGACGACGTCGGGGGTCACCACCGCCGACCGGTCGTGGCCCAGGTAGCCCGGCTCGCTCCAGAAGTCGTCGAAGTAGGCGGCGTCGGCGAGGCGCAGGCCGCCGTAGAGGAGGGGGAAGGCGTGCATCCCCATGGTGCGGTGGCCGAACCACGAACGCGGTGGGAAGCCGAGGCGGGTCACCTCCTGCAGGGCTTCGGCTTCGCGCACGCCGAGGGTGGCGTAGGGGTCACCGCTCCCGCCGGGTTCGAGTGCGTCCACGATCTCGTCGAGGCGGTGGCGCAGCATCCGCTGGGCGTGCATGCGCACGGTGAAGCAGTTGGGGATGGCCATGGGCGACCCGATGACGTACGGGACGAACCCGTCCCACACGCCGACGGTGTTCTCGGCGCAGCCGATGGTGCGGTAGCCGCCGCCGCTGCCCCCGTAGGCGTAGCCGAAGGCCCGGTGCTCGCCGTACTGCTCCGCGGCCAACCGGCGCGAGTGGCGGGCGGCGGCGGCGTGGGCGCGGTAGGCGCCGACGGTGGGATCCGCGTCCGAGCCGGGGGTCGCCACCGCCCCGCCGCCGTTGGTCTCCACGAAGAAGGCGCCGCTGGTGACGGAGAACCCGATCTTGTCCTCGGCCCCGACGCCGCCCTGGGCGAGGTCCTCCCGGTCGGGGACCGGGGTGAGGTGCTGGAAGAAGCGCCCCTCGTAGCGGTCGGCCGGGGGGAGGTACACCGAGAACCGGGTGTCCGTCCCGGTGAAGCCACCGTGGACGTAGCGGTGGCGCACCGGCTCTTCCCGCCACTCGTCGCGGTCGACGTAGGGCTCGGCGAAGAGGGCGTCGACCGCGGGGTCGTCCCCCGCGTCGGCGGCGGCGGGCTCGGCGGCGTCGGGAGGGGTCACGGCGGGCGTCCTTGGGGTGCGCGAACGAGGTGCGCGAGAGACTAGAACCAGATTCTCGGGCGCGGGCGCGGGTGGGTTCGCGGCGACCGCGCCGCCCTGTGGACGAGGATGGGCGGGTGGACCTCGCCGGGCGGCGAGCGGACGAAGGGTGGCGACGGATGATCGATCGAACGCAGTTGGCCGAGGGGCTCGAGGCCGAGCGCCGCCTCTACGCGGAGCGCAACCCCGAGTCCCGGCGGGCCGCGTCGGAGGCGACCCACCTCTTCGGCGGCGTGCCCATGACGTGGATGGCCAAGACCGCCGGCGGGTTCCCGCTGTTCCTCGACCGGGCGTCAGGGGCGCGGGTGACGACGCTCGACGGCCACGAGCTCGTCGACTTCTGCCTCGGGGACACCGGGGCGATGGCGGGGCACTCGCCGCCGGCCACGGTCGCCGCGGTGCAGGCCCGCTACGGCGACCTCGGCGGCGCCACGGCCATGATGCCGACCGAGGACGCCGCCGCGGTGGCCGCCGAGCTCACCCGGCGCTTCGGGGTCAGCTCGTGGAGCTTCGCCCTGACCGCCACCGACGCCAACCGCTGGGCCCTGCGACTGTGCCGGGCCCTGACCGGCCGGCCCAAGGTGCTGGTGAACGCGTGGTGCTACCACGGCACCGTCGATGAGTCCCTGATCGTGACGTCACCGTCGGGGCCCGTGCCCCGGCCGGGCAACGTCGGGGCACCCTGCCCGGTGACCGAGAGCAGCCGGGTCGCCGAGTTCAACGACCTCGACGCCCTCGAGGCCGAGCTCGGCCACGGCGACGTGGCCGTCGTGCTCATGGAGCCGGCCCTCACCAACATGGGCATCGTCCTTCCCGAGGACGGCTACCTCGACGGCGTCCGGCGCCTCACCCGCGAGGCGGGGACGCTCTTGATCATCGACGAGACCCACACGCTCTCCGCCGGCCCCGGCGGCTGCACCCGGGCGTGGGGCCTCGATCCGGACATCGTCACCCTCGGCAAGGCGGTCGCCGGCGGCATCCCCATCGGGGCCTACGGGCTGCGGGCCGACCTGGCCGAGCGCCTCCTGTCGCGTGACGACCTCGACCTGGTCGACACCGGCGGCGTCGGGGGCACCCTCGCCGGCAACGCGCTCTCGCTGGCGGCGGCCCGGGCGACCCTCGAACAGGTGCTGACCGAGGATGCCTTCACGACCATGATCGCCCTCGCCACCCGCTACCACGAGGGGGTGGAGCGCATCATCGCCGCCCACGGTGTGCCGTGGTCGGCGAGCCAGCTCGGGGCCCGATCGGAGTACCGCTTCACGGCGCCGGCACCCCGCAACGGCACCGAGTCCCACGCCGCCACCGACGTCGACCTCGAGGACTACCTGCACCTCTACCTCGTGAACCGGGGCGTCCTGCTGACGCCGTTCCACAACATGGCCCTCATGTGCCCGGCCACCACCGAGGCCGACGTCGACCTCCACCTCCGCATCTTCGACGAGGCGGTCGCGTCCCTCCACCTGAGGGCGCCGTCGGCGCCCCCGATCGCCGGTGCACGTTAGGT
>CAYYDZ010000198.1:1425-4195 GCA_964470715.1 uncultured Microthrixaceae bacterium | reverse complement strand
CCGCCACATCAAGCGTGGCGGCAAGGTCTGGATCAACATCTTCCCGGACAAGCCCATCACCGAGAAGCCGGCCGAGACGCGCATGGGCTCGGGCAAGGGCAACCCGGAGAAGTGGGTGGCCGTGGTCAAGCCGGGCCGCATCATGTTCGAGCTCTCCTACTCCGATCCGGTCATCGCCCGCGCCGCTCTCGAGCGGGCCATCCAGAAGCTGCCCATCAAGGCCCGCTTCGTGTCCCGTGAGGAGGCCCTCTGATGGCGCCGTCGGTCATCCACGACCTCTCCGACGACGAGCTCGTCGATCGCCTCGCCGAGACCAAGCAGGAGCTGTTCAACCTGCGGTTCCAGCACGTCACCGGCCAGCTCGACAACTACTCCCGCCTCCGCCAGCTCAAGCGGGAGATCGCCCGACTCCACACCGAGCTCCGTGCCCGCGAGATCGCCGCGGCCGAAGCCCTCGAGAACACCCAGAAGGAGGACGCATCATGAGCGACGACACCACGCCCGCCGAGCGTCCCAACAACCGCAAGGTGCGTGACGGCCTCGTCACCTCCAACGCCATGGACAAGACCGCCGTGGTCTCGGTCACCGACCGGGTCCGCCACCGGCGCTACTCGAAGACCATGCAGCGCACCACCAAGCTCTACGTCCACGACGAGGACAACGACCTCAACGTCGGTGACCGCGTCCGCGTGCAAGAGACCCGCCCGCTGAGCAAGAACAAGCGCTGGCGCGTCCTCGAGGTCCTGGAGCGTGCCAAGTGATCCAGCAGGAGTCCCGCCTTCGCGTGGCGGACAACTCGGGCGCCAAGGAGGTGCTGTGCATCAAGGTGCTCGGCGGCTCCAAGCGGCGCTACGCGTCCATCGGTGACGTCTTCGTGGCGACCGTCAAGGACGCCATCCCCGGCGCTGCGGTCAAGAAGGGCGACGTCGTGAAGTGCGTCGTCGTGCGAACCAAGAAGGAGAAGCGCCGTCCGGACGGGTCCTACATCCGCTTCGACGAGAACGCCGCCGTCCTCCTCAACGAGCAGGCGCAGCCTCGCGGCACCCGCATCTTCGGCCCCGTGGGCCGTGAGCTCCGCGACAAGAAGTTCATGCGCATCGTCTCCCTGGCCCCGGAGGTCTTGTGATGGCCGGCATGAGGATCCGCAAGGGCGACCGCGTCCGCGTGCTCACGGGCAAGGACCGCGGCAAGGAGGGCGAGGTCTCACGCGCCCTGCCCGCGAAGAACAAGGTCATCGTCGACGGCGTCAACGTGGCCAAGAAGCACCAGAAGCCCACTCGCGCCACCATGCAGGGCGGGATCATCGACAAGGACATGCCCATCCCGGTGGCCAACGTCGCCATCGTGTGCTCGTCGTGTGGCCCGACCCGCATCGGCTACCGGTTCGACCCGGACGGCACCAAGATCCGGGTCTGCAAGAAGTGTGGAGGTGACCTCTGATGGCCGACGCCACCACCTATCCGGTGCCGCGCTTCAAGGTCCGGTACAACGAAGAGGTCCGAGCCACCCTGAAGGACGAGCTCGGCCTGGACAACGTCATGGACGTGCCCCGCTTCGAGAAGATCGTGATCAACATGGGCGTGGGTGAGGCCGTGGCCAACTCCTCGCTCCTCGAGGGCGCCGTGCGCGACCTCACGGTGATCACGGGGCAGAAGCCGCTCGTCACCAAGGCCAAGAAGTCCATCGCCCAGTTCAAGCTGCGCGAGGGCAACGCCATCGGCGCCAAGGTCACCCTCCGGGGCGATCGCATGTGGGAGTTCCTGGACCGGCTCATCAGCCTGTCCATCCCCCGCATCCGCGACTTCCGCGGCCTTCCCCCCAACTCGTTCGACGGCCGGGGCAACTACACCTTCGGCGTCACCGAGCAGCTCATCTTCCCCGAGGTCGACTACGACTCGGTCGACCACACCCGGGGCATGGACATCACCATCGTCACCACCGCCCGTACCGATGCCGAAGGGAAGGCCCTCCTGGCCGCCTTCAGCTTCCCGTTCCGCCGTGAGGGGAACCAGTAATGGCCAAGAAAGCACTCGTCGAGAAGCAGCAGCGCACCCCCAAGTACAAGGTGCGCGGGTACACCCGCTGCCGCCGCTGTGGCCGGCCCCGCGCCGTCTACCGCAAGTTCGGTCTCTGCCGCCTCTGCCTGCGCGAGCTGGCACACGCCGGGGAGATCCCCGGTCTGACCAAGGCCAGCTGGTGAGGGGCGTGACGCGATGACGATGACCGACCCGATCGCCGACATGCTCACCCGCATCCGCAACGCCAACGTGGCGATGCACGACGAGGTGTCCATGCCGTCCTCCAAGCTCAAGGAGTCGCTGGCTGCGGTCCTCAAGTCCGAGGGCTACATCACCGACTTCGCCGTGGCCGACGCCGTCGACCGCCCCGGCCGCGTCCTCACCATCGAGATGAAGTACTCGCCCGAGCGGGCGAGGGTCATCTCCGGGGTGAAGCGCATCTCCAAGCCCGGCCTGCGCGTGTACACCAAGGCCGAGAAGATCCCCCGGGTCCTCGGTGGCCTCGGTGTGGCCGTGCTCTCGACCAGCCAGGGCCTCATGACCGACCGCGAAGCCAGGAAGCGCCGCATGGGCGGCGAGATCCTGTGCTTCGTGTGGTGAGGAGAGCAACGCCATGAGCCGCATCGGCCAAGCACCCATCACCGTCCCCGGTGGCGTCGACGTCACCCTGGCAGACGGCCAGATCACCGTGAAGGGCCCCAAGGGGACCCTCTCGCGGCCCATCCCCGGCGCCATCACCGTGCGCCAGGACG
>CAYYDZ010000198.1:0-1325 GCA_964470715.1 uncultured Microthrixaceae bacterium | reverse complement strand
CCCAAGGGGACCCTCTCGCGGCCCATCCCCGGCGCCATCACCGTGCGCCAGGACGGCGAGCAGCTGCTGGTGGAGCGCCCGGACGACGAGCGCGAGAACCGCTCGCTGCACGGCCTCACCCGCACCCTCGTCAACAACATGGTGGTCGGGGTGACCGAGGGCTTCCGCAAGGAGCTCGAGATCCAAGGCGTCGGCTACCGGGCCACCGCCCAGGGTCCCGCCGCCCTCGAGCTGGCCCTCGGTTTCAGCCACTCCGTGAAGGTCACGGCGCCGGAGGGCATCACCTTCGACGTCCCCAGCCCGACCCGCATCGACGTGGTCGGCATCGACAAGGAAGTCGTCGGCCAGGTGGCCGCCAACATCCGGGCGCTGCGCAAGCCCGAGCCCTACAAGGGCAAGGGCGTGCGCTACGTCGGCGAGTACGTCCAGCGCAAGGCCGGCAAGGCCGCGAGCGTCGGGTAGGAGACATGAGCCTCAGTCCGCAGAAGAAGCGACAGGACCGCCAGCGACGACACGGTCGGGTCCGCAAGAAGGTCACCGGCACCGCCGAGCGGCCGCGTCTGGCCGTGTTCCGGTCCAGCCGTCACATCAGCGCCCAGGTCATCGACGACCGCGCCGGCCACACCCTCGCGGCCGCCTCGACCGTCGAGGCCGACCTGCGCACCGGTGGCACCGGCAACATCGACGCCGCCGCCAAGGTCGGCAAGCTGGTCGCCGAGCGTGCCAAGGCCGCCGGCATCGAGAAGGTCACCTTCGATCGTGGCGGCTTCCGCTACCACGGCCGGGTGGCCGCGCTGGCCGACGCCGCCCGTGACGCCGGGCTCGAGTTCTAGGAAAGAGACGTGAACACCATGAGCACGAGGAACGAGTGCGGGGCCCGAGCGGCCCGGCGAAGCCAGGAGCGGGCAGCATGAGCAACGCCAACCCCCGCGACCGCGACCGGCCGCCCCGCGACAACCCCCGCCAGAGCAGCGACTCCGGCCTGCGCGAGTCGCGCGTCATCAACATCAACCGCGTGGCCAAGGTGGTCAAGGGCGGTCGTCGGTTCTCCTTCACCGCCCTCGTGGTGATCGGCGACGGCCACGGCCGCGTCGGCCTCGGCTACGGCAAGGCCAAAGAGGTGCCCCTCGCCATCCAGAAGGGCACCGAGGAGGCGCGCAAGAACCTCTTCACCGTCGCCCTCGCCGGCAGCACCATCGTCCACCCCGTCATCGGCGAGACCGGTGCCGGCCGAGTGCTGCTCAAGCCCGCGGCCCCCGGTACCGGGGTGATCGCCGGTGGCGCCGCCCGCGCCATCCTCGAAGAGGCCGGCATCCACGACGTGC
>CAYYDZ010000197.1:2476-4243 GCA_964470715.1 uncultured Microthrixaceae bacterium | reverse complement strand
GCCACGTCGGCGAAGGGCTTGAGGAACGAGAAGTAGACGTAGGCGCCGCAGCGGATCTTCTCGTCACGGGACATCGCGGCGATGTTGCGGTAGTGCTGGGACTGCGCCTTGCGCACGGCGGTGAGCAGGCCGTCGATCTCGTCGTCGGGCACCGGCCGGAGCGAGCCGTCGTCGGCGCCGTCGGTGGTGTAGAGGCCGAACGAGACCAGCCGGTCGAGGTAGTCCTCGGGGGTGGTGTTGGCGGTGCCGAAGTCGGTGATGCGGACGTCGACGTCGTCGAGCACGAGTGCGGCGGTGAGGTTCTGGTAGGGCACGTCGACAGCCACGTCGGACCACCAGAAGTCGCTCTGGGCGAGGCGGTAGTAGTCCCGCACGATGAGGGTGCGGCCCTCGGGCAGCGGGTACGGGCCGGTGTCGCCCGAGCCCACCCGGGTGTCGAAGTAGAGCAGGAACAGGTAGTTGATGAGGGTGGCGTTGAAGCGCTTGATGGTGGCCCGCCGTTCGTCGTCCACGTCGGTGGTGCCGGCCAACAGCGTGGCGATGACGTCGTCGCCGTAGGGGCGCACCACGCCGCCGGCGTCGTGGGCCTGGCGGGTGCCGTCGTCGCCCCGGAACCCCTGGGCGGCACGCTCCCAGAAGTCGAGCACGGTGTAGGCGGGCTCGGGCGCATTGGCCGCGGCGGGGTCGATCATGGCCATGACCTTGCGGCCCAGCAGCCAGAAGTTGGCGATGGACCACAGGTAGACGGTGTTGACCTGGCTGCCCGGGCGGCGACCGGCCCGGCCGATGTCGCCGGCGGCCATGGCCTCGTCGATGCGGCGCATCATGGCCGGGTACCGGTACCAGGACTCGACGCAGGCCACCACGATGTAGGCCGTCACCGGGATGAGGGCCGACTCGAGCGAGGTGCGCTCCTCGGTGAGCTGGCGGGAGATGGGCCCGTGGTAGGCGATGAGCTCGTTCGCCTTCGCCTTCATCTCCTCGGGTGTGAGGGCGGCGCTGGGGTCGCTCACCGGAGCCTCACGTGCGGACGACGCCGTTGTCGATGGTGACCTGGTCGCCGTTGGCGGGCTCGCCGTCGGGGAAGGTCGCCCCCATCACGCAGGGCACCTGGAACTCCCGGCTGACGATGCCGATGTGGCTGCGCACCGTCCCGCCCGTGCAGATGATGCCGGTGAGCTCGTGGTAGATCGGCGCGAGGAAGGTGGCCCCCGCGTCGCGCACCACGGCGACGATGCCCTCGGCGCCCGTGTCCATGAGGTCGAGCACGTCGTCGGGACCGTCGAGGAGGCGCCACTCCCCCGTCACCGCCTCGTGGTCGAACACCGCTTCTCCGCGTCCTATCTCCGGCACGGTGGACGAGGGTAACCGTGCCAAGCTCGGGGCATGGCCAGGTACCTCAGCGACGAATGGCTCGCCGCCGCCCACGACGCGCTGGGACCGCCCCCCGATGCCGACGCCGAGGACCTCCTCGTCATCGAGCAGCACGTCGACGGCGGGCCCGAGGGGCCGGTCGTGTGGCACGTGGTCGTGGCCGGCGAGGCCCGCTCGATCCAGGCCGGTCCCCACCCCGCACCCGACGTCACCTTCTCCCAGGACTACGCCACCGCGGTCGCCGTGGCCCGGGGGGACCTCAGTGCCCAGGAGGCCTTCATGACCGGCCGCATCACCCTGTCGGGCACCGCCGGCGCGTTGATCGTGGCGGCGCCGGCGCTCGCCGCCGTGGGCGACGCCCTCGCCCCGCTGCGCGCCGCCACCACCTACTGA
>CAYYDZ010000197.1:0-2376 GCA_964470715.1 uncultured Microthrixaceae bacterium | reverse complement strand
CGGGGCTAGGGTGCGCCGCGTCGGTGCCGGGGGGCACCGCACGGATCAGGGGGAACCGATGAGGCTGCGACGACTGCTGGTCGTGGGGGCGTGCGTGGCACTGCTCGCCGGGGCGTGCTCGAGTCGAGGGGAGGACAACGCCGGCGGTACGGACAGCACCGACACCTCCGTGGCGTCCGACAGCGAGGGCGGCGGAGGCGTCACCTTCGGGACCATGGAATCGCCCTGCGGTCCGGCGTCGGCCGACAGCGCCACGACGGCGGCCGCCGAGGCCGACCCGGCCGAGACCCAGGGCATCAGCGCCGACACCATCCAGGTCGGCACCGTGGCCGATCCCGGCTTCTCGGGAGCGCCCGGGCTGAACCAGGAGATCTTCGATGCGGGCGACGCGTTCGTCGCCTGGTGCAACGACCAGGGAGGGATCAACGGCCGCCAACTGGAGCTCACCCAGTACGACGCCGCCATCTCCGAGTACCAGAGCCAGCTCGAGCTCGCCTGCGAGCAGGAGTTCGCCATGGTGGGCGACGGTGCCGTCCAGGACAACCTCTGGGCCACCACCGGCCGGGAGTGCGGCCTCATCGACATCGCCGGCTTCTCGGTCACCGCGGAGAAGGCCGGCACCCACGGTGAGGACGTCTGGCAGGAGACGCGGGCGGTGCAGCCCCTCCCCAACCCCTCGGACCAGTACCCCGTCGGCGCCATCCAGCTCCTGGACGAGGAGTTCCCCGGCGCCATCGACCACGTCGGCATCATCTACGGCGACCTCGCCACCACCCGTGAGCAGAAGGACAAGATCACCGAGGCCGTCGAGTCCCAGGGGGGCACCGTGGTCCTCGACCGGGCCAGCAACATCCTCGGCGAGGCCAACTGGGCGCCGTTCGCCCAGGCCATCAAGGACGCGGGCGTCGAGTGGCTCGTGGTCGTCGGCTCGGGCGAGGGCACCGGCCAGCTCCAGCAGGCCCTGGTCGAGATCGACTACTCACCCGAGGTGACGTTCTTCGAGTCGAACTTCTACGACCCGGCCTACCTCGAGGCAGCAGGCGACGCCGCCAACGGCACCTTCGTGCGGCTGGCCTTCACGCCCTTCGAGGAGGCCGCCGACAACCCGGCCACGCAGGACTACATCGACATGGTCGAGGCCGTCGACGGCAAGGTCGCTTTGCTCGGCGCCCAGTCCGTCTCGGGGTGGCTGCTGTTCGCCCAGTCCGCCAAGGAGTGCGACGAGGCCGGGACCCTCACCCGTAGCTGCGTGCTCGAGACCGCCGGCTCGGTCACCGAGTGGGACGCCGGCGGCCTCCATGCGACCGCCGACCCCTCGACCAACAGCGCGGTGCCGTGCGTGATGATCGTCCAGGCGCAGGACGGGGAGTGGGTCCGCCACGCCCCCGACGAGGGCTTCGCCTGCACCGACGAGCCCGTGGTCGACCTCACCGGCGACTTCTCCACCGACGGCGGCTGACGCTTCGGGGTGCAGACCGGCCGTTCTGGCGCCTGATCTACTGGCTCCGCCCAGTAGATCAGGCGCCAGTTCGCGTCGAGTGGCTGAACCTCTCCGCATCCTCGTGCGATGGAGGGTGCAACGGGAGCCGGGAGGGCTGATCCGGGGGCATTGCCTCGAGAACGGCGGGACGGCGCCGGCGGTAGCTTGGCCCGGTGCCCGAGATGCCCGAGATCGCGGCCCACGCCGAGCGCCTCACCGAGGACTTCGGGGGCGCCGAACTGGCCACCTTCCGGCCCATCTCCTTCACCGCGCTGAAGACCTACGCCCCCCAGCCGGACGAGGCCTACGGCACCGCCCTCCAGGGGGTCGGCCGGCGGGGGAAGTACCTGCTGCTCGAGTTCCCGGCGCTGACCTTCGTCGTGCACCTCATGCAGGGCGGCCGCCTCAAGCCTGACGAGAAGCAGAGCTTGAAGCCCCGCGGCGGCCTGGCCCGCTGGGTCTTCGCCGATGGACGCGCCCTGCTGCTCACCGAGGCCGGCACCGAGAAGCGGGCCGGCGTCTGGGCCGTCGCCGGCGACGTCGAGACCCAGGACCCGGTCCTCGGGCTCGGCCCCGACGCCGAGTCCCTCGACGCGACGGCACTCGGTGCGATCCTCGCAGGCCACTCGGGACGCATCCACGGCGTGCTCCGGAACCAGCAGGTGCTGGCCGGCCTCGGCCGGCGCCTGGCCAACGAGATCTGCCACACCGCCAAGCTCTCGCCCTTCGCCAACGCGGCCAAGCTCACCCCCGACGAGGTCGAGCGCCTCGCCGCCGCCATCCACACCGAGTGCGAGGCGTCGCTCGCCTACGAGCGGGGCCGCGAGGACATGAGCTCGTCGAAGGAGCGGCCCGGCGCCGTCCACCACCGCGAGGGCGAGACCTGCCCGGTGTGC
>CAYYDZ010000196.1:0-4476 GCA_964470715.1 uncultured Microthrixaceae bacterium | reverse complement strand
CGGGGGTGGACCTTCTTGCGGTCGGCGGGCGTCGGGGCGATGGACTCGGGGGTGAGGGCCAGGACGAGGGCGTCGGGCTCGTAGAGCGCCGCCTCGACCGCCTCGTCGTCGGCGCCACCCGGGGCCACGCCGCACTCGCGCAGGGCCCGCCGCTGGGCCGAGCCGAGGCCGTTGCCCAACAGCTCGTACATGATGGCCGGCAGGGTCTCGGGGTCCTTGAGCAGCCAGGAGTGGCTGGCGTCGCGCACGACCACGAAGTGGCCGCGCGCTCGCTTCGCCGCCTCCTTCGCCGTGGCGATGGGCACGGCGACGTCCTTGTCGCCGTGGATGGCGATCACCGGCACGTGCGACTCGGCGAGGGCGTCGAGCAGGTGGCCGCTCCCCCGGGAACGCAGGATCGACACCGACGGGCCCAGCAGCTGCCACGGGTGGCTGGCGATGCCGGCGCCGACCGGGATGGCCAGGCGCAGCAGCTTCGTGGCCTGGCCCCGGTCCTTGAACAGCGGCACGGTCGAGAGGCTGTCCACCGCGAGCGCGGCGCCGACGAAGCCGAGCAGCGGCGGCATGACCCGAAAGACGTTGACCATGCGGTCCCAGGTGTCGCCCACGATGGCGTCGAGCAGGATGACGGCGATGGCCAGGTCGGGCTGGTCGGCCGCGAGCTCGACCACGAGGCGCCCGCCCATCGAGTGCCCCGCCAGCACCGCCTTGCGGATGCCGAGCTCACGGATGGCCCGGCCCAGCAGCTCGCTGTAGCCGTGGAGGTCCCCACCGCCCCGGGGGAGGCCCTGGGTGCCCCCGTGGCCGGCGGTGTCGATGGCGATGACCTTGTAGCCCATCGACACCAGCCGGGACAGGGTCTGGGCGTAGAGGAACCCCTCGGCTGAGAAGCCGTGCACGACGACGAGGGGGATGCCGCGACCACAGACCGCGAGGCCGACCTCGTGGCCGTCGGACAGGCGGATGCGATGGCGGGCGAGGCGGGCGGCCGAGCCGATGCGGGCCGGCTCGATCGACTCCCGCAGCGGCTGGGTGACCGGGCCGGTGAGCGGTTCGACCTCGCCGGCCCAACGCACGCCCGCGTCGTCGACGACCGCCTCGTGGGCCAGGTCGGCCCGGGCGCGGTCAGGCACCCAGCACGTCCCTCGCCCTGGCCACGTCCCGTCCCATCTGCTCGACCAGGTCGTCGACGCTGTCGAACTTGAGCTCGTCGCGGAGGCGCTCGACGAAGCGCACCTTGGCGTGTTCGCCGTAGAGGTCGCCCTCGAAGTCGAGGAGGTGGGCTTCGAGCAGGGAGTGATCCGCGAACTCGTAGAAGGTGGGCCGCCGGCCGAGCGAGATGGCGGTGGCGTGGACGCTGCCGTCGGGCCGCTCGTACCAGCCGGCGTAGATGCCGTCCTTGGGGAGCAGCACGTCGTCGGCGATGGCCACGTTGGCGGTGCGGAAGCCGAGCACCCGGGCCCTCTCGTCGCCGTGGCCGACCACGCCGCGCACCTCGTGGGGCCGACCGAGCATGGCGTGGGCCGCGGTGAGATCGCCGGCGACGAGGGCGGCGCGGATCGCAGTGGACGACACCGCACCCTCCGGTCCCGCCTGGAGCAGGTCGATGCCGTCGACGGTGAACCCCAGCTCGGCGCCCATCGTCGCCAGGAGCGCGTTGTTTCCCTGCCGCTGGTGGCCGAAGTGGAAGTCCTCGCCGACCACGATGGTCTTCGCGTTCAGGGCGCCCACGAGGATCTCGTGGACGAACTCCTCGGCGGGCTCCTTCGAGCGGGCCTCGTCGAAGTGGATGACGAGGGTGGCGTCGACTCCCGTCTTGGCCAGCAGCTCGAGCTCCTGGTCGGGGTCGGTCAGCTGCTTGGGCGCCGACTCGGGGCGCACGACGCTGGCGGGGTGCCGGTCGAAGGTCACCACGACGGAGCGCAGGCCCTGCTCGCGCGCCACCCGGCGCACCTCGCCGATCACCATCTGGTGGCCGCGGTGGACGCCGTCGTACGCGCCGATGGTCACCGCCGAGCCCGCCACGGGCCGCGGGAAGGGCTCGTCGTCGTGCCACACGTCCACCGAGCCGAGGGTAATCGCCTGGCGGCGGACCGTGGCCACCCGGACCGGGCGTCCCCACCGGGGTGCCTCGCCGTCCCCGTCCCGCCTCCTGCGGGGGCCGGGCGGACCGCGCCGATGCCGCCGACCTGGGTGGTGGACGCCGACCGCAGCCGTGCCACACTCGGTCCGCTGTGTTCCTGGCCCTACGAGAGATGCGCCGCACCAAGGTCCGCTTCGGGCTGGTCATGGCCGCGGTGGGGCTCCTCGTGTTCCTCATCCTGTTCCAGCAGACACTGCAGAACGGGCTGTTGACCGCCTTCGTGGGCGCCATCCGCAACCAGTCCGCTCCGGTCCTCGTCTACAGCGTCGACGGGCGGCGCAACCTCCAGGGGAGCGTGATCACGCCTCCGCTCGAAGCGGCGGTCAACTCGGTCGACGGCATCGCCCGCTCCGGTCGCATCGGGCAGGGCACCTTCACCGCAGAGGTCGACGGCGAGCTCGCCGACGTCGCGCTCGTCGGGTACGAGGCCGAGGGGCTGGGTTCGCCCTCCACCCTCACCGCTGGCCGCCTCCCAGAAGCGGAGGGCGAGACGGTCGCCAACGCGGCCGACGCTGACCTCGGCCTCGCCATCGGTGACACCGTGGCCCTCGAGCCCGGCGGCCTCGAGCTGACGGTGGTGGGCCAAGCCGAGGACATCAACCTCCAGGCCACCCCCACGCTCTTCACGACCTACGACACCTACGTCGCCGCCGTGCGCTCGGTGAACCCGGACGCTCGCGACCCGCTCCCCAACGCCATCGCCCTCGATCCGGCCGCCGGCACCTCCGCCGCCCAGCTTTCGGCGGCCGTCAACGACGCCGACCCGGACGCCGACGCGCTCCCCCGCGACGTCGCGGCCGACGAGACGCCCGGGGTGGCCCAGGTTCGCCAGTCGTTCCAGGTGATCTTCCTTCTCTATGCCCTCGTGGTCCCGCTCGTGACCGGCCTGTTCTTCCTGATCATCACCTTCCAGAAGGCGAATGCGCTCACGCTGCTGCACGCCGTGGGCGCGCCGTCACGGCGCCTGGTGTGGTCCCTGCTCGTGCAGGTGATCATCGTGATGGTGGCCGGCATCGCCATCGGCGTGGCCCTCTACGCCCCGCTGTCGGTGCAACGCGTCGGCGCCATCCCCCTGCGGTTCGAGACGACCGCGGTGCTGGTCTGGAGCGGCCTGCTCCTCGTCCTCGGCGTGCTCAGCTCGTTGTTCTCGGCCCGTCGGGTGCTGCACATCGACCCGGTCGAGGCGACCACCGGTGCAGGGGTGCAGGTGTGAGGATCGCCCTCCGCGAGCTGCGCCGGCGCCCCAGCCGGTTCGCCACCGCAACGGTCATCCTGACCCTGATCGCGGTGCTGCTCATGTTCCTCGGCGGCCTCCTCGACGGGCTGCTGCGCGACGCCACCGGCGCCGTGCGCGCCCAGGACGCCGACCTGGTCGTCTACTCCTCGACCGCCCGGGACTCGTTCTTCCGCAGCCGCATCACCCCCGAGCAGCGGGCACAGGTCGAAGCAGTACCCGGCGTGGGCGAGGTCGGTGGCCTCGGCGTCGCCCTCCTCGGCGGCCGGGTCCCCGGCAACGGCCCTCGCGACCTCGCCGACCTCGCCGTGTTCGGCTACCAGTTGCCCCCGCAGGGCGTGGGCGACCCGCCGCCCCCAGGGCAGGCGTACGCCGATGAGGTGCTGAAGGCCGACGGCATCGACGTCGGCACCGAGGTGCTGGTGGGCCCCGCCCGCACCCCCGTCCAGGTGATCGGCTTCGTGAGCGACACCAACTTCTCGGGCCAGGGCTCGCTCTGGGTGGCGCCCGAGACGTGGCGGGACGTCCAGAACGCCAACCGCCCGGACGCCACCGTGGGCCCCGGCGTGTTCCAGTCCCTCGTCGTGCGGTCCGACGGCGTTTCCCCTGGACAGATCGCCGAAGCCATCGACGCCGCCACCGAGGGGGCCACCAGCACCCTCACCATCGACGAGGCCGTGAAGGCGCTGCCCGGGGTCGAGCAGCAGAGCTCGGTGTTCAACCAGATCATCGGTGTCACCGTCCTCGTGGCCATCGTCGTGGTGGCCCTGTTCTTCGCCCTGCTCACCGTCGAACGGACCGGGCTCTACGGCGTCCTGAAGGCCATCGGCGCGCGTTCACGCACCCTCTTCGCCGGCGTGATCGTCCAGGCCGTGCTCGTGACCCTCATCGCGTGCGCCATCGGCGCTGCGCTCGCGGTCGCGCTCGACCTCGCCATCCCGGCCGGCGCCATTCCGTTCGCGCTGACGCCGGCCCGGGTGGTCAGCAGCGTCGCGTTCCTGCTCCTCGCCTCGGTCATCGGGTGTGCGTTCTCCCTGCGCCGAGTGCTCCGCATCGATCCTGCCGCCGCCATCGGGAGTGCGTCATGACCAGTCCGACC
>CAYYDZ010000195.1:0-4485 GCA_964470715.1 uncultured Microthrixaceae bacterium | reverse complement strand
TGATGGCCCACGCACCCGCCGCCATCGTCGGCATCGGCCAGACCCACCACAAGAAGAAGCGGTGGGACGTCTCCCTCGGCGGCCTGGTCCGCGAGGCGGCCCGCCGGGCCCTCGACGACGCCCAGATGGACTGGGGCGACATCGACGCCGTGGTCATCGGCAAGGCGCCCGACCTCTTCGAGGGCGTCATGAAGCCCGAGCTCTACCTGACCGACGCGCTCGGGGCGCACGGCAAGCCCATGTTCCGGGTGCACACCGCCGGCTCGGTGGGTGGCACGACCGGCATCGTGGCCAGCCACCTCGTCGAGACCGGTCGCCACCGACGCGTGCTGGCGGTCGGCTACCAGAAGCAGTCCGAGGGCAACGCCCAGTTCGCCCTCGGCTCGGGCAAGGGCGCCTCGCTCGGCGCCGGCGGCGCGTTCGCGCCGTTCATCCGCTCGTACATCCACCGCTCCGGCGCGCCCCTCGACGTCGGCCCCATGGTGGCGGTGAAGGACCGGCAGAACGCCCTCAAGAACCCCTACGCCCACCTGCGCCTCGAGGACATCTCCATCGAGTCGGTGAAGGCGTCCCCGATGATGTGGGACCCGCTGCACTTCCTCGAGTCCTGCCCGTCGTCGGATGGCGCCTGCGCCATGGTCTTCACCGACCAGGCCGGGGGCGAGGCCGCCGCGGCCGACGGGCGCCCACCGGCGTGGGTGCTCGGATCGGCCATGCGCTCCGAGCCCTTCGGCTTCCCGGGCCGGGACCCCGTGCTGCCCCAAGGTGCGGCCGACTGCGCCGAGGACATCTACGCCCAGGTCGGCATCACCCGGCCCCGCGAGCAGATCGACTGCGCCGAGCTGTACGTGCCCTTCTCCTGGTACGAGCCGATGTGGCTCGAGGCCCACCACCTGGCCGAGCCCGGTGAGGGGTGGCAGCTCGTCGAGTCCGGCGCCACCGCGCTCGACGGCTCGTTCCCGGTGAACATGTCCGGCGGCGTGCTCTCGTCGAACCCCATCGGCGCCTCCGGGATGCTGCGTTTCGCCGAGGCCGCACTCCAGGTGCGGGGCATGGCCGGCGAGCACCAGGTGGACGGCGCCAAGGTGGCCGTGGCCCAGGCCTACGGGGCGTCGGCGCAGTACTTCAGCATGTGGGTCGTGGGCGCCAGCCTCGACCCCTTCGGCTGAACGAGGCCCGCAGGCCATTCTCGAGGCAATGCCCCCCCGGATTCAGGGGACCATTGCCTCGAGTTCGCCGGATGCCTGCTCGGCTCAGGTGATGGCGTGGACGGCTCGCCGCACGGCGACCATCGTCGCCGCCGGCGCCCGGTCGGTGCGCTCGAGCAGCCGCTCGAGGGGCAGGCTGCGCAGGAGGTCGACGGCGAAGACCCTGCCGTCAACCTCCACGCGCCAGGGGAAGGCGACCTCGTCCGCCTCGCCGCCCAGCTCTGGGGCGACGAGCACGCGGCCCGAGAGTCGTTGGAACCGGCGGTTCGAAACCACCAGGACGTGCCGCCGCCGCTCGTCGTTCAGGTCGGCGAGGTGGACGTCGCCGGCGTCGGTCATCCGAGGCCGTCGAAGGCGGCGTCGACGTCGGCCTCTCGCGCCGCGAGGGCATCCCGCTCGCCGCTGCTCAGCAACGCCCGATGGGCCGCCGCGGCCTCGGCCTGCGCCCAGAAGCGGTCCGCCTCGAGTGCGTCGAGGGCTTCGACGATGGTCTCCTCATACGTGTCGCCCCCGAGCGCCCGGATGCGGTCCCTGGTCTCGGTGCTGAGCTTGATCGTCGTCGACCCCATATACCAGCAGTATACCCAGCGTGGCGGACCTGACGGCCGCGCTGCCTGCTGCCGTCGGCAATGATACGAACGCGGAGGGCGGCCCACCCGTGGCCGACAGCACCGAGCCGGGGAGACACATCGTGGGACTGATGGACAAGCTCAAGGGTGAATTGGTCGACATCATCGAGTGGGTCGACGATTCGCGCTCGACGCTGGCGTGGCGGTTCCCCCGCTACCAGAACGAGATCAAGAACGGCGCGCAGCTGATCGTGCGCGAGGGCCAGCGGGCGGTGTTCGTCTACCGCGGCAAGCTCGCCGACTCGTTCGAGCCCGGCAACTACGAGCTGAAGACCGAGAACCTGCCCATCCTCGGCACGCTCCAGGGTTGGGAGCACGGCTTCAACAGCCCCTTCCGCAGCGAGGTCTACTTCCTCAACACCCGGCCGGTCACCGACCTGCTGTGGGGCACCCCGCAGCCGGTGACGGTGCGCGATCCCGACTTCAAGATGGTCCAGGTCCGCGCCAACGGGATGTGCGTGGTCAAGATCGCCGACCCCGAGGTGTTCCTCCGCGAGGTCATCGGCACGGACAGCGCCGTCGAGATCGACGAGATCACCGAGCTGCTCCGCCGGGTGATCGCGCTGGCCTTCGCCGACATGGTCACCGAGTCTGGCCTCGGGGCCATCGACCTCCAGGGCCACCAGATCGAGCTCGCCGACAAGCTGCGCGACTTCGTCGCCGAGCGGGTGGACGACGAGTACGGCCTCGCCATCGACTCCATCACGATGACCATCTCGCTCCCCGACGAGATCACCCAGGCCATGACCCGCGGCGTGGCGCGTGGCGTCGAGCAGGCGGGCTACCTCGACAACGTCGGCCCCATGGATCGCCTCCAGCAGGGTGCGGCGGCCGAGGCCATGGTCGCCGCGGCGAGCAACCCGGGAGGAAGCACCATGGGCGACGCGATGCAGATCGGCATGGGGGTGGCCATGGCCGGCCAAATGGCGAACCAGATGGGCAACGCCATGGCGCCCGCCGCGGGCGGCGCGGCCGCGCCCGCGGCCCCGCCCCCGCTGCCCGGCCAGGCGCTCTTCCACGTCGAGATGGGCGGGCAGTCGTCGGGCCCCTTCAGCGTCGACCAGATCCGCGCCGGCGTGGCCAACGGCCAGGTCAACGCGAGCTCCCTGGTGTGGACCGAGGGCATGGCGGCGTGGGCGGCCGCCGGCACCGTGCCCGCGCTCGCACCGCTGTTCTCCACCCCGCCGCCGATGCCGCCGCCCGCGCCACCCACGGGAGGCACCCCGCCCCCTCCGCCGCCCCCACCACCGACGCCTGGTGGTGCTCCGCCCGCCCCTCCGGCCACGCCCGAAGGCTGACCCATGGCCCCCGACGAGCCGACGCCGCCGCCCCTCCCGAACCAGGCCGCCACCCCGCCGCCACCGCCAACCCACGCACCACCGCCGCCCCCGCCCGCCGGTCACGCGGCAACCCCGCCGCCCGCACCCCCCGCGGCGGCCCCGGACCCTGCCCTGCACCACGTCACGGAGCAGACCCGCACCTACCCCTGCCCGGGGTGCGGCGGCGAGCTGGTGTTCGACATCGGTGTCCAGAAGCTGCGTTGCCCGTCGTGCGGTCACACCCAGGACATCGTCGAGACCGCGGGCAAGGCCGTGGTCGAACAAGACCTCAACGCGGCGATGGCCACCTTGCGCTCCGGCGCGGCGAACCGTCTGAGCCAGCGCATCGAAGGGGAGAAGGAGGTGGTCTGCCAGAACTGCGGCGGCCACACCACCTTCACCGGGAGCCTCACCTCGACCCGCTGCCCGTACTGCGCCACCCCCATCCAGCGCGAAGACGTGCACGAGGCACCGGACCGCCTGGCCGTCGACGGGGTGCTCCCCTTCCAGGTCGACGACAAGCAGGCCAAAGCCGCCATCGACGGCTGGATCAAGTCCCGCTGGCTGGCCCCCCGCGAGTTCAAGAAGTACCACGAGAAGGGGTCCTTCGCGAGCGTCTACGCGGCCTACTTCACCTACGACGCGGACGCCCACACGCGCTATGCCGGCCAGCGCGGCGAGGACTACACCGTGCAGGTCGGCAGCGGCGACAACCGCCGCACCGAGACGCGGACCCGTTGGCACGCCGTGTCGGGTCGGGTCCACAACCAATTCGACGACCTCACCGTGCTCGCCAACGACGGCTTCGACCCCGACCACGTCCACGACCTCGAGCCGTGGCCCACCGCGTCGGCGCAGCCCTTCTCCCCCGAGTTCCTCGCCGGCCACCTCTGCCGCACCTACGACAAGGACGTCGGCGAGTGCTTCGGTGAGGCCCAGAACCGGATGAAGGCCACGATCGACGAGACCGTCCGACGCGACATCGGGGGCGACAAGCAGCGGGTCGATCAGGTCGCCACCGACTTCCAGGACCTGAGCTTCAAGCACCTGCTGCTGCCGATCTGGCTGCTGACCATCAGCTACGGGGGCAAGCCCTTCCAGACCTTCATCAACGGGGCCACCGGCGAGGTCCACGGCGACTACCCGTGGAGCAAGGCGAAGATCGCCGCCCTGGTCGTCGCCGCGCTCGTCGTCATCGCCATCCTCGTCGCCTTGTTCGCCGGGTAGGCGCGGGCCGTGACCCTGTTGCTCCTCGCCGGGATCCTCGTGGTCGCCGCGGGGATCGCCGGCGCCGCCGCGCTCGCGGTGCGATCCAAGCGCAAGTTCCAG
>CAYYDZ010000194.1:0-4564 GCA_964470715.1 uncultured Microthrixaceae bacterium | reverse complement strand
CCTGTTCGAGCGTGCCCAGCGGGTGATCCCCGGCGGGGTGAACTCGCCGGTGCGGGCCTTCCGCTCGGTGGGCGGCACCCCCTACTTCGTGGCCCGCGCCGAGGGCGCCTACGTCTGGGACGTCGAGGGCAAGCGCTACACCGACTTCGTCCAGAGCTACGGCGCCATCATCGCCGGCCACGCCCACCCGGTGATCGTCGAGGCCATCCGCGACGCCGCCGGCGACGGCACCTCCTACGGCGCGCCCACCGAGCGCGAGGTGCTGCTGGCGGAGGCCATCTGCGAGCGGGTGCCGTCGTGCGAGATGGTGCGCCTGGTCAGCAGCGGCACCGAAGCCACGATGACCGCCATCCGTCTGGCCCGTGGCCACACCGGCCGGCCCACCATCGTGAAGTTCGCCGGCTGCTACCACGGTCACGGTGACGCCCTGCTGGCCGAGAGCGGCAGCGGGGTGGCCACCCTCGGCCTGCCCGGCTCGGCGGGTGTCCCTGCCTCCGCCGTGGCCGAGACCCTGGTCGTGCCCTACAACGTCGTACCCGAGCTGGGCGACGACGTGGCCGCCGTCATCGTCGAGCCCGTGGCCGCCAACATGGGCCTCGTCCCGCCGGCACCCGGCTTCCTCGAGGGGCTGCGGAAGGCCTGCGACGCGGCCGGCGCGCTGCTCATCTTCGACGAGGTCATCACCGGCTTCCGCGTGGACCGGGGCGGCGCCCAGGCCCTCGTCGGCGTCACGCCGGACCTCTCCTGCTTCGGCAAGGTCATCGGCGGCGGCCTGCCCATCGGCGCCCTCGGTGGCCGCGCCGACGTGATGTCCTCGCTGGCGCCCCTCGGGCCCGTCTACCAGGCGGGGACGCTCTCGGGGAACCCGCTCGCCACCGCCGCCGGCCTCGCCGCCCTCTCCCTGCTCGACGAGGGCGCCTACCGGATGCTCTGCGGCCGGGCCGAGATGTTCGGCCAGTGGCTCGTCCAGGTCTTCGAGGACGCCTCCCTGCCGGCGCAGGTGCCGGTGTTCGGCTCGCTGCTCGGGCTCTACTTCGGTGAGACGCCCGCCACGGACTACGCCACGGCCAAGGGCACCGACGAGGCGCTCTACGCCAAGTTCTTCCACGCCTGCCTCGAGCGGGGCGTGGCCTTCGCCCCCGGCGCGTACGAGGTGCTCTTCCCCGGCCTGGCCCACTCCAAGGACGAGCTCGAGCGGGTCAGCGACCTCGTGGCCGCCGCGGCCCGAGAGGTGGCGGGCACCTACTGATCGAATCGACCGATGCGCGTCGCTGCGGGCGAGTACGGTCTGCGCACGCCTCGCCCGGGGCGTCGGGAGGAAACGACGTGCGACGACTCGTCATCGTGCTGTGCTGCGCTGGCCTGCTGGCGGCCGTGCTGACCTTGGTCGGGAGCCCCGCGGGCGCCCAGACCGGTGAGGGTGAGGCGGGTGGCCCCCCTCGGCCGGCGCCCGCCGGCACGCACTGGACCTACGTGGCCAGCGATCGCCCCGAGGCCCGGCCCGAGGTCGTCGGCGGGACCCCGGCCACGCCGGGGACCTTCCCGTACCAGGTCGCCCTGTCCGACCCCGACCTGCCGGGCCTGAACATCCGCGGCCAGTTCTGCGGCGGCTCGCTGATCGCCCCGGACACGGTGCTGACCGCCGCCCATTGCGTCGTCGCCGGGCTGTGGGTGCTCGTGGGCCCGGACGACCAGATCCTCGACGTCCAGGTCGACCTTCTGCGGCCGACCGACGTGGACATCCTGGCCGGTGACGTGGACCTCGGCCGGGACAGCGCAGCGGAGCGCCTCGACGTGCGCCAGATCCGCGTCGACCCGGCCTTCATGGTGGACTTCGATGCCACCTTCAACTTCTTCGTCCCCGACGTGGCCATCCTCCAGCTCGCCTCGGCCTCGACCACCGGGACGCCCGTGGCCCTGGCCGTGCCCGGCCAAGAGGGCCTGTACCCAGCGGGAACGAACGCGACCGTGTCGGGCTGGGGCAACACCGGCAACGCGCTCGAGGCGCCGCCGACGATCCTCCAGCAGGCGACGCTGCCCATCGTGGCCGATGGCGAGTGTGCCACCGCCTACGGGTCCGACGTGGACGCGAGCCGGAACCTGTGCGCCGGGGACCTCGCCGACGGCCTCCCCACACCCTGCTTCGGCGACAGTGGAGGACCTCTCGTCATCGATGACAACGGCACCCCCCTCCAGGTCGGTGTCGTGCTCGGCGGGGACGGTTGTCCCGCGCCCGAGCGGCCTGCGGTGTTCAGCCGGGTGGCGGCCAATGCCGACTTCGTGGGCCGCTACCTGGACCCCGACGAGGTGCCCGACCGCCCCCTGCGGGTGCGGGCGAGTCAGCGGGGCGCCACCCTGCGTGTGTCCTGGCGGCCGCCGGACTTCGACGGGGGCACCAAGATCACCGGCTACCGGGTCGCCGTCAGCGGCGGGGTGCCGGCGGTGACCGTGGGCGGGAGTTCCCGCCACGTCGACGTCGGTCTCCAGGGCTCGCCCCTCCGACCCGGTCGCACCTACACGGTCAAGGTGCGGGCGCTGAATGCGGTCGGCCAGAGCGCCCCGACCACCCGTACCGTCACGATCGCGCCCATCGCCCTGCCCTAGGCTCCCGGGGTCAGCGCCCGCGCAGCTGCTCGTTGAGGCGCACCACCTGGCGGGTCTGGTGGTCGCGCTCGGCCAGGTTCGGGGCGTTGCGAGCGGCGTCGGCGTAGAGGCGGGCGGCGAGCTCGAGGTCGCCGTTGCGCTCGTGGAGGTGAGCGGCGACGGCGTCGCGTCGGGGCACGCCGTCCGGCACCTCGGTCAGCGCCGTCAGCCCGGCGGGCGCGCCGTCGGCCTCGCCCACGGCGACGGCACGGTTGAGGCGGACGACGGGGGTGTCGGCGAAGCGCAGCAGCTCGTCGTACCACTCGACGATCTGCACCCAGTCGGTCTCCTCGACCGAGGGTGCGTCGGCGTGGAGCGCGGCGATGGCCGCCTGCGCCTGGTACTCGCCCAGCCGGTCGCGGGCCAGCGCCGCCTGCACGAGGCCGGTGCCCTCGACGATGAGGTCGTCGTCCCAGAGGCGGCGGTCCTGCTCGGCGAGGGGGACGAGGCTGCCGTCGGGACGGGTGCGGCTGTGCCGGCGGGCGTGGTGCAGGAGCATGAGGGCGAGCAGGCCCGCGACCTCGGGGTCGTCGGTCAGCTCGGCCAGCTGACGGGTGAGGCGGATGGCCTCGGCGGCGAGGTCGACGTCGCCCGAGTAGCCCTCGTTGAACACGAGGTACAGCACCCGCATCACCGTCTTCACGTCACCCGGCGTGTCGAACCCCGCCCGAGCCACGCCCTCCCGTCCCACTGAGCGCTTCGCCCGGCTGATGCGTTGGGCCATGGTGGGCTCGGGGACGAGGTACGCGTCGGCGATCTGGCGGGTGGTGAGGCCGCCGACGGCCCGCAGGGTCAGCGCCACCGCTGACGACGACGTCAGGACGGGGTGCGCGCAGAGGAAGTAGAGGTGCAGGGTGTCGTCGGCGCTCGGGACCGCGCCGGTGGGCGGTTGGGCGTCGAAACGCTCTTCCCGGCTGCGGCGGGCGGTCTCCGACCGGGTCAGGTCGAGGAAGGCCCGCCACGCCACCGTGACGAGCCAAGCGGCCGGCTCGGCGGGCGGGTCAGCCCCCCACGTCGCCAGCGCCCGGAGGAGGGCCTCCTGCACGGCGTCCTCCGCGGTCGCGAAGTCCGCCCCGCGGCCGACGAGGACGCCGAGGACGTGCGGGACGAGCCGACGCAGCTCGACCTGGTCCAGCATCAGCGGACCGCCCTACTCGGTGACGGTGGGAGGCGCGGTCAGGAAGGGGCGGACCTCCAACCACTCGTGGATGGGCTCGCCGTTGGCCCCCGGGGCGGCCGACAGCTCGCCGGCGAGCTCGATGGCCCGCGCTTCGCTGTCGACGTCGATGATCATCCAGCCGGCGATGAGGTCCTTCGTCTCGGCGAAGGGGCCGTCGGTCACGGGCGGCTTCCCCTCGCCGTCGTAGCGGACCCAACGCCCCTCGGGGGCCACGGCCTCGGCGCCGACGAGCTCGCCGGTGGCCTCGAGCCGGGCGCCGAAGTCCTGCATGAACTTGATGTGGGCGTCGACCTCCTCGGGCGTCCACTGATCCATGGGGACGTTGTTCTCGGGCGCCGGGGCACCGCGGTAGTGCTTGAGCAACAGGTACTTGGCCATCGTGGTTCTCTCCTTGTGTGGGGCCGGCCCTGCCGGCCGGTCGCACCCCGGTGACGGAGCCGCCCTCGCCTTCTCGACATCATCGCCGCACATTTCCCGAAAGATGTCGCCCCGGTGGTTGACAACACAGATGCCCTCCTGTGTAATGACGCCTGTGATTACACCGAACGCCGACGAGGGAATCAGGGGGGGCATCGTCGCCGCCGACGCCCACGGCCTCGCCGGCATCAGCTACCGCCAGCTCGACCACTGGGCCCGCCAGGGTTGGGTGACCCCGTCGGTGGACGCCGGCGAGGGGCGCTCCGGCCGGCGCCGCTACTCGGCCGACGACGTGGTGCGCCTCGACCTGCTGCGCCACCTGGC
>CAYYDZ010000193.1:0-4579 GCA_964470715.1 uncultured Microthrixaceae bacterium | reverse complement strand
TCGTGTCGAGCGTGTTCTTGAAGGTGCAGGTGGTCTGCTCCCCTGGAGCCAGCACGATGGTGACCTGCCGTGCGTAGACATCCTTGCTCTCACTGGTGGTGCACGAGAGCGACGTCAGTGGCCACGACGGCGGGGGTTCCGCCTGGGTGATGGTGTAGGTGCCGGCGGCGAGGACCGGCGCGGACTGTGTGTTGGGATGCTCGCCGTCGGCGTCGTCGTCGAGGGTGAAGTCGGCGCACCCCGATCCCTGGCAGCCGCTGAAGGCGAAGTCCTGGGCGTCGTTCGGTGAGGAGTCCTGGACGATGGTGATCGAGGGAGCCCGGTTGGTGAAGGTGCAGGTGGTCTGCTCGCCGGCGGTGAGGGTGATGGTGACCCGCCGGTTGGCGAGGCTCACGCTCTCCCCGGTGGTGCAGCTGATCGAGGTGAGCGCCCAGTTGGCGTCGGCGGCTTGGGTGATGGCGTAGGTGCCGGGGGCGAGGCCGGCGGCGCCGGTTTGGCTGGGCAGGGTTTCATTGCCGTCGTCGTCGAGGGCGAAGGTCGAGCAGCCGGACCCGAGGCAGCCGGTGTAGGTGAGGTCGTGGGCGTCGGCGGGGTTCGAGCTCTGGCGAATCGTGATGGACGCCGAGGTGTTGGTGAAGGTGCAGGTGGTGTGTTCGCCGGCGGTGAGGTCGATGGTGGCGCGGCGGTTGGCGAGGCTGGTGGTCTCGCCGGTGTCGCAGGTGAGCGAGGAGAGCGCCCAGTTGGGGACGGCGGCCTGGGTGATGGTGTAGGTGCCGGGGCCGAGGTCGGTGGCGGTGACGGCGTTGGCCAGGGTGGCGTCGGCGTCGGCGTCGTCGTCGAGGGTGAAGGGTCCGCACCCCGGTCCCTGGCAGCCGGTGAAGGCGAAGTCCTGGGCGTCGTTCGGCGCGGCGTCGAGGACGATGGTGATGGTTCCGGTGGCGGACTCGTCCGCCGAGGCGGCGCCGGCGGGCGCCGCTGACAGGAGGGCGAGGGCGAGTGCGAGGCCCAGAGCGGCGACCCCGACCGCGATCCACCTCCTGCCCGTCATGGTGCGGGGACCACCACCACACGAGGGCGCAACTGCCAGGCGGCGCTTCCGAGACCTGTGCCGTCGCCCACACGGCCGTCGTCGTTGCGGCCCCAGCATCGGGCCTGGCCGTCGGTGAGCGTGACGCAGTTGTGCATCTCGCCCACCGTGACGTCGGCGACGGTCTCGAGGCCGGCGACGATGGTCGGGAGTGCTCGCGACGCGACCGTCCCGTCGCCGATGGGCATGTTGCCCCAGCATGCGGCAGCGCCGTCGTCGAAACCGACGCAGGTGCGGCCTGAGTCGGCGGCGATGCTCGTGACGCCCGACAGAGGACCGGTGCCGCTCGGGTTGGAGACCATGACCGTGAGCCCGGGACCAGAACCGGTGCCGGTCCAGCACGCCACCTGCCCGGTCCCGAGCCGAGCGCAGGCGTGGTCGTAACCGACGGCCACGGCGGTGACGTTCGTGAGCGGCCCGGTGTTCTCCGGGTTGGACACGACGACCGGTAGGGGCTGCGTGGGGCCCCAGCACCGCACCTGGCCACTCGTGAGGACCGCGCAGCTCCGCTCCTCGCCGAGCTCGATCTGTGCGATGCCGGTGAGGGGACCGCTGTCGGCCTCGTCCCTCACGACCACGGGCAGCGTGCGGTTCGTCGTCGTGCCGTCGCCGAGCGCACCGCGGCTGTTCGTACCCCAGCACCGTGCGGTCGTGTCCGCCAGGACCGCGCAGCTGTGGCTGAAGCCCGCGCTGACCTGTGCGACATCGGTCAGCGGCCCGGTCCCTTCCGGGTTCGAGACGGTGACCGGGCGCAGGCGGTTGGTCGTCGTCCCGTCGCCCAGGCGGTGGTCGCCGTTGTTGCCCCAGCACGCCGCCGTGCCCCCCGACAGGGCCACGCAGTTGTGCACGCGCCCCACCGCGAGGTCGGTGACGTCGGCCAGCGGGCCATCGCCCGCGCGGTTGGAGACCGTGACGGGCACGCTCGACGAGTTGACGTCGGCCGTGCCGAGTTGGCCCCAGCCGTTGCTGCCCCAGCAAGCGACGCCGCCGCCGTCCGATCGAGCACAGGTGTGGGCGGCGCCGGCGCCGGTCTCGGCCACGGCGGAGATCGGTACGAGTGCGGCGGCGGGGTCGACCACCGGAACGGGGCGCAAGCGACGGACGCCGGTCGTGCCATCGCCGAGGCCGCCGTTGCCGGCGGATCCCCAGCACCGTGCCTCGCTGTTGGTGAGCGTGGCGCACGTGTGCCCGAGGCCGGCGGAGATCTGGGCGACGTCGGTGAGGCTGCCGGTGCCCTCGACGTTCTGGACGGGTGTCGGCCGGATGTGGTCGGTCGTCGTGCCGTCACCGAGCGCACCGGTGATGTTGCTGCCCCAGCAGTACACCGATCCGGACTCGACCAGCGCGCAGCTCTGGTAGTCGAGGACGCTCAGCTCGACGATGCCCGTCAGCGGACCGGTCCCGTCGGGGTTCGAGATGACGACCGGGCGCGAGGAGTCCGTCGTGGTGCCGTCGCCCAGCTGGCCGTTCTGGTTGCTGCCCCAGCAGCGCCCTTCGCCCGACTCGAGCAGGGCGCAGGCATGCGAGGAGCCCGCGGTGACCTGCGTCGCTCCGATCAGGGGGCCGGTGCCCTCGACGTCGGAGACCGCGACGGGTCGGGTGCGGTCCGTCGTCGTCCCGTCGCCCAGGCCGCCGTGGAGGTTGGAGCCCCAGCACCGGACCTCGCCGCCCGTCACGACGACGCAGGTGCGGGACAGGCCGACCGAG
The DNA here is from genome assembly GCA_964470715.1 of uncultured Microthrixaceae bacterium. GTDB lineage: Bacteria > Actinomycetota > Acidimicrobiia > Acidimicrobiales > DATDAH01 > JAEUJM01. The sequence goes on along the minus strand of CAYYDZ010000193.1, from coordinate 1,785 downwards.
AGGTGGTTGACCCCGCCGAGCGGGCCAGTGCCGGCCGGATCGGACACGGTGACCGGGCGGCGCCTCGTCGTGGTGCTGCCGTCTCCGAGTTGGCCGTTGTTGTTGGCACCCCAGCAGTTGACCTGCCCGGTCGACAGGAGCGCGCAGCTGTGGCCGCCACCGGCACCGACATCCACGACGCCGGTCAGGGCGCCGGTGCCGGCGCTGTCCGACACCGCGACCGGCAAGGGCGAGTCGACCGTGCCGCCGTTGCCCAACGTTCCCCCGCCGCCATAGCCCCAGCACCTCGCCTGGCCCGTCGTGAGCGCAGCGCAGGCGTGCGCAAAGCCGGTGCTGATGGAGTCGACGTCGGTGAGGGGTCCGCTGCCGTCGGGCAGGAGCACCGCGACCGGTACCGGGGTGTCGGCGAACGCGCCGTCCCCGACCCGCCCCCCTTCGCCAAGGCCCCAGCAGCGGGCCTGGCCGTTCGTGAGTCGGGCGCAGGTCCCGTGGTTGCCTGCGCTGATCTCGGTCACCCCGGAGAGGTGGGGAGGGGGCGGGCGGTGGGTGAAGGTGCAGCTCTGTTGCTCGGCCGCGGCCAGGGTGATGGTGACCTGCCGTGCGTCGAGGTCCACGGACTCCGCCGTGGCGCAGGAAAGGGAGGCCAACTCGAAGCCGTCCACCTCGTCGGCGGTGACCACGTAGGTCCCGGCGGGTAGGGGGACCTTGCCGGTGCTGCCCGGGCGGGTCTCGTCGAAGTCGTCGTCGAGGATGACGTCGGTGCAGTCACTGCCGGCGCAGCGCTCCAGGGTGACGTCCTGGGGTCCGTCGGGAGAGGTGTCCTCGACGAGGGTGAGCGTCGCCGACGTGTTCTTGAACGTGCAGGCCGTGCGCTCCGCCGCGCCGAGCGTGATGGTGACCCGCCGGTTGGCCAGGTCGACCGACTCGCCCGTCGTGCAGGTGATGGAGGTCAGGGGCCAGTCGGCCTCGGGTGACTGCGTGACCGTGTACGTCCCGCTGCTGAGGCCGTCGGACGTGACCGAACGAGGGAGGCCCGGGTCGGTGTCGTCGTCGAACGCGAAGGTCGCGCACCCGGTCCCGAGACAGCCGGTGAACCCGAAGTCGTGGGCGTCGTCGGGGACGCTGTCCTGGGTGATGGTGATGGCGGGCGCCTGGTTCTTGAACGTGCAGGTGACGTACTCGTTGGCCGCCAGGGTGACCGTCACCCGGCGGGCGGCCACGTCGACGTTCTCGCTGGACGAGCACGAGATGGCCGACAGGGGCAGGGGTGCGCCGGCCGCCTGGGTGATCACGTAGGTGCCGGGCGCCAGGCCGACCGCCTGCGCCGACCGTTCGAGTGTCGGATCGGCGTCGTCGTCGAGGGTGAAGCTGCCGCAGCCCGTGCCGCTGCAGCCGGTGAACTCGAAGTCCAGGGCGCTGTCGGGCGTGGTGTCCTCGACGATCTGGAGCCGCTGGGTCTGGGTCGTGAAGGTGCAGTGGACGTCCTCGCCGGCGGTGAGGGTGATCGTGGCCCGTCGCTCGGCGACGCTGACGGTCTCGCCGGTGTCGCAGGTCAGCGTCTTGAGGGGCCAGTTCGCCACCGCGGCCTGGGTGACGGTGTAGGTGCCCGGGACCAGGTCCGGCACCGTCATCGAACGGGCCGACGTGCCGTCCACGTCGTTGGGGTTGAGAACGAACGTCCCGCAGCCGAGGGTGCCGCAGCCGGCGAATTCGAAGTCGTGGTCCTCCTGGTGGCGGGCCTGGTTCATCGTGATGGTGATCGAGCCGGTGGTGGGCTCGTCGGCG
>CAYYDZ010000192.1:0-4612 GCA_964470715.1 uncultured Microthrixaceae bacterium | reverse complement strand
GCTCGTGCGCTACGACCGCGCCGACGGGACGCGGGTGCAGCACTGGCCCCTCGAGGGCATCGCCTTCGGCGGCTCGGTCCACACGGTCAGCCAGACGCGTGACTGGGTCATCCTCTGCGACAGCGGCAACTTCAAGCCCGACCTCGACGAGATGCTCGGCGGTGAGCGCACCACCACCATCGACACCGAGGTCCCGGTCTGGCTGATCCGCAAGGACGCGGTCGAGGGCCTCGCCTCCGGCACCCCGGTGGCACCCGCATGCTTCACCATGTCGCCCCCCAACGGCCACTACTACGCCCGCTGGGACGACACCGACGGCATCTCGGTCGTGTGGGAGGGCATGGACCTCATGGACCTCGCCCTGTACCTCCGACCCGACGACGTCGACGTCAACGGCAACCCCGTCGATCCCGCCGCGGTGGGCCTCTACAACATGTCCATGGCCCCGGAGACCATCTGCGAGGTCGTCTTCGACCCGACCACCGGCAAGGTGCTCGAGCAGGGGGCGTTCAAGGAGGACTGGACCTTCAACCTCCAGCTCTCGGCCATGGACTGGAGCACCGAGGGCATGAGCGCCCCGACCCTGCACCACGTCGACTACCAGGGTTGTCGCCCGGGCAACGTCTCGGCCCGGGCCGCCCGCCTCTACGAGGGCCGCATCGACCTCGACCGCCTGCGCGAGGAGACCGGAGGCGCGCTCTGTTCGTTCGAGCGGGGGTCCATGGAGCTGAAGGCCCGCTGGGAGTACCCGGACACCGCCGATCACATCACCTCGCCGGCGTTCGCGCCGCGGGCGGTGGGCTCGGTCGAGGGCACGAGCGCCTTCGCGGGGAGCTCGCCCGGCGGCCACGACGGCTACGTGGTGCAGCCGGTCTGCAACGACGACGGCCTGCGCATCGAGCTGTTCGACGCCGCCCGGGTCGCCGACGGCCCGATCGCCGTGCTCAAGGGCACCAACCGGGAGACCATCCCGTTCGTGCTGCACTCGGCCTGGTCGCCGTCGCACCACGAACTGGTCGACGCCGAGCGGCTCACCTTCTCCTCCGAGCTGAGCGACGAGGCGCTGGCGTCGGTCCCCGAGGAGCTGCGGGCCGCGGTCCACGAGGTGGCGGCCGAGCTGGGCTGAGGCCGGGCGGCGGCGCGCCAGGCAGCCGGATCTGCGTTCTGGCTCCCGATTCGACCGCTCCCGCGGTCGAATCGGGAGCCAGTTCGGCACGGGTGGGGCCAGGAGGGTCGGCGGTCAGCGGGTGGCGCCGTACCCGCGGAGGATGCGGTCGGTGACCTCGGTGACCAGGGCGTCCTCACCCTCGGCGCTCAGACCGAGGCCGAGCAGGCAGATGTCGGCCACGCCGTGCACGCCGGCCCAGATGCTGAGGGCCACGACGAGCGCGTCGTCGGCCTCGAGGTCGCCGACGGCGATGGCGTCCTCGAGGGCGCCGGTCGCCATGCGGAACGCCGTGGTGGCGGCGGGGAGCTCGCTCCCCTCCGGAACGGTCGCGATGCCGCCGAAGTCCGGCGGGAACAGGAACATCACCCGGAACAGCTCGGGGTCCTCGCGGGCCATGCGCACGTAGTTGCGGCACTGGGCCCGGACGCGGTCGAGCGGGCGGTCCGGGTCGGCGGCGGCGTCGATCTCGACGTAACGGGCCATCAGGTCGTCGAACTGGCGCTCCGCCACGGCCCGCAGCAGGTCCTCCTTGTCGGCGAAGTGGGCGTAGAGCGCCGGCGCGCTCACTCCGAACCGGTCCCCCAGGCCCCGCAGGGTCAACCGGTCGAGCCCGTCCCGGGAGATCATGGCCCGCGCCTCGTCGATGATCGCCTCGCGCCGCAGGGGCGGGCGCGGGGCGGCGGACACCCGCGGATCGTACCGCCCGCCGATCGGGCCCCCGGGCGTGGGAGGCCCCCTCGCTAGGCGGGGCGCGCCGCCGCGGGGCCGCCGAGGGCGATCTCGTCGAAGCGCCGGCGGGTGACGCGGTCGGGGGTCAGCCGGAGGGCGAGGTCACGGGCCCGGCGGGACAACGGGCCGCGCAGCCGGCTGAGGCCACCGAGGCGCCGGGCGTCGAGCTGGATGGTCCGCACCCGGTCGTGGCGGGCACGCACGTAGGCCCCGTGAGCCTCCTCGAGGCGGGCCGGATCGTCCTCGAGGGCCCGACCCAGCACGACCGCGTCCTCGATGGCCATGGCCGCGCCCTGGCCGAGGTTCGGGGTCATGGCGTGGGCGGCGTCGCCGAGCAACGGCAGCGCCGGCCGGCCCCACACCGGCTCGTCCAGCTCGCAGAGGTCGTGGTGCAGCGGCGGCCGGTCGGCGAGGCCGTCCACCACGGCGGCGGCGGGCGGCGGGAAGCCCGCGAACCAGCTGCGCAGGTCGTCGAGGCCGACGTCGCCCGAGCGGCCCTCGGGCGCCGCCCGCACGAGGAAGTAGTACACCTCGTCCCCCGGGACGGGGACGAGGCCGATGCGGCTGCTCGGCCCCCACCACTCGACGGCGCGGTCCAGCCCGGGGTCCGGCGCGAAGCCCCGCCAGCAGGTGTCGCCCGAGTAGCGGAGGTCGGCCGCCCCGAGGGCGAGGCGCGAGGGCGAGTGCAGCCCGTCGGCCCCGACCACGGCGTCGAAGGTCTCGGCGGCGCCGCCCCGCACGGACACCGCCGGCGGCGGGCCGGGGTCGACCGCGGTCACCGCCGCGTCGAGGCGCACCTCGACGGAGCCGCCCAACGCCTCGACGAGGGCGGCGTGGACGTCGTGGCGGGCGCACCCCAGGGTGGGCCCGAGGTGGTCCCGGTGGGCGTCGGCCGGCGACGAGGACAGCAAGGTGTCGTCCGAGCGGCGCAGCTCGACCGCCGGCAGCTCGAACCCGAGCCCGTCGACCGCGACGCCCAGGTCCGCGAGGCAGGCCACCGCGTTGGGGGCCAGGACGATGCCGGCGCCGACGGGGCGGAACTCGGGGGCGGCCTCGAACAACGTGACGTCGTGGCGGTCCCGCAGCGCCAGCGCGGCGCACAACCCGCCGATCCCACCGCCCACGATCCCGACCCGCACCCCCCGATCTTCGCGCCCGACGAAGGGCGTCCGCGCCGCTACAGGGTGAAGCGGTAGATGTTGGTCTCGCGGGGGACGAAGCCGAGGCGCAGGTAGAGGCGGTTGGCGGCCTCACGGGTGGGGCGGCTGGTGAGGTCGATGGTCTTCGCGCCTTCCGCCCGCGCCCGATCCAGCGCGTGGCGGTTCAGGGCCTCGCCGACCCCTCGACCACGGGCGGCCTCGTCGACCACGACGTCTTCGATCCACGCCCGGATCCCCGTCGGGATGGGAAACACCACCAGGGTCAGGGATCCGAGTATCCGGCCCGTGTCGTCGTCTCGGGCGATGAGCAGGATCGACGCCGGCGAATCGATGATGTGGCGCAGCTCCTCGTCGCTGGGCGGAGGGTTGGACGACGACAGCTGGGGCACGAGGCGGTCGAAGGCCTCGCGCAGCTCTGGGGCGAGCGCGGTCTGCTCGGTGACGGTGACGCTCACGGTGGGGCGGGCCTCAGGGCTCCGGGACGGGCTGCGGGGGCGGCGGGCCCACGTAGCGAGCACTGGGTCGGATGATGCGGTTGTCGGCCGCCTGCTCGAGGATGTTGGCGCACCAGCCGATGACCCGGCTCGAGGCGAACGTCGGCGTGAACATCTCGCGGGGAAGGCCACAGCGGTCCATCACCACGCCGGCGTAGAACTCGACGTTCGCGTAGAGCTCACGGCCGGGCTTCAGCTCGGCGAGGGTGTCCACGACGGCCTTCTCGACCTGGACGGCGAAGACGGCCTTGTCGCCGCCGAGGCGCTGGGCGACCGACTTGAGCAGCACCGACCGCGGGTCGTCGGTCTTGTAGACCCGGTGGCCGAAGCCCATGATCCGGTCGCCGTTCTCGACGGCGTTGCGGACCCACGCCTCGGTGTTCTCGGGCGAGCCGATCTCGTCGAGCATGGCCAGGGCCCGGCTGGGGGCCCCGCCGTGCAGCGGGCCGGAGAGGGCGCCGATGCCGCCCACCACCGCGGCCACGAGGTCGGCGCCGGTGGAGGTGATGACCCGGGCCGTGAAGGTGGAGGCGTTGAAGCCGTGGTCGATGGTGGTGATGAGGTACTGCTCGACGCCGCGGGCCTCGTCGGCGCCGGGCTCCTCGCCGGTGAGCATGTAGAGGTAGTTGGCCGCATAGCCGAGGGTCGGGTGGGGCTCGATGACCTCGTTGCCCTCGCGCAGACGGTGCAGGGCGGTGAGGATCGTGGGGATCACCGCGCACACCTGCATCGCGTTCTGACGGAGCTCGGCGGCACTGATGTCGAGCGAGGCCTTGAAGTCGAGGCTGGCACCCAGCAGCGACACGGCGGTGCGCAGGCCGTCGAGCGGCACGAACTCGTCGCCGGCCGCGGCGATGGCGGGCAGCTCGCGGCGCACGGCGTCGGGCAGGGTGCGGCTGGCGCGGATCTCGGCGAGGAAGGACTTGCGCTGGGCGGCGCTCGGCAGCTCACCCTCGAAGAGCAGGTGCCAGACGTCCTCGAGGGAGCGCTTCTCGGCCAGCTCGACGGCCGAGTACTGGCGGTAGTGGTAGAAGCCCTCCTGGCCCCGGACGTCGCCCACC
>CAYYDZ010000191.1:0-4630 GCA_964470715.1 uncultured Microthrixaceae bacterium | reverse complement strand
TACAAGTGGAAGGCGCTCGGGCCACAGGGTTGGGCGCCGCGCTACCAGGCCGGCCTGATGAGCGACATGATCGATCGCATCGTGCCCACCGAGCGGCCAGGGCTCCACTTCGCCCACGCCACCTTCCCCCACATCCCGTGGTTGCTCAGCCCGGAGGGCTACCAGTACGTGGTGTCCGACGCCCGCTTCGTGCCCGGTCTCGAGGGCGGGGGCATCTGGACCGACGACAACGACTACCTCGTGCGCCAGGGCTTCGCCCGCCACCTGCTCCAGGTGGGCTACATGGACAACCTCGTGGGCCGGATGATCCAGCAACTCGAGGAGCAGGGGATGTGGGAGGACGCCCTCGTCGTGGTCCTGTCCGACCATGGGGTGGCCTTCACCCCGGGCGAGAACTTCCGCAGCCCGCGTGCCGCCACGGTCCACGAGATCTACAACATCCCGCTGTTCATCAAGTACCCCGGCCAGACCGAGGGCGAGATCAGCGACGTCAACGCCCTCAACATGGACGTGCTGCCGACCATCGTCGACGCCCTCGACATCCAGAGCGACTGGGAGTTCGACGGCCAGTCGCTCCTCGGCGACGGTCCCGACCGCGACAGCAAGCCCACCTACTGGGACGTGGGCCCCGACGAGGTGCCCGTCGACTTCGACGGCGTGATGGAGGTGGTCCAACGCGACCACGACTACCTGCCCAACGGCGACGACTGGCTCGGCGTGTTCGGCCAGGGCGAGTACGCCGATCTCGTGGGCCAGGACCTCGAGGACCTCGACGTGCGGGGCGCGAGCGGTCTCACCTGGACGACCGATCAGAAGGACCGCCTGGCCGACTGGCAGCCCGATGCGGACGGCCTCGCGCCCATGCTGATCACGAGCGTGTTGGACCTCGACGGTGGCCCCTTGCCGGACGCCGCCGTGGTCGTGGCGAACGGGCGGGTCGCGGGTGTGGCGGGCAACTTCGCCGAGAGCGACGGCGGCCGCGCCTCGTTCAACGCGCTGATCTCCGAGGAGATCCTCCGCCGAGGTGCGAACGAGATCGTTCTCCTGCTACCCACAGGGTCCGGCTCTCGTCAGTTCGAGACTGCTTCACTGGAGTGATGGCGGACATGGCCGCGACCGGGCCGTCGCATCTGAGCGAACGGGCCGCAGGGGGCCGCTCGGCCCAGACCGGATGGGCGGGACGCGTGGCCACCCACCTCGAACTGCGGCGGGTGTTCGGCTACGACGCCCTCTCCCTCCTCGCCCTGTCGGGCCTGGCGGTCGCCCAGCCGCTGCTGGACCTGTTCGGCAAGAACCCCGAGTTCTTCGTCGCGGCCGAGGCCACCCGGGGTCAGATCGTGACGTTCGCGCTTGCGGTGGCCTTCGCCATCCCGCTGGTCTGCGTGCTCATCGAGGTGGTGGCCCACGCCATCGGCCATCGGTTCGGCGCGGTCGTGCACGCGGTGCTCATCGGGGTGCTGGGCACCGCCTTGGGCGCCACCGTGGCCCGGCAGTTCGACTTCTCTTCGAATCTGCCCGTGGTGGTGATCTCCCTCGGCATCGGGGTGGTCATCCTCCTCGCCGAGCAGCGGAGTCGGGCCATGCGTCTCGGCCTGCGCTACCTGGCGCTGGCGCCGCTGTTGTTCCTCGGGCTGTTCCTGGTCACCTCGGCGACCTCGCGGCTCCTCTGGGAGGAGGAGGCACAGGCGGCCACGGGGGTCGTCGTGGACGATCCTCGACCCGTCGTGATGGTGGTGTTCGACGAACTCCCCGTCGCCTCACTCCTCGATGCGGACGGCCAGATCGATGCCACCCGGTTCCCCAATTTCGCCCGTCTGGCCGAGCAGGCCACGTGGTTCCGGAACGCCACGTCGCTGTCACCGAACACCCCGGGCAGCGTGCCCACGATCCAGAGCGGCCTGGACCCGGCCAGCGGTGCCCTGCCGACCTCGATCGACTACCCGCGCAACCTGTTCACCCTGCTCGGGGGCACCTACGACATGGACGTCACCGAGACGATCACGCAGCTGTGCCCGACCACGGTGTGCGCCCAGGTCTCCGCCGAGTCGAACAACGGCTGGCTGCCCGCGCTCGGGCGCGCCCTCGAGGACGCCTCCGTGGTGTACGGCCACGCCACCCTTCCCCCCGGCCTGCGTGCGGGACTCCCCGGGGTGGACCAGTCCTGGGGGGGCTTCATCGAGGACGCCGGGGGGGGCGCCGACAACATCGACGGCGGCCCCACCTCGACGACCCTGCCGACCACCACGACCAGCCGGCCGGGCATCGACGACTTCATGACGGCTCGCAACCAACAGATGGCGGCAACACAGCCGCAGGGGACCGGGGAGCTCCTCCGCCGCATGACCGAGCGCGTCGGCCCCGAGACCCAGTCCCGCCTGTACTTCGTCCACGACGGGCTCTTCCCGCACTTCAATTGGCTCACGACGCCCGATGGGCGTACCTACCGCGGTGAGGGTGGCCCCCCGGGCTCGGTCGACGGGACCTGGGGCGACGACGAGTTCCTCATCCGCCAGGGCCAACAGCGCCACCTGCTCCAGGTGGGGTACGCCGACACGCTGCTGGGCGACCTCCTCGACCGTCTCGAGGAGGAGGGGATCTGGGACGATGCCGTCGTGGTGGTGACCGCCGATCACGGGATCTCCTTCACCGCCGGTCACCCCAAGCGCACGCCGACCGACGACACCGTCGACGAGATCTACCGTGTGCCCATGCTCGTGCGCGTACCCGGCGTGCGTGAGGGCGAGGTCAGCGACGAGAACGCCATGAACACGGACCTGCTCCCCACGCTCGTCGACGTGCTCGGCATCCACACCGACTGGGAGTTCGACGGCCGGTCGCTCTTCGGTGACGATCCCGCCCCCGACGACAAGCCGGTGTTCTACGGCTCCGGCCCCGAATCCGTCTCCAACGATCTCGGCGGCCTGTTCAGCGTGGCGCAGCGCAACGCCGAGCGCTTCCCCGAACCGGGGTGGCGGGGCGTCGCCGCGGTCGGCGTCCTCGGGTCCCTGGTCGGACAGCCCGAAGACGAGCTCGACGTGACGTCCATCACCGACGCCATCGACCCGCGAGCCCGGTGGAGCCTGGACCACCGTGAGGACTACCTGGGGTTGCCCGCAGAGGGGGGCAGGGTGCCGCTGGTGCTCCAGGGCACGCTGGTGCTCGGGATCGACGAGGAGCCCTACGACGAGGCGCTCGTCGTGCTCAACGGACGGGTGGCCGGGGTGGCCGGCGACTTCCGTCGTGACGGCCACCGCTTTCGCTTCCGTGCCCTGCTCGACTTCGAGCAGTTCCAGGAGGGCGACAACGAGGTCGAGCTGCTCCTCCTCGGGAGCGGCGACCAACCGCCGACGTTCCTACGCGTGCCCCTCGCCTAGCTGCGCCTGACGGCCGGCGGCGGCCTCGTCCCAGAACGCGGTCAGCAGGCGGCGGGCCGCGGTGGTGGGGGAGAGCGTGCCGGCCGCGACCTCGGCCTCGAGGCCGGGCGCCAGTGCCCGCACCGCGGCGCTGTCGTTCAAGGCGTCGGCGAGGCGGCTCTGGACGTCGTTCCACATCCACGCGGTGGCCTGGCGGGACCGCAGCTGAGCCAGGTGCCCCGAGGCGGCCCACTCGCCCTGGAGGCGGGCCACGGTGGCAGCGACCTCGGCGATGCCCTCGCCGGCGAGCGAGGAGCAGGCCAGCACCGGCGCCGCCTCCGCTCCCTCCTTGGGGCGGAGTAGCTCGAGGGCGTGGCGGTAGTCCGCCGCGGTGTGGCGGGCGGTGGCCGCGAGGTCGCCGTCGGCCTTGGTCACGACGAGCACGTCGGCCAGCTCCATGATCCCGCGCTTGATGCCCTGGAGGTCGTCGCCACCGCCGGGCCCGACGAGGAGCACGAACACATCGACGAGGTCGGCCACCGTGCCCTCGGACTGGCCGGCGCCGACGGTCTCGATGACCACCACGTCGAAGCCGAAGGCCTCGCAGAGGGTGACCGCCTCACGGGTGCGCCGGGCCACCCCGCCGAGGGTGGCGCCCGACGGGGAGGGGCGGATGAAGGTGTCGGGGCTGGCGGCGAGACCGGGCATGCGGGTCTTGTCGCCCAGGATGGAGCCGCGGGTGCGCTGGCTCGACGGGTCGACCGCCAACACCGCGACCTTCTTCCCCGCTCCGTGGGGCCGCTCGGGCCCTGGTGACCCGCCGCCCACGAGGTGCAGGCCGTAGGCCTCGATGAAGGTGGACTTGCCCACTCCAGGACTTCCGGTGATGCCCACCCGCAGGGCACCGCCGGCGTCCGCCACGAGGTCGTCGAGGAGCGCAGCGGCGCGGTCCTGGTCGTCGGGGCGCGAGGACTCGACCAAGGTGATGGCGCGCGCCAGGGCGCGCCGGTCGCCGGCGCGGATGCCCGCGGCGAGCTCGTCGACCCCGTGGCTCACGAGCCGTTTCGCGCCCTCAAAGCAGGGCGAGGACCTTGGCCGCGGCCTCGGGGATGTTGGTCCCGGGGCCGAAGATGGCGGCCACGCCGGCGGCCTCGAGGGCGTCGTAGTCCTGCGGCGGGATGACCCCGCCGCACACGACCTTGATGTCGCCGCCGCCGGCGTCGGCCAGGGCCTGCACCAGTTGGGGCACGAGGGTCTTGTGCCCGGCGGCCTGGCTG
>CAYYDZ010000190.1:0-4664 GCA_964470715.1 uncultured Microthrixaceae bacterium | reverse complement strand
AGGGTGAGGATCTCGGGGCCGTCGTCGGTGATGGCGATGGTGTGCTCCCAGTGGCACGAGAGCGAGCCGTCGGCGGTCATCACGCTCCACCCGTCGTCGAGCAGGCGGGTGCCGGGGCTGCCGACGTTGACCATGGGCTCGACCGCGTAGACGTTGCCGACCCGGAGCTTCGGTCCCTTGCCGGGGTCGCCGTAGTTGGGGACCTCGGGCTTTTCGTGCATGGCCGTGCCGATGGCGTGTCCCACGTACTCGCGGACCACCGAGAAGCCGGCGGCCTCGGCCACCGTCTGCACGGCATGGCCGATGTCGGAGATGCGGTTGCCGTCGACCATCTGGTCGATGCCGGCGTAGAGGCTCTCCTCGGTGACCTTGATGAGCTTGGCCGCCTCCTCGCTCACCTGGCCCACCGCGGCGGTGAAGGCGGCGTCGCCGTGCCAACCCTGGATGATGGCCCCGCAGTCGATGGAGATGATGTCGCCCTCCTCCAGCCGGTACGAGCCGGGGATGCCGTGGACGATCATGTCGTTGGGCGAGGTGCAGATCACGGCGGGGAAGCCGTGGTAGCCGAGGAAGTTGGAACGGGCGCCCCGACGTTCGATGACCTCTCGGCCGATCTTGTCGAGCTCGAGGGTGGTGACGCCTGGGCGGATGGCTGCGCGGATGCACGAGTGCATCTCAGCCACCACCTTGCCCGCCCGGCGCATGATCGCGATCTCTTCGGGCGTGCGACGCACGGGGGCGTCCCTCCTCACGGTGGCTCCTGCAGGACGGTCAGGGGGCGATGGCGGCGTCGATGGTCTTCGTCACGCGGGCGAACACCTCCTGGACGTCCCCCACCCCGTCGACGGCCACCAGTATGCCGAGGCCGTCGTAGTACGCGACGAGCGGCGCGGTCTGCTCCTCGTAGAGCTCGAGCCGCCGGCTGATGGCCTCTTCGGTGTCGTCGGCGCGACCGCGCAGCAACATGCGCCCGAGCACGAGCTCGGTGGGCACGTCGAGGTTCACGACCACCCGGGGGGCGGCGATGTCGGCGAGCGCTTCGGCCTGGCCCACGGTGCGGGGGAACCCGTCGAGGAGGTACCCGGCGGCAGCGTCCTCCTTGGCGAGTCGCTCCTCGACCACGCCGACGATGATGTCGTCGGAGACGAGGTCGCCGCGATCCATGATGGCCTTCGCCTGGAGGCCGAACTCGGTGCCCTCGGCGACGGCCTCGCGCAGCATGTCACCGGTGGAGATGTGGGGGATGCCGTAGTGGTCGACCAGCAAGGCGCACTGCGTGCCCTTGCCCGAGCCCTGGCGACCCAGGATCACCAGCCGCACCGCTCCCTGCTCTGCGGTCAGGCCACGCAGGCCGGCGTCGCTCACTTCAAGAAGCCCTCGTAGTTGCGCATCATGAGCTGGCTGTCGATCTGCTTCATGGTCTCGAGGGCCACACCGACGGCGATCAGCACCGAGGTCCCGCCGAAGGCGAAGCTGCCGGCGGAACCGGCAGGCAGGACGATGGTGAGGAAGATCGATGGGAGCAGCGCAACCGAGGCGATGAACAGGGCGCCCGGCAGGGTGATGCGGGACAAGATGTGGGCCAGGTACTTCTCGGTCTGGGGCCCGGGGCGGATGCCGGGGATGAACCCACCCTGCTTGCGGATGGTGTCGGCCTGCTGGGCCGGGTCGAAGGTGATGGCCGTGTAGAAGTAGGCGAAGCCGATGATGAGCAGGCCGTAGATCAACAGGTACAGCGGACTGGTCGGCGAGGCCAGGTAGTCGTCGACCCACTTCTGCACACCGACGCCCCAGCTGCCCTGGTCGGAAGGGAGCACCTGCGACAAGAGCAGCGGCAGGTACAGCACCGAGCTGGCGAAGATGATGGGGATGACGCCTGACTGGTTGACCTTGAGCGGGATGTAGGTGCTCTGGCCGCCGTACATGCGCCGGCCCACCACCCGCTTGGCGAACTGGACGGGGATGCGGCGTTGGCCCTGTTCGACGAACACGATGGACACCAGCAGCACGATGAAGAGCGCGAGCAGCATCATGGCGGCGGCGTTGCCCGCTTCGACCCGCACGCGGCCCGCCTGGGCCGGCAACTGGCTGACCACGGAGGAGAAGATGAGCAGCGACATGCCGTTGCCGATGCCGCGCTGGGTGATGAGCTCGCCCATCCACATCAGCAGCGCCGTTCCGGCGGTCAGGGTGAGCACGATGAGCAGGACGCGAGGGATGGTGAAGTTGGGGATCAGGTCGAGGCCGGTGTTGTTGCCCCGGCTGCCGAACCCGCCGCCACCGTTGTGGAACAAGAAGGCGAGTCCGGTCGACTGCATGATGGCGATGGCCACCGTGAGGTAGCGGGTCCACTGGGTGATCTTGCGCTGGCCGACCGCTCCCTGTTTCTGCCACTCCTCCAGCTTGGGGATCACCACCGCGAGGATCTGCATGATGATCGACGAGGTGATGTAGGGCATGATCCCGAGCGCGAACACCGCGAACTGCGTGAGCGCACCACCCGAGAACAGCTGCAGGAAGCCGAGCACGCCGCCCTGGTCGGCCGAGTCCTTCAGCGTCTCGATGGCGCCCAGGTCGATGCCCGGCGCGGGGATGAACGCCCCGAACCGGTAGAGCGACAGCATGAGCAGGGTGAACAGGATCTTGTTCCGGAGGTCCGGGACCTTGAACATGTTCTTCAGGCTGGTGAGCACCCGGGGGCTCCCCTTCTTCGGTGGCGCGGCGTGAGGATCGGCGGGCACGGCGCACACGAGGCCGACCCGGCTTCCGGACGCCAAACCCTATCGGCACCGGCGGCGCCTCAACCATTCGCCCCCCCGGCGACACCGTCGATCGACCGTCGTGAGGATGCATCAGAACGACAGCCAGCACCGCAGGTGACAGATGGTCAGGAACGCGTGAGATCGATGGGCCCGTTCAGCGAGCGGGAAGTGTCGGGTGAGGCGCACGCGCCGTCGACCAAGTCACCGCTCGGTCATTGCTTCGGGCCTCGGGGTCACAGCGCGGCGTCGGCGACCTCGCCGTGGTCGGTGACGTTGACCACAGTCGACGTACCGAATACCGGGCTGTTGTCGAAGAACTCGTACCGGCCGTCGGGTGCGAGGAAGATCAGGCGGTAGCCCCCGGGCTCGAGGTCGGAGAACAGGTAGTTGCCTGACGGGTCGGTCACCACGCTGTCGACCTCGGTGCCGTTGGCCGCCAGCAGCACGCCCAGCGCACCCTCGAGCGGCGTTCCGCCCGACTGGTTCGTCACCTTGCCGCTGATCGATCCGGTGGGACGGGTCGGGGCCAAGGCGACGTCGGCCACGGCCAGGCCCCCAGCCGTGACGGATACGAGGTCGGCGGAAGCGATGCCCGCATCGTCGTACCACTCCGACTCGTGGTCCGGCGGGGCGAGGATGACCAGGCGGTAGTCACCGGGGGCGAGGCCGTCCACGACGTAGTCGCCCTGCTGGTCGGTGGAGGCGAAGCGCAGGGGGGCGAACGAGGTGGAATGGACGACGACCCGTGCGCCCTCGATCGGACGGCCGGAGCCGTCCTCGGTGACCGTCCCGCCGATGGACCCGTCCACGGCGAGGGGTACATCGACGAGAAAGCCGGCCAGGGCATCTCTCGAAACGACGTAGACGCTGTCGGTAGCGCTCCCCACCGGGGCGGCCGCCACCGCTCCGGCCGAGTCGAGGCCGATACCGCTGGTGCACTCCGGGTGCGATCCTCCGTCGCTGTAGCAGCCGAAAGGCGCCGGAGGCTGGGCCAGGTCACCCGACCCCTGCGAGCGGGCCAGCAGGACGAACGCATTGTCGGCTCTGGAGACGGCATACACATTGGATCCCGAGGACGAGACGGCCGCAGCGAAGCCGGCGTCGCCTTCGAGTCCCGCGCCGTCGGCACAACCCCCGGCCCCATCCTCCGAAAGGCAGCCAGCGGTACCGGGCCGTTGCGTCAGCGCCCCAAGACTCGGTCCCGGACCGAGCGCACGGGCGAAGACCGCCACTGCGTCGCTGAAGTCCGACATCACGTAGACGGTCGCTCCATCAGGCGCCACCGCCAAGGCACTCGCACCCGACATCGCCCGCCCGTCGGTGCAGGCACCCTCCGAGCCGTCATCGGAGACGCAGGCCGCAGCGCCCGGCTTCTGGGTCAGGCCCCCGTCAGCGCTGCGGTCGAAGACCGCAACCGCATGCTTGCCCTGGCTCGCCACGTAGACGTTGTTGCCATCGGGTGCGACGGCGACGTCGAGAGGGCGGTTGACTCCCACCGCGTTCGTGCATCCCGCAACGCTGCCATCGTCGATGCATCCGGTGGGACCGACGTGCGACGAGAGACCACCCGTTGCGGCATTCCGATCGAGGACCTCGATGGCGGAGTAACCGGATCCTGACGACGCGACGTAGACGCTCGTACCGTCCGGGGAGATGGCCACTCCAGAGACCGCCCTGATACGGGCGCTTGCCCCACATCCCGTGCCTCCTCCACGCACACACCCGACGGGAGTCAACTCGCCTGTGCCCGGGTCGCGCTCGAGGATGTACACGGTTCCCACGTCGACAAAGGCGGGCTCTCCTGCCGTGTGCGCTGTGGCGTAGACATGGGCGCCGTCCGGTGACACCACGACACCGTTGACACCAGGCATCCACCCTTCCGAGCAGCCGTCGGTGGCCATC
>CAYYDZ010000189.1:0-4782 GCA_964470715.1 uncultured Microthrixaceae bacterium | reverse complement strand
TCAGATCTGAGCGAACTCGAAGGTGGTCTGGGCGTCGTCGATGCCTTCGTCGCCGAAGACGAGGATGCCGAAGCTCGCCTCCGAGGGCTCGCCGGCGTCGCCGAAGCTCAGCGGACCGCTGATGCCGTCGTAGTCGATGTCGGTGCCGTCCTCGACGAGGGCCAGGCAGTCGGCGTAGGTGGTGCACACCTCGCCGTCCTTGGTGACGCCGTTGATCTCGGCGGCGACCTCGGTCGGGTTGTCGGTGCCGGCGATGTCCGCGGCCAGGGCCGTGATGATCACCGCGTCGTACGACTCGCCGGCGTAGTTGTAGTCCTCGAGGTTGGGATCGACCTCGTCGAGGCGGTCGGTGAAGTCCGAGGAGAGGTCGGTGAGGGGCGTGGTGCCCTTCATGCCGGCGATCTGGCTCGGGTCATCGAACTGCTCGGCGAGGGCGTTGCCCATGTTGCCGTCGGTGCCGTACACCGGGATGTCGCTCGGGCCGATGCCCTTCTCGATCATCGAGGTGAGGATGCGGGCCGATTCGTCGAAGCCGATCACGATGACGGCGTCGGGCTGCGCGTCCGCGACCTGCTGGACCTCGGCGTCGAAGTTGGTGGCGTTCGGGTCGTAGATGACCGTCTCGACCACCTCGCCGCCGGAGTCGGTGAAGGACTGCGTGACGAATTCCGCGAGGCCGGTGCCGTACGGGTCGTCGAGGGCGAGGATGCCCAGCGTGGCGTTGCCGTCACCGGCGATCAGCTCACCGAGCAGCTGGCCCTGGAGCACGTCGGACGGGGCGGTGCGGAAGTACAGCCCGTTGTCGTCGTAGTCCGTGAAGTCCGGCGCCGTGTTGGCCGGCGAGAACTGGATGACGCCCGCACCGGTGATCTTGTCGATCACGGTGAGCGACACGCCCGAGGAGGCGGCGCCGACGATGAGGTCGGCGTTCTCGCTCAGGAGGCGGTCGGCCGTCTGGCTGGCGATGTCGGTCGAGGTGTCGCCCGAGTCACCCTGGATGGCATCCGGGATCTCCTCGCCGTTCACGCCGCCGGCCTCGTTGATGTCGGCGACCGCGAGGTCGACGCCTGCGAACTCGGGTGGGCCGAGGAACGCCAGCGAACCCGTCTCGGGCAGCAGCGTGCCAACGGTGAAGGTGCCGTCGCCCGTGTTCTGAGCAGCGTCACCGCCCTCGTCGTCGCTCGCCGCCGTGGTGGTGGTGCTGTCGCCGCTCGACTCGTCACTGCCGCCGTCGTCGTCACTGCCGCAGGCTGCGGCGATGAGAGCGAAGGCGAAGAACAGAGCCAAGAGGCTGAACAAGCCCTTCTTGCGCATTGAATCTCCCCTTGGTGGTTAGTCCCCGGTTACCCGGAGCGCACAGAGCATATGAGGCGCAGGGCCCCCGTGCCGGTCGGAGGGCGGCCCGGTGTGTGAATTCTGTGGTTCCGGCCCCTTGGGCCAGACTTGGGCCATGGCCGGCACCGACCTCCTCTACCTGCGTGACGCCTACCTGCGCGTGTTCCCGGCCGAGGTCACGGCGACCGACGACGAGCTCGGCGCGGTGGCACTCGGCCGCACCGCGTTCTACCCGACGGGCGGCGGCCAGCCGCACGACGAGGGGGTGCTGCGGTGGGCCGGCGGCGAGGCCCGGGTCACCGACGTGGTGAAGCGGGGGGCGGACGTGTGGCACGTGCTCGACGGGGCCCTGCCGTCACCCGGCACGGCCGTGGAGGGCGCGCTCGACTGGGAGCGCCGCCACGCCCTCATGCGCACCCACACCGCACTGCACGTCCTGTGCGGCGTCATCTGGAACGAATGGGCCACGGCGGTCACCGGCGGGAACATGACCCCCTTGGCCGCCCGCATGGACTTCGAGTTCGATCCGCTGCCGGAGGGCTTCGGGCCCCGGGTCGAGGAGCTGGTCAACGTCGAGCTGCGGGCCGCCCGTCCCATCGAGGTGTCCTTCCTGCCCCGGTCGACCGCGGTCGAGGACCAGGACCTCATCCGCACCAAGGTCAACCTCATCCCCGAGAGCGTCGGCGAGATCCGGGTGGTCGACATCGTCGGCCTCGACAAGCAGGCCGACGGGGGAACGCACGTGGCGACCACCGACGAGGTGGGCAGACTGCGGGTGGTGAAGACCGAGTCGAAGGGCAAGGGCAACAAGCGCCTCCGCGTGGAGATCGACGACGCGGAGGGGGACCATGACGACGGTCACGGCTGAGCGCTCCGCGCCCGACCTCGACGGGCTGCGCTCGCTCCTGCTCGAGCTCGACCGTGTCGTCGTGGCCTTCAGCGGTGGCGCCGACTCGGCCTTCCTCGCCTGGGTGGCACACGACACGCTTGGCGCCGAGCGGGCGCTCGCCGTGACCGCGGTGTCACCGTCGCTCGCCCCGATCGAGCACCACGACTGCCGTGCGCTCGCGGCAGAGTGGTCACTTCGGTGGCAGCCCGTGGCCACCGACGAGATGGCCAACGCGGCCTACCGGGCCAACGGCGGCGACCGCTGCTTCCACTGCAAGGATGCCCTCATGGACGCCCTCGAGCCCGTGGTGGCCGCTGAGGACGCCACGGTCGTGCTGGGCGTGAACCTCGACGACCTGGGCGACCACCGACCCGGGCAAGAGGCCGCCGCTCAGCGGGGTGCCGCCTTCCCTCTCGTCGAGACGGGTTTCACCAAGGCCGACGTGCGAGCCGTCTCCCGGGAGCTCGGCCTGCGCACCTGGGACAAGCCCGCGGCCGCCTGCCTGGCCTCCCGCCTGCCGTACGGCACCCCGGTCAGCACCCCGGTGCTGAAGCAGGTCGCGCACGCCGAGGCCGCGCTCGGGGCGCTGGGCTTTCGTGCGCTGCGCGTCCGCCACTACGACGACACCGCCCGCCTCGAGGTGCCCCTCGCCGACCTCCCTGCGGTGCTCGACCGCCGCGCCGAGGTGGTCGACGCCGTCCACGCGGCCGGCTACCGGTACGTCACGTTGGATCTCGAGGGCCTGCGTTCCGGAAACCTCAACGCCGCCCTGGGCGGCGGTCGCTGACGAGGAGACCAGGTGCGCGCACTGCGGAACCTCCTCATCCTCCTCGTCGTGATCGTGGTGCTCGGCGCCGCCCTGGACGTCGGGCTCCGCCTGCTGCTGCAGAGCCGGGTCGAGGCCGCGATCGAGGGCGCCGACCGCCAGATCGACGTGGGCGATGTCGACGCCGAGGTCGGCTCGTTCCCGTTCCTGCCGGGGCTCGGCCTCCGTGGCGAGGTGAACCACCTGTCGTTGCGCCTCGAGGACCTCGTCACGCCCGACGTCACCTTCTCGGTGTTCCGGATCACCGTCGACGGGCTCACCTTCGATCGATCGGCGTTGATGAACGGCCAGGTGCGGGTGCAACGACTCGACCGCGCCGTCATCAAGGCCGAGATCACCGAGGAGGCGGCCTCCGAGGCCGTCGGCGTGCCGGTGACGTTCACCCCGGGCACGGCGACGGTGCAGGTGGCCGGCCGGGCCCGGCCGGCCACTGTCGCCCTCACCGGCGGTGCCCTCACCCTCTCCGCGACGGGGGTGGGAGAGCTGAGCATCCCGATCTCGGAGGGCGAGTACTTCCCGTGCACCCCCGACGCCGAGGTGAAGCAGGCCAAGGTCGTCGTGCGCTGCCGTGCCGACGCCCTGCCCCCCGCCCTCCGGCCCTACCTCGGTGGCGGGGGTGTCGGCGTCGGGTAGGGGTGCCCCCTGTCCTCGGCTACCAGTGGGCCGTGCCGGCGCCACCCTTGAAAGGCCCGACCACCGCCGAGGTGATCCAGCCGCCGTAGAAGCTGCCCTCGTTGGCCTGCACCACTTCGTCGTCCACGAGGCACTCGTCCACCCGCTGCGCGTAGAAGGCCAGGTACCCCGTGATGGGGACGAACGCGGGAGTCGGGTCATCGTAGGACCAGACCGCCTCGTGGCTCACGCGGTCGCCCACGACGAGGTCGTAGTAGCGCGCGGTGCCCTTCCATTCACAGAAGGTGCGGTGGGTGCTGGGCACGAGCAGGTCGTGGGCGACGTCATCGGGGGGCAGGTAGTAAGCCGGTGGCTGGCTGGTCTCGAGCACCCGGTAGCCCCGGCGGGTGTCCGCCACGGTGGCGCCGGCGAAGTGCACGACGAGGTGGCGATCGGTGGGCTCGACACGGGGCGGGCGGGGGTAGTCCCACACCGACTCCTGTCCGGGGCCGGGTTCGACGCGCTCGATGGGCACACTGTCAGCATGGCCGCCGATCCGGACGACGCCACCACCCAGGCCACCGGCTCCTCGGCGCCGGCCACTCCGGCCACTCCCACCGGCACCCGCGCCCCCTCCGAGGATGAGACGGCCTTCCACCGCTACGGGGTGGAGCTGGCCGATGCGGTCGATGGCGTGTTGGCCGACTGGGTCGAGCGCTGCGTGGTGACGGCTCTGGTCGGTCAGGGCATGGTCGTGTCGGCGGCGGTACGAGCCGAGGCCCTTGCCGCGGGACGTGCCGCACGCGCGGAGGTGGTCCCACGTCTGCGCCACCTCCTCGCGGCCGACGTCGATGCCCAAGGTGCCGGGCCGCTGTCGATCCTGCGCGACGCGGTGCGCTACCCCACCGCGGTGCTGCTGGTGGCCGGCGCCACGCCGGTGGCGCGAGACGACTTCGAGGTCCATGCCTTCCCCGAGGACCTCTTCGGCCTCAGCCCTGCTGCATTCGGCGAAGTCGACGAGCGCCTGACCGACCCGGGCCTCCGGTGGGGAGCAGCCAAGGCCTACGTTCACCTGGCCCGTCGGCGCGACGAGGCGTCCTGAGCCTTCGCGATCGGGATC
>CAYYDZ010000188.1:2502-4792 GCA_964470715.1 uncultured Microthrixaceae bacterium | reverse complement strand
ACCCTCACCATCACCGGGGCGCCCCTGGCCCGCACCTACACCATCGACCTCATCGGCTGACCCCTCGTTCGGGCAGGTCAGGCCTCGGGGCGGAGGAGGTCGATGAGCTCGCCGACGGTGTGGGCGGACTCGAGGGGGTGGCGCAGCGGCTGATCGAGGTCCAGCACGTAGCGGTTGCGCCGGCCGACCCGCTCGCGCTGCACGAAGCCGCTGCGCTCGAGGTCTCCGAGGATCACCTGGGTGGCCCGCTCCGTGATGCCCACCTGGTCGCTGAGGTCGCGCTGGCGTTGCTCGGGGTCGCGGGCCAGGCAGAGCAGCACGTGGGCGTGGTTGGTGAGGAAGGTCCACCGGGGACGCTCGAAGGGACCGTCGGCCATCGGCCGAGATGGTACCGGACTGCCACCGATGGTTCGGGAAACGGCAGGGGCGAAACACAGTTCGCCCCTGCCGGTCCCGGGTGGTGGAACCTCCTGCCGCCGGGCGGGCCGGCGGATGTCGATCAGTCGGCCGCGCGGTGGCGCACGACCAGCTTGCGGATCTCGTCGAACCAGAGGATGGACGAGGCCACACCGATGGCCACGGCCCAGTCGGCGAGTGCCAGGTCGGCCGTACCGAACACGTCCTGGACCGGGTCCCAGTGGACCGCCGCCACCTGGAGGGCGACGACACCGCCGATGGCGAGCCAGAGCTTGGAGTTGGCGAAGGTCTCACGATGGAAGACCGAGGACTGCTCGGCGCGGGCGTTGAAGACGTTGAAGACCTGGAACAGGACGAAGGTGGTGAAGGCCAGCGCGAGGGCATGCTCTTCGCTGCTGTTCGACTGCGACCACGTCAGCACGCCGAGGGTTCCAGCGGCCATGACCGCGCCGTAGGCCACGAGCACACTCAACCGTCGCCCGCTCAGGATGGTGGCCTTGGGATCGCGTGGCCGGCGCTCCATGGTGTCGTGAGCCGGCGGATCGACGCCGAGGGCCATGGCCGGCGGGCCGTCCATGATCAGGTTGATCCAGAGCACCTGGATGGCGGTGAAGGGCGTCGGCAGCCCGGCCAACTGGGCACCGACGAGGCTCATGATGGCGCCGAGGTTCGTGGAGAGCTGGAAGCGCACGAACTTGACGATGTTGTCGTAGATCGTGCGGCCCTCGCGGACGGCCTTGACGATGGTGGCGAAGTTGTCGTCGGTGAGCACCATGTCGGCCGCTTCCTTGGTGACCTCGGTGCCGGTGATGCCCATGGCCACGCCGATGTCGGCCGTGCGCAACGCGGGTGCGTCGTTGACCCCGTCGCCGGTCATGGCCACGACGTGCCCGTCGTCGCGCAGGGCGCGCACGATGCGCACCTTGTGCTCGGGAGACACCCGCGCGACCACGCCGATGCCAGCCAGGCGCCGGCGCAGCTCCTCGTCGTCCATGCGGTCGAGGTCGGCGCCGGTGACGGCCTCGCCTTGGATCCCGAGGTCGGCGGCGATGGCTGCGGCGGTGACGACGTGGTCGCCGGTGATCATCTTCACCGTGACCCCAGCCTTGCGGCACAGGGCGATGGCGTCTCGGGCCTCGGGGCGGGGCGGATCGAGGAGGCCGATCAGTCCGACGACGTCGAGGTCGGTCAGCAGGTCGACCGGGTCGCCCACCTCGAGGGCGGAGGCGGGGATGGTGCGCTCGGCGACCATGAGGACGCGCAGGCCGCGGCCTGCCATCTCGACCATGGCGGCCTCGACCTGGGCCCGCGTGTCGGCATCCACCAGGGACCGGTCGAGCAGCACGTCGGCGGCACCCTTGACGTGCACCCGGACGAGATCGCCCCATTGATCGGGCTCGGCCCTGTGGAAGGTGGCCATCAGCTTGAGGCTCGAGTCGAAGGGCACCTCGGCGACCCGAGGGGCCGCCTCGCGGGCGGCGCCGGTGTCGACGCCGCCCTTCGCGGCCACCACGAGAAGGGCGCCCTCCATTGGGTCGCCCAGCACCTGGCCGTCGGGGCCGAGGTGGCTGTCGTTGCAGCGCGCCATGGCGACCAGCTCGTCCTGCACCTCCCCGGTGGCGGCCTCGTCGGAGATCCCGGCCCGCGAGATGGTGCCCTCGGTCGAGTAGCCCTCGCCGCTCACGGTGTAGTCGCGGCCGTCCACCCACAGCTCGCGGACGGTCATCTCGTTCATGGTCAAGGTGCCGGTCTTGTCCGAGCAGATGACCGAGGTGGCACCGAGCGTCTCGACCGACGCGAGGCGCTTCACGATGGCGCCCCGCTTGGCCATCTGGGCGGTGCCCACGGCCAGGGTCACGGTGACCACGGCGGG
>CAYYDZ010000188.1:0-2402 GCA_964470715.1 uncultured Microthrixaceae bacterium | reverse complement strand
CCGCAAGTCGGTCAGCGGCCGCGTCGGACGGCAGCCCGACGGCGGGGGAGACCCCGAGCGAGAGCGCGAGCTCGTCTGCCTCCGTGGCCCACGGGCGGGTGGGGGTCAGGTCGGGGTCCATGACGTCGGCGGGGCTGACGACGGGGGTGGGCACAGGGGGCTCCTCGGCACGATGGTCGGGCCGAAGGTCTTCCCCACCTGAGGTTCCAGGTGACGAGGCCGGGTTCGGACCCTCAGGCCCTCACCGTGATGACGACGCTCGTCGTTGCGGGGTACTCCCCTTCGCTATGTACGAATTCAAGTTAGTCCATTGACACGCCGATCGCAACTAACGTAAGGTATCTCACGAATACTACTTCGTCTGAAAGAGAGGCATCATGTCGCCGCCCACCGCCACCATCGATCGCACGCCCGCACTCGGCCGTCCCTCCCCTGCCCTTGTGCCTCTCCAGCCGGGTGACCGGGTCGACGTCCGCAACCGGTTCGACGGGCGCTGGACGACCGGGTTCCGGGTCGACGCCGTGGTCGCCGACGATGACGGGTACCGCTTCAAGCTCCGAAGGCTCTCGGACGGGGCGGTGCTGCCCGCACTGTTCGACGAGGACACCGTCGTCGGGGTGCGATGAGCGCCGCCCCGCGACGTCAACCTGGCAGACGCGCCCCCCGGGTGGGGGTCGTGGGGGGCGGCCAGCTCGCCCGCATGACCTACGACGCCTCCGTCGAGCTCGGCGTCGATCTGCTGGTGCTCGCCCAGCCCGGTGACGAGGCCGTCCGTGGTCGGGTGCCCGACGTGACGGTCGTCTCCGAGCTGCACCTCGCTGCCCTCGCAGAGTTCTCGAGTCGCTGCGACGTGCTCACCTTCGACCACGAGAAGGTCTCTCCCCAACGTATCGCTCGCCTCGAGGGTGCCGGCCACGTCGTTCGGCCCGGCGCCGGAGCGCTCACCTTCGCCGTCGACAAGGCGGCCCAGCGCCGCCACCTTCGAGACCTCGGGGTCCCCGTCCCCCCGTTCGTGGTTGCCGAGGACCTCGCCGCGGTCCGTCGCTTCGCCATGGCGCACGGCTGGCCGGTCGTGGTCAAGGCGGCTCGTGGTGGGTATGACGGGCGGGGAGTCGTCGTCGTCGACGGCCCGGGCGCCTTGGAGGAGAGCGGCCGACCCTTCTTGCGGGCGCCCGGCGCCCAGGTCGTGGTCGAGCCCCACCTCGCCATCCAACGCGAGCTGGCCGTGCTCGTGGCCAGACGCGCGGACGGCGCCAAGGCGGTCTACCCGGTGGTCGAGACCCACCAGGACGGGTCCGCCATCTGCCGCGAGGTGTGGGCGCCGGCTCCGATCGCCGCCGATCTCGCCACCGCCGCTCGCGACCTCGCCGTGGGCGTCGCCGATGCCATCGGCGCGGTGGGCATGCTGGCCGTCGAGCTCTTCGTCGTGGACGGGGAGCTCGTGGTCAACGAGCTCGCCACCCGACCGCACAACACCGGACACCTCACCATCGACGCGGCCGCGACCTCGCAGTTCTCCAACCACCTGCGAGCGGTCCTCGATCTCCCTCTGGGACCGACCGCCTTGATGGCGCCGGCCGCGGCCATGGCCAACGTCATCGCCGAGGGGACGGTCGACCTCGGCCCACTCGATGCTCGCCGGGTCAGCGCTCTGGTGGGGGGCCCGGTGGCGATCCACCTCTACGGCAAGCGCTCCCGGCCCGGCCGCAAGGTCGGACACGTGACCGTGATGGCCGACGACCTCGTCACCGCGCGCGAGCGGGCCCGCGAGGCGGCCCGGTACCTCGAGTGTCGGAGCGGGGGCGTCGCTCCCAGCCGCGTCACGGTGGCGTCGTGAGCGAGCCGAACTCCCGGCATGGGCCAGTGCCCGTCGTCGGCGTCATCATGGGCAGCGACTCGGACCTCCCGGTGCTCCAGGGCGCGGTCGACGTCCTCGATCGGTTCGGGGTGCCCCATGAGGTCCGGGTGGTGTCGGCGCACCGGTCACCCCATGCCATGTTGCGCTACGCGGCGACCGCTCGCGAGCGGGGCCTGCGCGTGATCATCGCGGGAGCCGGTGGCGCCGCCCACCTGCCCGGGATGGTGGCATCGGCCACGACCCTGCCCGTCATCGGCGTGCCCGTCGGCCTCGCCCACCTCGACGGGCTCGATTCGCTGCTCTCCATCGTGTCGATGCCGTCCGGCGTGCCGGTGGCCACCGTCGGCATCGACAACGCCGCCAACGCCGGCCTTCTCGCCGTGCGCTTCTTGGCCATCGCCGACGTGGCGCTGGCCAAGGTGCTCGACGAGCACGCCGCCGAGTTGGAACGGCTCGTCGAGGCGAAGGACGAACGGGTCGCCTCGAGGCACTAGTACCGGCGATCCTCGGCGAGGAGGGTGGCGACGGCGTGGGCGGGCTGGGG
>CAYYDZ010000187.1:3653-4804 GCA_964470715.1 uncultured Microthrixaceae bacterium | reverse complement strand
TCGGCATCGCCCGCTTCAAGGTCATCGACATCCTGCGGGCCGACGGTCGCCAGCCGTCGCTGGTGGCCGAGCCGAACAGCGCCGGTGGTGAGCAGGTGTTCGACCGAACGGTGGACGAGGCCGGGCTCACCGGAGTCGCCGAGCGCATGCTCGTGGCCGAAGCGCTCGGGGGGCTGTCCGAGAGGGCCCGCGAGATGGTGCGCCTCTCGTTCTTCGAAGATCTCACCCACGCCCAGATCGCCGAGCGCACCGACGTGCCTCTCGGGACCGTGAAGAGCGACATCCGCCGCGGCCTCGAGCAGATGCGGCGCCATCTGGAAGGCCTCGACGATGTCGCCTGATCACGTGGACGTGGACCTGGATCCGGACATCCGCCCGGACGAGCGCGAACGCTTTCGTCGCATCGCCGGCCAGCTCGAGGACGTGGACTTCGCCCGGGTGGACCCCCCCGTCGAGCTGTGGGGGCGGATCGCCGCCGGGGCCGCCGCCGACCCCGTGCCCGTCTGTGAGGAGGGCGAGGCGAACGCCGCGCTCGATCGCCTGCGGGCCATCGCCGGGCAGCTCGACGACGAGGACTTCGCCCGGGTCGATCCCCCCGCCGCGTTGTGGGGCCGCATCGCCGCCGCGGTCGAGGCGGACGGCGAGCCCGATGGCGTCCCCGACGCCGTGGCGGCGCCGGTCGTGTCGCTCGACGCCCACCGCCGCCGACGTCACCGCCGGGTCCTCGCCGCGGTGGCCGCCGCCGTCGTGCTGGTGGCCGTCACCGGGGCCGTCCTCCTCCAGGCCGGCTCGTCCCCGGACGGCGACGAGCCGCAGCTGGTGGCGAGCACCGAGCTCGATCCCCTCGAGCCCGTCGGCGGCGCCACCGCCGAGGTGCGTCTCGTGCGCCAGGACGACCACCTCCAGCTCGAGCTCGACGCTCACGACATGGCCGCCGCCCCCGAGGGCCAGCACTACGAACTGTGGCTGCTCGACCCTGCGTCCGCCTCGGCCGAGCCCGTGTCGCTCGGCGCCATGAGCGGGAGCACCACCGTGCCCGTGCCCGCCGGCGTCGACCCCGACGAGTACGACGTCGTCGACGTCTCCCTCCAGGAGCAGGGCCAGACCGAGCACTCGGGCCACAGCCTCTTGCGCGGCACGCTGGCCTGAGC
>CAYYDZ010000187.1:0-3553 GCA_964470715.1 uncultured Microthrixaceae bacterium | reverse complement strand
GGGGGTGGGCTGTCCCCGGGGGGTGGGTCCACGATCGGCGAGGCCCACGCGCGGCCGTAGGCTTTCTGCGGTCGGGCGAGCGCCCGCCGACGAGGAGACACGCACGATGGACATGCTGATCGGCTTGGTGATCGCGGCCGCGGTGGGCTGGTTCGTGCGCGCCGACGCCAAGCGCTTCGAGGCCGACGGGCGCAAGGTCGGCCCCTTCGGTGCCGACGGATGGTTCGCCGGCGTCTTCCTGCTGATGATCCTGTTCCTGCCGTGGTACCTGATCCGGCGGTCGAAGGCGTCGACCCAGCCACTGGGCCAGCCCGGCCCGATGTGGATGCCGGACCCCAACGACGAGAGCCGCTACCGCTGGTGGGACGGCGAGCGTTGGACCGAGGACACCGCCCCCCGCCACGCGGAGCCGAGCTCCGACACCGACGCCTGAGCCCCGGGTCATTGCCTTCGACGAAGGGCGGCCCTCAGTCCCACCAGGCGTTGATCAGGTCGTAGACCTCGGGACGATTGGCCAGGGCGACGTGGCCGATCTTCGGGCAGACGCGGAGCGTCGCGTTCGGAAGAAGGCTGGAGGCGGGGTCGCCGAGGTGGCCCGCCGCGCTCGGCGCCGTGACGAGGGCGTCGCCGAGCACTCGGTTCACCGGATGGGGCGTATCGGCGGAACGCTGGCTGTCATCGACGAGTGAGCCGGCGATGGCGAGGTGCCGGGCGCGGCGAGGGGCGTGCACGGGGTGCAGGGTCGGGCGCTCGCTGGCGTCGGGGTCGCGCTCGATCCAGTCGTCGTCGAGCACCGCGCCCCAGCGGAGGTCCTTGATGCCGTCGCTGCGACGATCGAGCCCCGCCCCGATCAGTCGCGTCACGGGGTGCGGGATCGCCCACAACCCGGCGCTGGTGAGGTTGGCGATCACCTCGAGGTTGGCGCCGGTGTTCGGCACCCCGAGCAACACCACGCGCCGCACCTTCGCGGGCCAGGGCCCGCGGCGCCGCACCCGGTCGGCCAGGCGGGCGCCGTGGCGGCCGTAGTGGCAGGCGCTGCGCACCACGAGGCCTCCCATGCTGTGGCCGATGAGGTCGATCTCGCGGACCCGCACCGGCCAGCAGCGCACGAGCTGCTGGAGCCCTGCCGCGAGGTCGCGCCCATTGGTGGAGACGTGGCGCCCGGAGTTGTAGCGGACGTACACCGGGGTCACGCCGTGGTCGCGGGCCAGCAGCTCGCCGTAGGTCACGCCGGGGCGCCCGCTGAACGACCACACCGACTCGGAGGACATCAGGCCGTGGACGAGCACGCAGACCCGGGCGCGAGCGTCCGGCAGCGCACGCCGGAGTCCGTCACTGCTGAGGGGCAGCTCCTGGCCGGACGCGGTGCGAAACGTCAGCGGCAGGGCGAGGGAGGAGCCCTGGGCGGCCAATTCGTCGCCGATCACGCCGTCGAGCGCACCCCAGGCGTCCACCCCGCGACCCGGCAGCGCCCGCAGGAGCTGTCGTACCCGCTCGACGGTCGCGGGCGCCGACAGCGACCCCGGCGGGGTCACCGGTGGCTCGGAACCGTCGCGTCCAACCATGGCCCGGCGAGCGTACCCAGCCCCTCTGCGACGACCGGCGGTCAGGCGACGACGAGGTCGTCGCCTACCGTTGCGACGCCGCCGCCCAGACCACCGTCGTCACGCACACCCACGGGGTCGCGGAGGTCCAGAACGGCGCCGAGGTCGCCGGGTGGGGGATCAGGCCGGGGCCACGCGGAGGATGCGGTCGTTGGTGCCGTTCGACGTCGTGACGTACAGGGCGCCGTCGGGGCCGAGGGCGGGGGTCCGGAGGCGTCCGAAGGTGCCGTCGAGCTCGCTGGGGGTGAGCATCAGCCCGAAGTGGCCGGTGGCGTCGAAGCCCATCATGCGCAGCGAGCTGGCCTTGAGCGTGGCCACGGCCAGGAATCCCCGGTAGGCACCCCAGGCCGAGCCGGTGATGAAGGTCGCGCCGCTGGTGGCCAGCGTCGGGTCCCCCGAGGACCATCGCGCGGGGATCGCGCCGGGGATCGACAGGTCGGTCATGGGCACGTTCTGGTCGTAACCCGGCCCCGGCCGCCACCCGTAGTTGCCGCCGTTCTGGAGGAGGTTCACCTCGTCGTCGACGTTCGGGCCGTGCTCGGCGATCCAGATCTGGCCGAGGCCCGGCCGGATGGCCAGCCCCTGCACGTTGCGGTGGCCGAGCGTGTAGATCCGGGCGTCCGTACCAGGGTCGCCGTCAGCGGCGAAGACGTTGTCCGGTGCGCCGGCGCCGGTGGTCGCGTCGACGCGGAGCACCTTCCCCCCCAGGGACGAGAGGCTCTGCGGCGTGGCCGGGTCGACCGCATCGCCGGTGGTGACGAGGAGGTGGCCGTCGGGTGCGAACTCGAGACGGCAGCCGCCGTGGAAGGCGCCCAGGGGGATGTTGCCGACGAGCGGGTCGATCACCCGGGTGGCCGAGGTGAGGGCCGCATCGAGCGTCCATGCGACCACCTTGATGCGCCGCTGGCCTCCGACGGTGCTGCCCTGGCACGTGTAGATGCGCCGGCTCTGGTCGAACGACGGGTCGACGGCCAGGCCCATCATGCCGATCTCGTTGGCGGCGTAGAAGTCGGCGTTCCCGATGAGGGTGAGCTCACGGGCGACGCCGCCCACGGGGAGCACGTTGAGGGACCCGGCGCGCTCGGTCCACAGCAGGTCGCCACCCGGTGTCCAGTTGACGTCCCAGGGGATCGACTGCCCTTCGACCACCGTGGTGACCGACAGCGCCGGGATGGCCTCGTGCCCGAAGGTGCAGGTGGTCTGCTCGCCCGCCGTCAGCGTCACGGTCGCCCGACGGGCCACGAGGTCGACGACCTCGCCCGTGTCGCACGAGAGCGAGGTGAGGAGCCAGGCGGGGACCGCCGCCGCGGTGATGGTGTAGGTGCCCGGTGCGAGGCCGGCGCTGCCGGCCCGGGAGGGGAGGGTCCCATCGGTGTCGTCGTCCAGCAGGAACGCGCCGCAACCGAGGGGCCCGCAGCCGGTGAAGGCGACGTCCTGGGCGCTGTCGGGGCGGGCGTCGAGCACCACCCTGATCGCCGCGCTGGTGTTGGTGAAGGTGCAGGTGGCGTGCTCGCCCTGGCCGAGGGTGATCGTCGCTCGGCGGGCGTCGAGGTCGATCACCTCGCCGGTGTCGCAGACGATGCCGGCGAGGGACCAGCCCGGCAACGCGGACTGGGTGACGGTGTAGGTGCCGGCGTCGAGGCCGGTGCCGCTCACCTGAGCGCTCCGCGCCGGATCGGCGTCGTCGTCGAGGATGAACGGCCCGCAACCGAGGGGCCCGCAGCCCGTGAAGGCGACGTCCTGGCCGTCGTCGGGCTGGGCGTCGAGCACGACCGTGATCGACGCGGTGCCGGTGCTCTCGGATGCTCGGGCCGCCCCGAACGGGCGGTTGCCCGAGGGGGGAGCGCCTGGAGGGGTCGGGGTGGACTCGCCCGCGCCGAAGGGATCGGTCGTCGGACGGTCCGGCCCCCGCTGCGACGGCACCGGTGCCGAGGCACCGGATGCGTGCG
>CAYYDZ010000186.1:1477-4837 GCA_964470715.1 uncultured Microthrixaceae bacterium | reverse complement strand
GTGGACCTCTGGGCCGAGCGCACGGCGGCGCTGGGCGGGCGCGACGACGTCGCCTACGTGCTCGTGTTCGAGAACCGGGGACCGGAGGTGGGCGCCACCATCCCCCACCCCCACGGCCAGATCTACGCCTTCCCCGAGGTGCCCCCGGCGCCGCGCCGCGAGCTCGAGGAGGCAGGGTGCGCGCTCTGCGGGGTGGACCCCGGCCCGCGCCTGGTCCACGCCGTGGGCGGGTGGCGCAGCTGGGTGCCCGACGCCGCCACCTGGCCCTCTGCCCTCGTCGTGGCCCCGGACGCCCACGAGCCCGACCTGCCCTCCCTAGGTGACGCCGGACGTACGGGACTCGCCGAGGTGCTCGTGGACGCCCTCGGACGCCTCGACCGCCTCTTCGACGCGCCGATGCCCTACATGCTGTGGTTCCACCAGCGGCCCACCGACGGCGGCCACTGGCCGACCGCCCACCTGCACGTCCACGTCGCGCCGCTCTACCGCTCGCCCGGCACCCAGCGCTACGTCGCCGCCGGCGAGCTGGGCAGCGGCATGTTCTTCAACCCGGTCGACCCGGTGGATGCGGCGGCGGCACTCCGGGCTGCGGGCGCCGACCCGCAGTAGCGTCGCGACCGTGCGCTCGATCGAGGTCCGACCGGCCGGCAGGCAGGTCCGCCAGAGGCGGGGATCGTGACCATCGAGGCCTACGCCCCCGGCCGGGTCAACCTCATCGGCGAGCACACCGACTACACCGGCGGCCTCGTCCTGCCCATGGCCGTGCAGATGGGCATCACCATCACCGGCGAAGCCGTGGGCGAGCGGGTCGTGCTCGAGTCCGACCTCGATGACGAGCCCGCCATCGTCGAGCTCGACGTCGACGACCCTGCCGGCGTGGAGCCGGCCTGGGCCCGCTACGTGGCCGGCGTCGTCGCCGAGGCCCGGCCCGAGCACGGGTTCATAGGGCAGGTGCGCTCGACCCTGCCGATGGGCATGGGTCTCTCGTCGAGCGCCGCGCTCGAGGTCGCCGTGGCGCTGGCCATCGGCGTACGGGGAACCGCGCCCGAGGTGGCCACCCTCTGCCAGCGGGCCGAGCAGCGGGCGTCGGGCGTGCCGTGTGGCGTCATGGACCAGCTCACGTCGCTGGCCGGCGTGGAGGGCCACGCCGCCCTGATCGACTGCACGAACCTGACCGTCACCCCCGTCGAGCTGCCAGAGCGGGCCGAGGTCGTGGTCGTCGACTCGGGCGAGCCCCGCACGCTGGCCGGCTCGGGCTACGCGGATCGCCGCGCCCAGTGCGAGGCGGCGCAGGCGGTGATCGGCCCTCTGGCCCAGGCCTCGCTCGACGACCTCGAGGCCCTGGACGACCCGGTCCTGCGCCGGCGGGCGCACCACGTCATCACCGAGAACGGCCGCGTGCTGGCCTTCGTCAACGCCCTCGGCGCCGGCGACCTGGCCGAGGCCGGACGGCTCATGGCCGCCAGCCACGCCAGCCTCCGCGACGACTTCGAGGTGTCCACTCCCGGCCTCGACGAGATGGTCGCCGGCCTCGTCACCAAGAAGGGCGTCTACGGCGCCCGCCTCACCGGCGGCGGCTTCGGCGGCTCCATCGTGGTGCTGGCGGCGCCCGGCGCGGTGCGCCATGGCACGACGGTGGTGCCCTCGGGGGGTGCCCGGGTCCGCACCCTGCGCTGACGCGGGCGGCGGCGAATGGAGGACGCTTAGAGGAGCTTGGCCTTCTGGGCCTCGTACTCGGCGTCGCTCAGCGCCCCGCTCTGGTGGAGTTGGTGCAGCTTCTCGAGTTGCTCCGCCACACTGAGACCGCCGCCGCCACCACCCGAGGACGCAGCCCGACCGATCGCCTCGTGGTCCTTCTGCTCATCGGCCTCCATCTGGCGGTAGATCTCGCCCTGGACCAGCGACGGCTTGCGGATGTGGGAGAAGGAGTCCTTGCCGGATTCGCCCGCAGACTCCATGGCGACGGTGCCACACCCGATCATGCGCTCGAACACCGTCTGGTCGAAGAAGACGGTGTTGATCTTGTCGAGCGGGATCTCCTTGCCGTTCTTGCCGATCACGCCGTAGCGGTAGATCACGCGCTTGTTGGTCAGCACGAACTCGGTGGTGGCCCACTTGGCGAGGCGCAGGAGGAACCACACCAGGGCGACGAGGATCGCCACCCCCAGGACGATGTTGAGGGTGCTCGCGCCGGCGCCCTCCCACCCTTGGGCCAGCACCACGATCCCGACGATGATGGCGGCGACCGACACCAGGGCCCGCGGGGTCAGGAACCACCAGTGCGGCCGCAGGTCCAGCACGACTTCCTCACCCGGGATCAGCAGGTTCTTGGGGTACGCCATGGCGGGAGGTTAGACCCGAGCGACGGCCCCGGTGAGGTGTGTGGTCGGGTCAGCCGTAGCCGAGCTCGTGGAGGCGGCGGTCGGAGATGCCGAAGTGGTGCCCGACCTCGTGCACGACGGTGATGCACACCTGGCGGACGACCTCCTCCTCGGTACGGCACATCGCACAGATGGGCGCTCGGTAGATGGTGATGCGATCGGGCATCACCATGCCGCCGTAGCCGGCGTCGCGCTCGGTCAGGGGGATGCCCTGGTAGAGCCCGAGAAGGCCAGGTCGGTGAGCACGGTCCTCGATGAACACGGCCACGTTGTCCATGAGCGCGGCGAGCTCGTCGGGGATGCCGTCCAGCGCGTCGGCGACGAGATCCTCGAAGCGCTCGGGGCTCACGTCCACCATCACGGGGACGGTACCGGTCGCGGCTCAGTCCCCGTACGTCGTTCCCCGCAGGTCGACGGTCTCTCCCGTGAGCAGGTCCACCGAGACGTGGACCTCGGCAGCGAGGGCCCGCGCCCACGCGAGGCATCGGTCGAGGGTCACGCCCTGCCCATCACCACTCGGACCGTCGAGCCAGTAGCTGAGCACCGGCGTCTCGTGCTCGAGGCGGGCCGCGAAGCAGGGTGCGGGCAAGGCGTCTTCGACCCGGGCGACCGGCGCGGTCGTGGCCACGGTCACCCGACCGCCGTGGTGATCGGTGACAGGCCCCACCCAGGGCGCCGGTGTCTCGGGGGACGCATCGACGGCCACGACCTCGATCGGGCGCAGGCGCCGGCACAGGCCGTCGGGTCGCCGGTACTCGTGGACGACGTCGATGCTGCGGTCGTAGACGATGGTGAGGTTCGAGCCCGACACCCGCAAGCACCCGAGGGGGAGGGACAGCTCCTCGTCGGTGGTGGCGGGATCCGCAAAGGCGAC
The DNA here is from genome assembly GCA_964470715.1 of uncultured Microthrixaceae bacterium. Lineage (GTDB taxonomy): Bacteria > Actinomycetota > Acidimicrobiia > Acidimicrobiales > DATDAH01 > JAEUJM01. The sequence continues at coordinate 1,582 of CAYYDZ010000186.1, read as the reverse complement.
CGCGAGGTACTCGGACCCGGAGTGCAACAGCTCCGCGAGCAGCGGAGTCAACAGACCGAAGCTGTCGAGCGCGCCGGGGGGCACCTGCCCGACGAAGTCGGCCGA
>CAYYDZ010000186.1:0-1377 GCA_964470715.1 uncultured Microthrixaceae bacterium | reverse complement strand
CCGAATGGTCGACCGACGCACCGTCGGGTGGGCCGGCGCCGGGTGCGGCGGCGTCGAACGCCCAGACGGTGGTGCCGTCGCAGCGGGACTCGGCGCCCGAGGACGGGTCGCGGACCACGAAACGGCCCGTAGGATCGGCCAGCACGTCGAGACGACGAGGCGGTAGGGCGCCACCGGACTGCTCGTACGTGGCCCGGATGGCCTGGCCCGCGGGGAGGTGCATGCCCCATGGTGCCACCCCGGCTCGGCTGTCGGACCCGGTCGGTAGGGTGAGCCGGTGGACGCGGACGGGCTGCTCGAAGGGCTGAACGCCGACCAGCGCGCCGCCGTCACCACCGACGCGGCCCCCCTCTGCATCATCGCCGGCGCCGGCTCGGGCAAGACCCGCGTCCTCACCCGCCGCATCGCGCACCGGGTGGCCGCGGGCACCGCCGAGCCGCACCGGGTGCTCGCCCTCACGTTCACCCGCAAGGCCGCCGGCGAGCTTCGCTCGCGCCTCGGCGGACTCGGTCTGCGCGACGGCGTCGCCGCCGGCACCTTCCACGGCATCGCCCTCGCCCAGCTGCGCACCCGCTGGCTCGAGCGGGGCGAGCCCGAGCCCACCCTGCTCGACCGCAAGTTCGCCCTCGTGGCCCGCAACATCCCGCGCCGCTCGGGCCAGCGCGAGGTCAACCCGCTCGACGCCATCGGCGAGATCGAGTGGGCCAAGGCCCGCCGCATCGCCCCGCAGGACTACGCCGACGAGGCCCTGCACCACAACCGGCGGCCGCCCCTGCCTGGGCGCGAGATGGCGGCCGTCTACGAGCGCTACGAGCAGGACAAGGCCAAGCGGGGGCTGGTCGACTTCGACGACCTGCTCGTCCTGTGCGAACGCGCCCTCGTCACCGACGCCCAGTTCGCCGCCACCCAGCGCTGGCGGTTCCGGCACCTGTTCGTCGACGAGTTCCAGGACGTCAACCCCCTCCAGTTCGCGCTGCTTCGGGCATGGCTGGGCGACCGCACCGACCTCTGCGTCGTGGGCGACCCCCGCCAGGCCATCTACGCCTGGAACGGTGCCGACGCCGGCTACCTCAACGAGTTCGCCCGGCACTTCCCGGGGGCCGAGGTCCGCGAGCTGCGCGACAACTACCGCTCCACGCCCCAGATCCTGTCGGTGGCCAACGCCGTGATCGCCGACCGCGAGGTGGGCGCGCCGCTGCGTCCCAACCGTCCCCCGGGCGAGCCGCCCGCCATCGTCGAGTACGCCAACGACGCCAACGAGGCCCGCGGCATCGCCCGCTCGGTGCGCGACACCCACGGCCCTGGGCGACCCTGGTCCGATCAGGCCGTGCTGGCGCGCACCAACGCCCAGGCCGCCCTCATCGCCGACGCCCTCGG
>CAYYDZ010000185.1:0-4842 GCA_964470715.1 uncultured Microthrixaceae bacterium | reverse complement strand
GGCTCGGCCTTGTAGTTGACCACCGTGGGCTCGACCCCCCGCTCCTGGAGGATCTCGAGGGCGGACCGGGACTTGCTGCAGGAGGGGTTGTGGTAGATGACGACGTCGTCGCTGGCCATGGGGTCCGACCGTAGTTGCTCCAATTGACGGGCCGAGACGAGAACGTGTTCTGTTTTGGCGGTGGACACCGAGGCGTTGACGGTCAGCCAGGCCGCGCGCCGTGAGCGCGTGATCGCCGCAGCCATGGAGCTGGGCGCCGAGGGCGGCTACGACGCGGTCCAGATGCGAGACGTGGCCACCACCGCGGGTGTGGCCCTCGGCACGATCTACCGCTACTTCTCCTCGAAGGACCACCTGCTCGCCGCCAGCATGGTCGACTGGTCGAAGGAGCTCGAGGCACGGGTCACCGATCAGCCGCCGGCCGAGGGCAGCGCCGCCGACCGGGTCGTGGCCGTGATCCGAGGCGTCACCAGCGGGATGGAGCAGCAGCCGAAGCTGGCCGCCGCGGTGGTCAACGCGGTCACGGCCAGCGACCCCGCCGTCGTCGAATGCCAGCGGGAGATGACCACGACCATCATGCGGGTGCTGGCCGCCCCCATCGCCGACCTCCCCGACGAGGAGCGCGACGGCATCGTCCGCGTCCTGGCCCACGTCTGGAACTCCACCAACCTCGGGTGGGTCAACGGCTGGTTGACCGTCGGTCAGGTGGGCGACGACCTCGAGCAGGCCGCCCGCCTGCTCCTGCGCGACATGCCCTAGCCCGACGGTGAGCCGGTGCGTCAGGCGCTCGCTCCGACCCGCCCGGCGAAGGCCGGCGCACCGTCGCCCTCGAGCTCGCCGAGGGCCACGTCACGGTTGGCCAGGCCGAGCAGCAGTGCCTCGGCGGTGCCGCGGACCTCGGGGCCGTCCCCGGTCGACCAGTCGACGTCCGTGGCGACGAAGGTCAAACCGGCCATGCGCTTCTTCGGCTTCGTGCCGCCCCCCTTGGCCAGGAGCATGGCGTCGAGGGCGGCCACCTTCCGGTCATCGGCGAGCTCGCGGGGTCGGCCCAGCGGGCGACGGACGTCGAACTCGTGGATCACGTGGTCGACGTACCCGTCGCTGTCGGGGATCAGCTTCGCGATGCCCTTGCGGACGTGGTCGGTGGCGATGTGGTCGATGGTGGCAGCGATCTCCTGCGGGGTGTGGGCGTCGGCCCACGCGGCGGATTCCCTCGCCGAGCCCTTGTCCACGTCGAAGCCGCTGGCGGCGACCTTGGCCAGCAGCTTCGGCAGGGGATAGGTGTGCCCTACGCACATGTGGCCGAAGACGTCCCGCACCCGCCAGCCCGTGCACAGGCTGGCGTGGTCCCAGTCCGCCGGCTCGAGGCCCGCGGCGAGGTCGGCCAGGTTGCCCATCTGCTCCCAGAGGAGTGCGTCGTAGTCGTGTGCCATGACCGGACATTCGTGCCCGGCGGCCCCACGGATCACCCCGTGGTCGGAGGGCACACCCGGTTCAAGAACCGGTCGAGCCTCCCGGCGTACCCCGCCTGCCCGGTGGCGTTCAGGTGGAGGCCGTCGGGGAGGAACCAGCCGGGATGGCGGGCGGCGGCGGCGTTCCAGTCGAGGATGTGGAGGTTGGGGGCGTAGAGGTCGGCACCGGGACCGTTCACGGCGGCCGCGTCGAGGAAGTCGTTGAACGCGGCGGCGGCCTGGGCCCAGGACGGGTGGTAGTAGCTCGTGACCCCGTTCTCCTTGACGTTGATCCACACGCGGCACGGGACGTTCCCCGTCCGGCGCAGCAGGTGGTCGGCGTCGGCGTCGAGGTCCGGGGGGTTGCGCTCGTCGAGCTCGGCGATGTCGGGGTTGCCGAGCCCGAACACCATCGCCGCGGGGTGGTTGGTGCCCATGTCGAGGGCGGTGGGGGTCATCTCCCGCACCAGGGCCCCGAGCACACTTCGGAAGCGGGGGCGGTACTCGGGCTGGAGGCGCTGCTCGACCTGGGTCTGCGCGCTGAGGAACACCGAGTCGCCCACGCCCCGCACCTTGGGAGCGGTGGTCGTGCTCTCGGCCCCCGACGGTGCCGCTGCCGTCGGCGAGACCGTGGTGGTGGGGACCAACAGGGAGGTGGGGGTCGGGGAGGTGGTCGAGGTCGACGGGGCGGCGGTGGTGGAGGTCGGCGCCGGGGTGGTGGTGGTCGTCGCCGGCGGCGCGCTCGACGGGGTGACGTCGGGCTCGGGTGCGGTGGTGGGGGAGGGTGGGGTCGTCTGTGCCCCCGCGGGGGAGGCGGCGAGCGACGCCGCCAGGACGAGGACGACGCCGGGGAGCAGCGTCGATCGTCGCATGGTGCGCCACGATACGACGCCGCCGACGAGGATTCCGAGGCAGCGTTTGCCGCGGAAAAATAGAATGTGTTCTACTCTCCGCGTGAGCGGTCTCTGTGACGGACGGATCGTGGTCATCACCGGTGCCGGACGGGGCATCGGGCGGGGCCACGCCCTGGAGTTCGCCCGCCAGGGCGCGAAGGTCGTGGTCAACGACATCGGGGCCAGCATCGACGGCACCGGCAGCTCCGACGGTCCCGCCGGCGAGGTCGTGGACGCCATCCGGGCCATGGGCGGCGAGGCCGTGGCCAACGGCGACGACGTGGCCGACTGGGACGGGTCCGAGCGCCTGATCCGCACGGCCATCGACACCTTCGGCGGCCTGGACGTGGTGGTCAACAACGCCGGTTTCCTCCGCGACCGCATGCTCGTCAGCACCTCCGAAGAGGAGTGGGACGCCATCATGCGGGTTCACCTGAAGGGCCACTTCTGCCCCTCCCGCCACGCTTCGGCCTACTGGCGCGAGCAGGCCAAGGCCGGGGAACCGGTCGACGGGCGCATCATCAACACCAGCTCCGGCGCCGGCCTGCTCGGCAGCGTCGGCCAGGGCAACTACTCGGCCGCCAAGGCCGGCATCGCCGCGCTGACCCTCGTGCAGGCCGCGGAGATGGGCCGCTACGGCGTCACCGCCAACGCCATCGCCCCCGCGGCCCGCACCCGGATGACCGAAGCCGTCTTCGCCGACACCATGGCCGCACCGGAGGAAGGCGCGTTCGACGCCATGGCGCCCGAGAACGTGGCGCCGCTCGTGGTGTGGCTGGGCTCCGCCGAGTCCAAGGCCGTCACCGGTCGGGTGTTCGAGGTCGAGGGCGGCATCATCGGCGTCGCCGACGGGTGGCACTCCGGACCCCGGGTCGACAAGGGCGCCCGTTGGGAGCCGGCCGAGGTCGGCGACACGGTGGCGAAGCTGCTCGACGAGGCGCCGACCCCCAGCCCGGTCTACGGGAGCCAGTAGCCCCCGTGGACTTCGACGACACCCCGGCCGAGGCCGCGTTCCGGGCCGAGGCCCGAGCGTGGCTCGACGACCACGCCACCCTCCGCCACGAGGGCTCGAGCATGGGCGGCTACCTGGGCCAGGGTGAGGACCACGTCGAGCGCTGCAAGCGCTGGCAGCACACCCTCTACGACGGCGGCTGGGCCGGGCTCACCTGGCCGAAGGAGTACGGCGGCCGAGGTGCTACCGCCATCGAGGCCGCCATCTTCAACCAGGAGCAGGCCCGCTACGAGGTCGAGGCGGGCGTGTTCATGGTGGCCACCGGCATGGTCGGCCCGACCCTCATCGCCCACGGCACCGACGCGCAGAAGGAGCGGTTCCTCGACCCCATCCTCCGGGGCGAGGAGATCTGGTGCCAGCTCTTCAGCGAGCCCGGCGCCGGCTCCGACCTGGCCAACCTCTCCACCAAGGCCGTGCTCGACGGCGACGAGTTCGTGGTCAACGGCCAGAAGGTGTGGACCTCCGGCGCCCAGCACAGCGACTGGGGCATCCTGCTCGTGCGCACCGATCCCGACCAGCCGAAGCACCGGGGCATCACCTATCTGCTGGTGGACATGCGCACGCCGGGCATCGACGTGCGTCCCCTGCACCAGATCAACGGCTCGGCCCACTTCAACGAGGTGTTCCTGTCCGACGTTCGGGTGCCCGTCGCCAACCTGCTCGGCGAGATCGACAAGGGCTGGGGCCCGATCCTCACCACCCTGGCCAACGAGCGCACCGCCATCGGCGGTGGCGGCGGCGTGAACTTCGGGCATCTGGCGGCGCTGGCCCGCGACTGCGGCCGGGCCGACGACCCGCTGGTCCGTCAGGCGCTGATGGCGTCCTACACCCGCTTCCAGATCCTGCGCTACGTGGGCTATCGGGTGCAGACGGCCCTCAGCCAGGGCCGCCCGCCGGGCGCCGAGAGCTCGATCATGAAGCTGGCCTACTCGCAGCACCTGGCCGGCAACGCCGATCTCGTGCTCGCGCTCGAGGGCGCCGGCGGCATGCTGTCCGGCGGCGACGCCGTCCAGGACGGCGTGTGGCAGGAGTACTTCCTCATGCAGTGGGCCTCCCGCATCGGCGGGGGCACCGACCAGATCCAGCGCAACGTCCTCGGCGAGCGGGTCCTCGGCCTGCCTCCCGAGCCCCGCCTCGACAAGACCGTCCCCTTCCGGGACCTCCCCAAGGCCTGACCGCCACCCTCCCGACTCCGCCCGACCCGGAGCCCCTCCTCCTGGAGACCGACTGTGTTCCTGACCTACACCCCTGAACAGGAAGCCCTGCGCGACGAGCTGCGGGCCTACTTCGCCGAGCTGCTCACCCCGGAGGTGCGCGCCGGCCTCGGTGGCCCTGGCGAGGGCGGCCGGGTGTTCCGCGACACCGTGCGCCAGATGGGCAAGGACGGTTGGCTCGGCATCGGCTGGCCCAAGGAGTACGGCGGCCAGGGCCGCCCCGAGCAGGACCAGTTCGTGTTCTTCGACGAGGTGCAGCGGGCCGGGGCGCC
>CAYYDZ010000184.1:0-4846 GCA_964470715.1 uncultured Microthrixaceae bacterium | reverse complement strand
CGTCGCCGCCCTCGGCGACCGGGCCACCCTCGTCACCGTCCCCGGCGCCGGTCACGCCCTGCTCCCGGAGCAGCCAGCGGCGGTGGCGGTGGCCCTGCTCACCTGGCTGGCTCGCCGCCGGCGCTGAGGGGCCGGCCGCTGCCGGTCAGTTCGAGCGGCTGGAGATGGCCCGGTCGATGAGCATCAGGATGATGGCGCCGACGATCGAGCCGATGATGCCGCTCGGGCGTAGGGCGAGGCCGTCGCCGGCGATGAGGCTGGCGAGCAGGCCGCCGACGAAGGAGCCGAGGAGGCCGTAGCCGATGCGCTTGCCCCACGACTCGGTGCCGGTGATCCAGCCGGCGATCGCGCCGATGACGATGCCGAAGCCGAGGATTCCGAAGATGAGCATCCCGGGAGTCTCCCCTGTGACCGCCGGGTCATGCGACCCGGACCAGAATCTCGCTCGGTATTCATGAGAGATCGTTGAGCACTCAACGATAGGATGACGAGATGGACGCCGCCCTCGACACCCTGCTCCGCCTCAACCGCACGACCACTCAGCTCGTGCGCGAGGTCGACCGCACCCTGGGGTCGGTTCACGGCCTCGGCCTGAACGACTTGGCCCTGCTCCTCGAGCTCCAGGCCCGGCCGGGCGGCCGCATGCAGCGGGTCGAGCTGGCCGACGCCCTCGGCATCACGCCCTCTGGCGTCGCCCGCCAGCTCGGCCCCCTCGAGCGCATCGGCGTCGTGACCCGCGAACCGCACCCGAAGGACGCCCGCCTGGCCCTCGCCGTGCTCACCCCCGCCGGCGACACCCTCGCCACCGACGCCGCGGTCACAGCCCGCCGGGTGGCCCAGCAGGCCTTCGACACCCGTTGGGGGTCGCCCGACCAGACCGACCTGCGCACCCTCGTCGGCGGCGCCTGAGGCGCGCTTCAGGGGCGGGCACCGTACGAGTCGTAGGGCTCGTCGAGGGAGGCAGCGCGCTCCTGGGCGGAGGTCCACTGGTAGGGGCTGATGCCACCCGGCTCCCAGGGGCCGACGCTGCCGGCGGCCTCGGCGGCCTCGGACTTGGCGACGACGGCGAAGGCGGACCTCAGCTCGTCGACGGGGCGGTCGGCCAGCGCGAACCAGTCGACGGCCAGCAGGTCCACGTCGGGTTGGCCGCCGGGGCCGTGGCTGAGAGCGCCCCGCCGGAGCGCGTCGGCGAGCCGGACCGCCATCCCGTCCTGGGAGAGCTGCCCGGGGAAGGACTCGAAGAGGCCGGCGCCGGTGGCCAGGTAGCCGGTCTCGAAGAGGCTGACCACCATCGCCAGCAGCGAGAAGCCTTTGGGGTCGTCGTTGGCGCGGGCGATGAAGGCGAAGACTTCGAGCTCGGACTCGACCCGGGTGCCGTAGTCGGCGAGCACGTGGACGAAGTCGTGTTGGGCGAGCAGCGGCGGGGCCGAGCCGGGGAGGCCCGGGAAGACGAACCCCCGAGCCCGGTAGAACTCCCACATCCGCCGACCGAGGGTGCCGCCGGGGAGTCGCTCGAAGGCCGCCCACTGCCCGGCCAGCGCCGGATCGGCGACCGACTGCTGCCACGCGTCGTGCAGCTCGGTGCTGGCGTGCAGGGTCGACGCCCGGTCGGGGTCCCAGTCGGCGGTGTAGCCGTTGCGCTGGAAGTCGAAGGCGGCCAGGCCGAGCTGGCCGGAGGCGAAGCGGCGGGCCACGGCGAGCATGCCGTCGTCGACGGACAGCTCCTCGGCGTACCGGCCAACCCGGTCCGCGACCGTGGTGGGGAGGGGCCGCAGCACGAGCGCCCCCAGGATCATCATCTGGAGGATCCGGGTGCGGAACGCGGCGTCGCGGTCGGCGAGCACCGCAGCGAGATCGTCGGGGTCGACGGACGCACCTGCGGTGCGGGTGACGTCGTGGCCGGTCATCGAGGCGAAGGCCGCCTCGACCAGCAGCTGCTGGAGCTCGGTGGGCCCGTTGCCAGGATCGATGGCGGTGAGAACGGCGTCGAGGCAGGCCTGCGCCTCGGCCCGGTCCGGGGGACCGAGGCGGGCCCCGCCCGGCGCGGGGATCGGCGTGGCCATCAGTGCGCCGGAGTCGCCGGGGCGGGCGAGGGCCGACCGAGGACGCCGAAGGCGAACCCCCGCCCCCAGCCGGTGCGCATGAGGTGGATCCAGAGGCGGGCGTGATCCTCGACCAGGGGGACGGCGTCGTGGCCGCCGAGAGGGACCACGTCGAAGCCGAGGTCGCGGCCGAGGGCCTCGACCACCTCGACGCCGGCGGGGTCGCCGGCGATGGGCAGGAAGGCGGGCGTCCCGTCGACCCCGCCGGTGAGCAGGTGCTCGGCCCCGATGGTGTTGAAGGCCTTCACCACCGGGACCTCGGGGGCGACGAGCGACCGCGTGTAGGCGCCCATCGTCGGGTGCCCCCCCGGCGGCGGGGCGCCGACCGCGTTGGTGGCGTCGACCACGATCGTCGGCGGCGCCAGGGCGAGGCCGGCGACGGCGTCGGCCACCGCCGCCGCGGGCACGGCCAGCACCACGAGGTCGGCCCCTGCAGCGGCCTCCGCCGGGGTGGCGCGCGAGGCGAGGTCGGCGTGGCGGGGGTCGTCGGGGTCCCGCACCCCGACGACCACGTCGTGGCCCAGTCGTTCCGTGGCCGTGGCGAGGCTCCGCCCCACCGAACCGGCGCCGATCACGGCGATGCGCATGGTCGCTCCTCCATTTACGAGACAGTAGTGTTGCGGAAATGGAGTATGCCGTGTGCGACGTCGAGCCGCACCCCCGGGGCCGGCCTCGGGACGAGGCCATCGACGACGCCGTCCTGGCGGCCACGCTCGACCAGCTGGCCGCCCATGGGTACGAGGGACTGTCTCTGGTGGCCGTCGCGCGGGCGGCGGGCACGACCCGTCAGGCGATCTACCGCCGCTGGCGGGGCAAGGCCGAGCTGGCCGTCGCCGCGGTGGCGTCGCTGCCCGAAGCGGCCGACCTCGAGCCCACTGGCGACCATCGGGCCGACCTACATGCCGAGCTCGACGCGTTCCATCGAGGTGTGCTGCGTCCGGGCGGCGTGTCCATGGTGGGCACCATGCTCCAGGAGTCGACCGACCCGGGGTTGCGCGACGCCTACCGGGAGCGGGTCGTGGCTCCCCGCCGGCGCCGCATCCGGGCCATCCTGTCGGCCGCCGTCGCCGACGGCACGCTCCCGCCGACGACCGACGCCGAGCTGGCGGTGGCGAGCTGCACCGGCACTCTCTACGCCCTGGCCCTCGCCGGCGAGGTGCCGAGCCCGGACTGGCCCGAGCGGATGACCGCACACGTCCTGGGTCGGAGCGCATCTTCCGCGCCAGAGGCCGGCCGGTAGCCTGCGTTGCCAAGCGAGGCGGCGAGACCGGCGCCGGCACGCCGGTGAAGGACCGAGGGGTCGAGTACCATCGCAGAGGTCTCGAGGCGGGCTCGTGATCTCCGAGTCGCTCCGAGACGCTGGACGAGCAAGACGGGCAACTCGTGAGGCGGAGCGGAGGTCACGACGTCATGAGCAGGACGGTGGGTCCTTGGTGCCGGAGGGAGCTCGGCCGCGTCTCGGTCGTGCTGTTCGGTGCGATGGCGGTGGTGATGGCCACCAGTGCACCGGCGACAGCGCAGGGCGCACCGCAGGGGCCGTCCGACGGGGGCGTGCTGACGTTCGACTCGGCGCCGGCGGTGGACCCCGACGTGCTGTCGCCCATGGCGCTCGACAAGCTGCGCCACGCAAAGCGGTCGCGCTTCGTGGAGACGCCCTCCAGCGGGGTGGCGTCGGCGCTCAGCGGGTCACGTGTCGATCTCGAGCTCTTCAGCGACGTCGTGGTCGCGCTCGATGGTGACGGGCGCCCCGTCCCGGGTGCAGAGGGCTCGACCACCTGGTCGGGCAGCTCCGCCGACGGTGACTACGCCACGCTGACGTTCGTCGACGGGCGGACCGTCGGCACCGCCGCGGTCGACGGCGTGGTCTACGACATCTCGCCCGTTCCCGGCGGCAGACTCCTGATCGTCGAGGAGGGCCGCAAGTTCCCCAACGAGCTCGAACCGCTGGGGGATCAAGCAGTCCACGGCGGCGCGGGCCACACCGACGACGACAAGGAGACCGCCTCGGCCCAACCAGATGGCGGTCCGCCACCATCGACGTCGAGCGGACCCGTGGTCGACGTGTTGACCTGGTACGACACTGCCGCGCGCACCTACTACGGCGGCGATTCGGAGGCGTTGACCGAGCTGACGGCGACGGTCAACGAGATGAACGCGGCCTACGACAGGTCGGGGGTGAACCAGTCGGTGCATTCGGTGGGCATCGAGTACGTGGCCTATTCGGGAAGCGCGGTGTCCAACACCGAACTGACCCGCTGGCAGGCCGGCGCCGACGGCTTCCTCGACAGCGTGCACGTCCGTCGCGATCAACTCGCCGCCGACCTGGCCGCGCTGGTCACCCCACTGTCGGATGGCTGCGGCATCGCCTACCTGGGCGGCCCCGCTTCGGGCGCCAACGGGTTCTCGGTCACTGATCCCGGCTGCGCTCGCGGCAACCTCAGCTACGCCCACGAGCTCGGCCACAACATGGGTGCCGGCCACGGCGACCCCGACGGGGGAGGGCTCTTCTCCTACTCCAACGGCTACCGCGACCTCGTCAACGACTTCCGGACGATCATGGCCTACGACTCCGCGAGCTGCCCCGGTGGCTCGTGCCCCCGCGTCGGGCACTTCTCGAGCCCCACGGTGTTCTTCAACGGCCACCCGACGGGTTCGGTGACCCACGACAACGCCCGAACGATCAGTGAGCGGGCGGCCATCACTGCGGCCTATCGCTCGGCTCCGTCGGGGGTGTCGGGGACGGT
>CAYYDZ010000183.1:1332-4870 GCA_964470715.1 uncultured Microthrixaceae bacterium | reverse complement strand
GGCTTCGACCAGACCTCGGCCTACGCCATCTCGGTCTCGCTGGCGGTCATCGCCATCGTGTCGCTGGTCCTCACCAACCTGCTCCGCCCCGACGACGAGAAGGACGATTCCCTGTGAGCATCGAAGCGAGGAACGTCACGAAGCGCTTCGGCGAGTTCGTTGCCCTCGACGACGTCTCGGTGAACATCGCCACCGGGTCCCTGACCGCCCTGCTGGGGCCGAGCGGCGGCGGCAAGTCCACCCTGCTGCGGGTCATCGCCGGCCTCGAGGTCCCCGACGAGGGAGTGGTGGAGATCGCCGGCGAGGACGCCACCGGCCTGCCGCCGCAACAGCGCAACGTGGGCTTCGTCTTCCAGCACTACGCCGCGTTCAAGCACCTCTCGGTGCGGCGCAACGTGGCCTTCGGCCTCGAGATCCGCAAGCGCCCCAAGGCCGAGATCAAGGCCAAGGTGGACGAGTTGCTCGAGCTGGTGCACCTGGAGAACTTCGGTGACCGCCTGCCGTCGCAGCTGTCCGGGGGCCAGCGCCAGCGCATGGCCTTGGCGCGGGCGCTCGCGGTGGAGCCCTCGGTGATGCTGCTCGACGAGCCCTTCGGCGCCCTCGATGCCCAGGTGCGCAAGGAGCTGCGGACCTGGTTGCGCCGGCTCCACGACGAGGTGCACGTCACCACGGTCATCGTGACCCACGACCAGGAGGAGGCCATGGACGTGGCCGACGAGATCGTGGTCCTCGCCGACGCCAAGGTCGAGCAGGTCGGCACCCCCGACGAGCTCTACGACCACCCCGCCAACGACTTCGTCATGAGCTTCCTCGGTCCGGTGACCACCGTCGCCGGCCGCCAGGTGCGCCCGCACGATCTCGAGCTGTCCGACCAACCCCTCGCGGGTGGCGTCCAGGCCACCGTCGAGCGCGTCGTGCGCCTCGGCTTCGAGGTGCGCGCCGACCTGCTGATCGACGGCGAGCCGGCCTGGGCCCAGCTGACGCGGGGCACCGTCGAGCAATTCTCGGTCGTGCCTGGTGCCCAGGTGTGGGTGAAGCCCATCGGTGCGGCGTAGCGGGAGGGGGGCGACGTGACGGCGCTTCACAAGAGCGGGGACAGCGCGCATGGAAGGATACGGGTCATGCGTGTCTCCGCGAAGGTCGACTACGCCGTGCGCGCCGCCGTCGAGCTCGCGGTCGCGGCGGGCGAGGGCCCCCTGAAGGGCGACCAGATCGCCACCACCCAGGGCATCCCCCTCAAGTTCCTCGAGAGCATCCTCTCCGAGCTGCGCCGGGCCGGCATGGTCCGCAGCCAGCGGGGCGCCGACGGTGGCTACTGGCTCGCCAAGCCCGCCGACACCATCTCGGTGGCCGACATCATCCGCGCCGTCGAGGGTCCCCTCGCCGACGTGCGGGGCATCCCCCCCGAAGAGCTGGAGTACGGCGGCGCCGCCGGCGCCCTCAAGCCCGTCTGGGTGGCGGCCCGGGCCAGCCTGCGCTCGGTGCTCGAGGTCGTCACCGTCGACGCCATCGCCAAGGCCGAGCTGCCCCCAGTCGTCGACGAGCTCCTCAGCGACCCGGAGTCCTGGGCCCGCCGCTGAGGCGGGAGCGAGGTGGCGATGCCGCGCTTGCTGCGGCGCTGCGACTCGCCGGCTTCCGCTGAGCGGCGGCGCACCTCATCAGGGGGCGGCGAGCAGGGCCTTCTCCGCCGCTTCGACGAGGTGGGTGGCGTGGCGCACGGTTGCGGCCGCGTCCTTCGCCGACAGGTCCCTCGCTTCATAGGCCGCCTTCGTCTTCAGGTCGAGGCAGCGCCGCAGGGAGTTGGCGGCGGTCGCGTCGACCTGGTGCAGAAGCTCCCCGGCGTCGCTGTGGTTCGCGCTGCTGGATCGCTTCCCCAGGGCCAGGCAGCACAGGACATCCGCCGCCGCGATCGCGGCGTGGATGGCGTTCGTGGCGATGACATCCGTGTTGTCGAAGACCTCTGCGACGTCCAGGAAGGCGCGGGCATCGACGAGCCGGCTGCGGGCGTCGGAGGTGCCACAGGGAACCGATCGTTGCGAGGCCCTGGCACTCATGACGCCCGCCGGAGCCGGCGTCGGGCGGCTGGGGTCAGCGCGATGGCGTCGGCCCGCAACGAGACCACCAGCGGGGCGTCCGACGCCACCAGCGCGGCGAACGCGTCCTCGTCGTACTCGACCAGTTGGGCGGGGTTCCCCGTCCACCGCTCGACGACGTGCCGCAACTCGTCGGTGTGGTGGTCCCACCTCGGGTCGTCGGGGCGGGATGCCACCAGCAGGATGTCGATGTCGGAGTCCCGGCCGCCGTCGCCACGAGCGGCCGAACCGAAGAGCCAGGCCGCGTCGAGGATCGGCGGCCAGTCGGCGAGGTGGGAGGTGAGCCGCTCGACCAGGCGCAGGCGTAGGGCCACCAGCTCCGTGAGGCTCGGGACGGCCAGGTGCTCGTGGTTCAGGGTCACGACGACCGACCGCCCGACCCGATCGGTGTCGACGATGCCGGACTCGGCGAGGTCGGTCACCACGTCGAGGGTGCCCTGGGGAGAGGTGCCCGCCCGGGCGGCGAGCTCACGGATCGTCGCGCCGGTCCCGGCCTGAACGAGGGCAGCCACGACGCGGCCTCGGGCGCCGGTCAGGACATCCGCGTACGGCCGGGACAGATCCATCACTATCCATGATAACGGACATATGTCCGGAAGAACAGGGCAGTGGTGGACGCGTTGCCGTCAGCCTCCTGTTGCCGAACCCACCGGCGCCGGCGTGAGGTCGAACTCGGTGCCGAGCTTGATCTCGCTGTAGCGCCGCACCCAGTCGTCGTTGATGGCGTCGGACTGCTGCTTGAGCGGCGGCTCGAGCTTCGACGCGTCCGCCGGCGGCTCGAGGCCGAGGCGCTCGAGCAGACGAACGATCGACGTGGTGTAGTCGCCGGCGAAGTTCTCGTAGAGCACCAGGACGGGCTTGATGCCGGCGTGGGCGAAGAAGGTGTCCCACGCCGCCTCCTGCTCGAGGAGCTGATGCAGGAGGTGCTCGATGGCGCGGTAGTGGAAGCGCAGGCCCGGGCGGCTCTCCTCGAGGAAGCTCTTGTACGGCGGCGGCACCTCCTGGGTGGCGTCGTGGGCCTCGCTCCACGCGGCGGTCTGCACCGCCTTCCAGAGCGACACCGCCTGGCGCACCTTGTTGGCCCGGATGACCCGGACGAACTGGAGGTTCGGGAACACCGTGGGCAACAGCTCGGCGAGGGGCACGTCGCGGTAGGCGGCCACGTTGCGCAGGAGGCTCGTGAAGTCGCCGAAGTAGCCCCACATGAGCTTGGCCCCGAACACCCCGTTGTCCGTGGTGCCGGCGTCGAAGACCCACTCGAGGTAGCGGTCGTAGGCGGTCCGGCTCCACAGGGGCGACCGCTGGGGCGGCTCGTCGCCGATGCCCCGCTCGGTGAGGTGGTCGAGGATGGAGGTGTCGGTGACCCCGGTGAAGTACTCCTCGGGGCGACGGGGACGGCCCGAGTGGCGCAGGGCCTCGAAGTACTCCTCCGGGCGGCCGGCCAC
>CAYYDZ010000183.1:0-1232 GCA_964470715.1 uncultured Microthrixaceae bacterium | reverse complement strand
CACCTCGGCGTGGGCGGGGTCGCCGGCGAGGTTGTTGCCCTCCTCGGGGTCGAGGACGAGGTCGTAGAGCTGCTCGCGGGCCACGACGGTGTCGGCCCACCCCGCGGCGAGGTAGGCGTCCTTGGCCGCGCTCTCGTCGACGTTGGGCAGGACGGGGTGCAGGTAGTCGTGGAAGATGCGCACGTACTTCCAGCGCTCGGTGCGGATCGCCCGCTGGGGGTCGTACGCGGCGTGGTAGGTGAGCTCGGCGAAGATCTCGTCGTGCAGGTGGTCGGCGTGGCCCTGCACGAGGGGCAGCAGCGACCGGCCCTGCAGTCCCGCCGGCTGGGTGATGCCGGCGACGTCGCAGAGGGTGGGGTAGAGGTCGAGGTGGGTCACCATGGGATCGATGACCCGGCCGCCGCTGAAGCCGCCCGGGCCCCGGACGAGCAGCATCACGCCGATGCCACGGTCGTAGAGGGTGGCTTTGGCCCGCGGGTAGGCGAGGCCGTGGTCGGTGGTGCAGATGATGAGGGTGTTCTCGGCGATGCCCCGGCGATGGAGGGCGTTGAGCACCGCGCCGACCCCTTGGTCGAGCGAGCGGACGCTCGCCTTGAACGAGGCCATGTCCTCGCGGGTGGCGGGGTTGTCCGGGATGTGCGGCGGTGGCCGGGAGTAGAGGGTGTCGCGCACCGACGTGGGCACCGCGTAGCTCCGGTGGGTCTCGAAGAAGCCCACGGACAGGAAGAACGGCTGGGGCAGGTCCTCGATGGCGGTGACGGCTCGCGGGGTCACCTCGGCGGCGTGGTTGGAGGCGACCGGGACGATCTGGTCGTAGCCGATCTCCGTCGGGTCGACCGACAGGTGCTGCTCGCCGATCAGCGCCGAGTGGTATCCGGCGGCCCGCAGGGGGTGGACCCAGTGCTGGTCGTAGTCCACGAGCCGCCAGCCCCGGTGGGCGAGGCCCATCATCCCGTTGGTGTGGCAGTGGCGGCCCGTGAGCAGGCCGGCCCGGCTGCCCGAGCACACCGGTGCGACGCAGAAGGCACGGCGGAACAGCACGCCCTGGTCGGCGAGGTGCTGGATGTTCGGCGTGGGCACCTGGTAGCCGTACGGCTGCACCCACCGACCGGTGTCGTGGGAGTGCAGGTAGAGGATGTTCGGCGGGGTGGTGGGTGGGGTCATCAGGTGGAGGTGGTGGGTGGGGTCATCAGGTGGGGGTGGTGGGCGGCGTCATCAGGTGGAGGTGGCGG
>CAYYDZ010000182.1:0-4882 GCA_964470715.1 uncultured Microthrixaceae bacterium | reverse complement strand
ACCAGCGGCGCCGAGTTCGGCGTCATCACCGGCGACGTGCTGCACCACGCCGGCCAGGCGGCGATGCCCCACCTCTCGACCGTCGCCGACAGCGACGCCGACGCGGCCCGGTCCACCCGCACGTCGTTCCTGGCCGACTGCGCCGCGTCGGGCAGCCTCATGATCGGCACCCACCTGCCCGGGAAGACCGCCTACCGGGTCGAGCCCGCCGCCGACGGCCACGGCTTCCGCCTGACCTGAGGCCGGCGTTCCGCGGGACGTTCTCGGGAGCAGTTCCGCCATGCCGCAGCTGCTCGGCCGACGTCGACCTAGGGCGTTCAGCTGAACGTTTTCGGGGTCGGATTCCTGTCAGTGGGGGTGGGGACAATGAGGGTCAGCGCCACCCACTCCGGAGGTTCACCGATGCCCCTCGCGCCTGCCACATGCCCGCCCGGTGAGGACGTCGCCGACGCCGTCGTCGCCGAAGCCGCCGCGCTGTCGACCGAACGCCTCGAGGCCGAGATCACCTCGCTCGCCGGCCACATCGCCGCCGCCACCTGCCGGTTCCTGCTCTACGTCGCCGAGTTCGACCGCCGCCAAGGCTGGGCCGCATGGGAGTGCCGCTCGGGCGCCCACTGGCTCATGTGGCACTGCGGCATGAACATCCGCACCGCCCAGGACCACCTCCGGGTCGCCCACGCTCTCGAACACCTTCCGCAGGTACGCGCCCACTTCGCCGCCGGGATCCTGTCCTACTCGAAGGTGCGGGCCATCACCCGCGTCGCCGACGCCGACACCGAGGACTTCTTCTTGAACTACGCCCTCAACGGCACCACCAGCCACCTCGAACGCGCCGTCGCCGGCTACCGCTCCACCAGCCAACTCGACGACCCCAACGCCAACGACCGCCACGCCCGCCGCTACTTCCGGTGGTGGTTCGACGACGACGGCATGGTCTGCTTCGAAGGCCGCCTCACCCCCGAAGACGCCGCCGTGGTCATCGCCGCCATCCAAGCCGCCACCATCGCCCCCACAAAACGTTCAGCTGAACGCCCCGCGAGCGACCACGACACCCAGGCCGTCCCCCAGCCCGGCGACGACCCCAAAGAAGCACGCCAAGCCGACGCACTCGTCGCCATCTGCACCGGCGACCACCCCGACACCAGCAGCCGCGCCACCGTGGTCGTCCACGTCGACCGAGACACCCTCACCGACGACGCCGACGGCACCTGCCACCTCCAAGGCTCCACCAACATCGCCCCCGAGACCGCCCGCCGCCTCGCCTGCGACGCCACCACTCACACCATCGTCACCGGCCCCGACGGCAAGGCCACCCTCGTCGACAAAGCCTCCAAGACCATCCCACCCCGCGTCCGACGCGAAGTCGACGCCCGCGACCACGGCTGCTGCCGCATCCCCGGCTGCGGGGCAACCGGCCACACCCACGCCCACCACATCGTTCACCGCGCCCACCACGGCCCCAACGAGCTCGACAACCTCATCACCCTCTGCCCGTTCCACCACCGACTCGTCCACGAAGGTGGCTACCGCATCGAACTCGACGACGACCAGGTCATCCTGCACCGACCCGGACGCCCACCCCTCGTCGACGCCCCACCCAACACCCCCACCGGGGCCCCCATCACCGCCACCAACCTCGACCTCGGCCTCCACATCGAGCCCACCACCATCATCTCCCGATGGGACGGCACCCGACTCACCCACGACGACCTCTCCTGGTCACTCGCCTTCCTCAACGCCGGCCTCTCCACCCCGTGAGGCAGCTGACCGAGGCCGACTCCACTTGGCGCGAGACGACGTTCAGCTGAACGTTCGAGGTCTGGCGCTCCGGCCACCTACGGACCGACGGATCCGGCGAGACGGTTCGGCGTGGGCGCCTGCGGGGTGACGGTCAGGCGCGGGCGTCGCGGGCGGCGCGGGACATGGCCTTGCCCATCGCCGCGAAGCCGCGGAGCACGCCGGGCAGGCCGCGCACGGCGCCCTTGACGTCGCGGCGGAGCGGCACCCGGTAGTCGCTGGGGCGGGGGCCGACGCGGTCGGCCATCCAGCAGGAGTGCAGCATCAAGTTCGGGTTGAACCCCGGCGAGGTCGCCCGCGCCAGCGGGCCGGCCTCGAGGTGGCCGGCGTCGAAGATCTGGATCTCCTTCGGGCCGTTGCGGTGCACCACCACCACGACGTAGCCGTCGTCGGGATCGTCGGCGCCGGCGCGAGGCACGAACGTCGGCGGCGACGGGAAGGCCCCGTCGTCATAGCTCCACACCTCGGCCACCTTCATGGCCTCGAGGTCGACACGGGACAGGGTGCCGGGGACCGCCACGTCCGGGAGGTCGTCGGGCGCCACCACGCCGTCGGTGGCGTCGTGGTACAGCTGCCACCAGGTCTCGGGGATCAGGTCGGGGTCGTAGCCGGCGCCGGCGTACCAGAGCTGGCGGTGATGGGCGCGCGCGGCGGGCCGGTAGGTGTCGGCGGTGGGCAGGACGCCACCCCAGACCCGCTCGGGGTCCACAGCGACGTCACCTTCGACCACCTCGCCGGTGGCGGGGTCGATGACGTAGCGACCCACGACCGAGGGCTGCAGGGCCACGGCGATGAGGCCCTCGTAGTCCTTGGCGATGGGCCGGCCGTTGCGGTGGTCGCGCTCGTCGGCGGTGAGCGTGAGCACGAGGTCGGCCAGGGGGGCGTGCTGGAGGATCACCCGGATGCGCCCGTCGGGCTCGTCGTGGTCGACGTAGAGGTGGCCCGTCGGCATCGGCAGGCGCACCTCGAGGGCGCGGACCGTGCCCCCCGGCGGCGTGGCGGCCACGTCGGCCTTGGCCACGATCCAGAGCTTGGTGTGGTCCTGGTTGCGCTGCGCCGGCGGCAGGCCCCGGAAGGTCTCCGGCCCCACCTGGAAGGGGAGGTCGCTGAACACGACGTGGTCGGCGGACACCTTCACGTCGTGGATGGAGTCGAACGGCGACATCCCCTCGACCTTCCAGCGGTGCACCGGGCCGTCGAGGCCCCAGCGGGCGAGGTAGGTGTCGGCGGCGACGTCGGGGGGCGAGATCTGGCTGTAGTTCACGAACCACAGCGCCCGCTCCCCGTGGTCGGGCGCCGGGTGCGCCGCGACCGCGCACAGCGGCTCGAGCAGCCCGGGCGCCCCCTGAAGCCACTCGTCGTTGGCGCCCACCGGGGTGAGGAAGGCGAGGGTCTCGGGGTCAACCTCGACAGGGCGGCCGGCGTCGTAGCCCACGAAGAGCCGCCCTTCGAGGGGCTGGACGTTCGTGTTGGCCATGTTGGTCACCCCGAACGGTGACAGCTCCATGAACGCGACCTTGGCGAAGAGCCGGGGGAAGCGCCGGCGCAGCCGGTTGACCGGGGTGTCGACGCGCCGGTGCTCGACCACGACCGCGCCGTCGGCGTCCGGACGCAGGTGGATCTTCTCGATCAGGCCGTGCTCGCCGAACCAGTGGCCGCCCGGTCGCCGCTTGTCGGGGCCGACGATGAACACCGACCCCTCGACGTCCTCGGGCCAGTGCCCCTCCACCACCGCCAGGCGGTGGTCGCGCTCCCCCTGTCCCCAGAACAGGTTGGTGGTGAGGGTGGGCACCTGAACAGTGTTCACCGCTCGGCGGCAGGAGGCAAGGTCCGCGTCAGCGCCGGGAGGCGGGTGGGAGCATCAACGGAGCGTGTAGGTCACGGGGAGGTGCTTGACCCCGCTCACGAAGTGGGCCCGCTGGTACTCGGGCTCGCCGGCCAGCTCCATGGTGTCGATCCGCTCGAGCACCTTGGACAGCAGGGTCCGGACCTCGCGACGGGCCACCTGGGCGCCGAGGCAGTAGTGCATGCCGAGGCCGAAGGCGAGGGTCTTGTCGGCGTCCGGGCGGGTGATGTCGAAGCGCATCGGGTCCACGAACACCGTCTCGTCCCGGTTGGCCGAGGGGTAGGAGGTGAGCACGACGTCGCCCTTGGCGATGGCCTGGCCGCCCACCTCGGTGTCCTCCTGGGTCCAGCGGAAGAAGCTGCGCACCGGGCTGGTCCAGCGGATCATCTCCTCCGCCGCGTTCTGGGCGAGGGACGGGTCGGCCTGGAGCGCCCGGAGCTGGTCCGGGTTGCGCAGGAGCTGCTCCATGCCGCCGCCGAAGGCGAACGACGTGGTGTCGTGCCCGGCCGTGGCCACGATGATGTAGTACCAGAGGAGCTCGGTCTCGCCGAGGGGCCCACCGTCGACCTGGCCGTTGGCCAGCACCGTGGCGAGGTCATCGGCCGGGTGGGCCCGGCGATCGGCGGTGAGCTCGCCGAAGTACTCGGTGAAGGTGCCGAGCGTGTCGGACAGGAACGCCAACGGGTCGGTGAAGTCGCCCAGGTACTCGGGGTCGGCGGCACCGAAGATGCCCTGGGTGAGGCGCAGCATGAGGGCCTCGTCCTGCTCCGGCACCCCGAAGATGGTCATGATCACGCGCAGGGTGAAGGGCACGGCGAGGTCCTGGGCGAGGTCGCAGCTGCCCCCGAGCTCGACGAGGCGGTCGGCGTACTCGTCGGCGATGGCGTCGATGGCCGGCTGGAGGCGCGACACCGCCGCCGGCTTGAACCAGTCGTTGGTGACCTGGCGGTACTTCTGGTGCTCCTCGCCGTGGATGTGCACGAGGGTGCGGGGCAGTGCGAAGCCCATCGCCTCGAGCACGTCGTACGTCACGTCGGGACCCGGCGCCGACCTCTCGGTGTTCCAGAACACGTCGCTCCGGCGGGACACCTCGAACACGTCGGCGTGGGACGTGATGGCCCAGAAGGCCGGCCACCCCTCGGCCTCGACCCGCAGGACGGGCGAGTCACGGCGGATCTCCGCCGCCACCTCGTGCCAGTGCTCCATGTCCTGGTACAGGTCCGGCGTGATGAAGATGGC
>CAYYDZ010000181.1:3045-4907 GCA_964470715.1 uncultured Microthrixaceae bacterium | reverse complement strand
CCGGGCAGGCCCGTGAAGCTGGCCGGGGTGCGGATCGACCCGCCGCCGTCGCTGGCGGTGCAGAAGGGCACCATGCCGGCGGACACGGCGGCCGCGGAACCACCGCTCGACCCGCCCGGGGTACGAGCGAGGTCCCACGGGTTGCGGGTGATCCCGAGCAAGGGGCTGGCGGTGTAGGCGAAGGTGCCGAACTCGGGGGTGGCGGTCTTCCCGACCGCCACCGCACCGGCGGCCCGCAGCCGTCCGACGTGGATGCTGTCGCGCCCCGCCGGACCCCGACCGGCGTACCAGTACGAGCCCTTGGTGGTCGGCATGCCCGCGAAGTCCTCGAGGTCCTTCACGCCAAAAGGCACGCCGGCCAGTGGCCCGAGCTCGTCGGCCCGGCCGGCGGCGACCAGATCGTCCACGGCCCGGGCCCGCACGAGAGCACCTTCCGGGTCGAGGTGGACGAACGCGTTCAGGTCGCCATCGCGTTCGTCGATGGCGCTGAGACACGCCGTCACGAGCTCGGCCGCGCCGAGATCGCCCCGACGGATGGCGGCGGCGGCGTCGAGGACGGTGGGCATCGTGGGCGCGGCGGTGGACTCCCCCATGGGCGTCATCATCGCCCAACAGCAGGACCGGCGGGCAGGAGCCCACAGCGACTGCGAAGATCCCGGACGTGACCGAGCCGAGCCTCTTCGATCCCGGTGACCTCGAAGGGCTCGCCGACCCCTACCCCCGGCTCGCCGCGCTGCGGTCCGAGGGCCCGGTCCGCCCGCTCGCCAGCGGGTTCGTGGCGGTCACCGGCCACCAGGAGGCGCTGGAGGCCCTTCGTCACCAGGACTGCGGGACGGCGCCCATCGCCGCCCGTTACCTCGACGGGCTGCCCGAGGGCGCCGCTCGCGACGAGATGAGCCACCGCATCAACTTCCTCGATCCGCCCGACCATCCCCGGGTCCGAGGCCTCGTGAGCAAGGCCTTCACCCCCCGACGGGTCACCGCCCTCGGCCCCTGGATGGAACAAACCGCCGCCGACCTGCTCGAGCCCCTCGCCGGCGCCGGCCCCTTCGACCTGCTCGGCGCGTACGCGCACCAGCTCCCCTCCCTCGTCATCTCGGAGATGTTGGGCGTCCCCGCCGCGGATCGGGACACGCTCACGGTGTTCAGTGATCGCACCGCTCCCCTGCTCGGGGTCCGGGTCGACGATGCAGACCGCGACACGGCCATCGCCGCCGCGGAGGAGTTCCACGCCTACCTCGCCGCGCTGCTCGACGAGCGGCGGGCGGCACCCGGCGACGACCTGCTCTCCGCGTTGTTGGTGGCCGAGGAGGACGGCGAACGGCTGCAACGCGTCGAGCTGCTCTCCCTCGCGGCCACGCTTTACTCCGCCGGCCACCGCACCACCCGCGACCTGTTCACGAACGGCATGTCGGTGCTGCTCACCGACCCTGGCCGATGGCGGTCCGTCGTCAGCGGAGAGTGGGCGGTCGCCGATGTGGTGAACGAGTTCCTGCGCTACGAGACGCCGACGTTGTTCGTGGCCCGGATCCCCTACGAGCCCATCGAGCTCGGCAGCGTCACCATCAACGCTTTCGCTCCCCTGCTCGTCTACCTGTCCGCCGCCAACCGGGACCCCGCTGCCTACGACGATCCCGACGAGTTCCGGCCCGGCCGCACGGGCCCTGCGCCCCTGTCGTTCGCCTTCGGCGCCCACTACTGCCTCGGCGCCTCACTGGCGAAGGCCGAGGCTGAGGTCATGCTGCGGACCCTCGCCACCCGGTGCCCCGACCTGCGCCTCGCCGGTGACCTGCACTGGCACCAGCGCGGTCCCTTCCGCGGCCTGGACGCCCTCCTGGTCGAAGGCTGACCGCGACGGGGCT
>CAYYDZ010000181.1:0-2945 GCA_964470715.1 uncultured Microthrixaceae bacterium | reverse complement strand
TGGCTCGGGACGACGGCCGCGTCGCGGTACCTGGGCATCACCCCCCGCACGCTCTACCGCCTGATCGACCACGGCCTCGTCCCTGCCTACGCCCTGGGCCGGGTGTACCGGCTGCGCCGCGCCGACCTCGACCGCTACCTGGCGTCGGTGCGGGTCGCGCCCGGCAGCCTCGGGCATCTCCACGGCGCGCACGGGCCCGGCGGGAGCGTCACACCCCCGGCGTAGGGTCGGCGCGGCCGGACCACTTCCCCCCTCGTCCACCCCGACCGCTCCCCTGGGGGAACCACCGTGCCCGATCCCGCCTGCCACCGGCCTGACTCGCCCGACGACCACCTGGACGCCCGGCTCGACGCGCTGGAAGCCACCGTCGCCGAGGTGCGCTCGCGCCTGGCTCGCCTGCACCGCCAGCTCGACGACGAGGTGCGCACCCAGCGCCTCGTGGTGACCGAGGCCGACGGCTTCGAGCGCGTGGTGCTCGAGGGCAACCGGTCCTACGGCGCCGTCACGGTCCGAGCCCGCAGTGCCGGGCCCGGCACGGTGGCCGTGGACATCTTCGCCGCCGACGCCCTCGACGGCGATCCCGCCCACATCGGGGTGGCCCTCATCGACGCCGGCGACGTCGTGGCCGCGGTCGACGCCTTCGCCAATCGACCGGCGGTGGTGTGGACCCAGATCGAACGGGCGGAGCCTCAGGCGCCGTCGCCGTAGCGGGAGAGGTCCGGCGTGAGCAGTCCGGCGTCGATGACCGCCCGGCTGAAGGGGCGGGCAAGGGTGCGGACCCGGTCGCAGCCCTCGGCGCCCAGCACCTCGTAGGCGGGCAGGGCCCGGGCGTCGGTGACGTCCTCCACCCACTGGCGGTGCGCCCGGCCGGCGTCGGTCAACGTCGGCGTCTCCCCCGTCCGATCGAGCCAACCGCGCGCGTCGAGCGACTCTTCGGCGGCCGCCCAGTCGTCCGCGGGCCAGGCCCGCGTGAGCTGGAGGGCGGCGGCCGGCACCTCGCCCGACGCCGCGTGCACCACCAACGCTTCGGGGGCTGTCACCCCTTCGGCCACCAGGGCAGCAAGGTGGCCGTCACCCCGGAACTCACGCAGCAGGGTCTCGGCCCACCACACCACGAGGTGCGGGTCGTCGGGCCAGGCCAGGGCAGCGTGGGCCGCGAACAGCGGGCGCCCCTCGGGGTGCTCGGCGGCGGCGGCGGCGGCCCGTCGCAGCAGCCCACCGAGCTCGACCATCTCGGCCGAGTCGCAGGCCTCGTCACCCAGGCCCCGCCGCAGGGCCGCATCCGCCGCCGCCAGCCGGGCGTCGAGGATGCGCTCGACGGGCGCGAGGTCCCAGGCCCTCGGGATCACGGGTCGGACGAGGCCGGGCCAGAAGTTGAAGAAGGTGGCGATCACCATCTCGGCCGAGACGGGGCCGAGCGCGGCGCCGCGAGACGCGAAGTAGCCCATGCGCCCCGGTTCGAGCCCCGCCGCCTCGTACTGCTCGTCCGCCTCGGGCACGAAGTAGATGAAGGCGTGCAACGGCTCGGCCGTGCGCCACGTCTTGCGGGCGAGGAGCGGGTCCATCGCCCGGAGCCTAGGGAGCAGGCTCGATCCACGCCTCGATGCGCCCGCCGTTCTCCCGGCACTCGAACACCGCGATGTCCGCCTTCGCGTCGCGCCGGCCCTTGACGTTGAGCTTGGTGCCGCGGCCGTCGCCGTCGAAGCGCCAGAAGTGCGCCGTGCACACGATCTCGTCGCCGTCGACCACACCCTCCGCCCCGAGGTGGGACCACTCATGCGGGCATCGGGCCTCCATCACGCAGGGCTCGCCGCCGGCGGTCCGCCAGACCACGAGGTCCTGCTCGCCCAAGGCGGCGTCCACCACCTGACCCGGCACCACCGCATCGGCATCGACCAGCTCGACCCACTCACGCTCCACCGCGCCGAGCCTAGGGTGGCGGTCGATCCGAGGACGCCCCGAGGAGCCGAGGAGGCGCCGTGTTCCGCTCGTACGTCGACCAGACCCTGGGCTACTTCGACCGGCCCCGCCTCGGGGTGCCCGACGGCCCCGTCGATGACCCTGCCGCCTGGCGGTCGGCCGATCTGGTCGAGTCCGACTGGTTGCGCTCGCTTTCCCCGGTCGAAGCCGACGAGTTCGCCGCCCTCGGCAACGGGCTGGCGGCCCGCGGCCGCCCCCTCGAGGAGCTCACACGCGACCAGATCGACGCGTCGGCGCTCGCCGGGCTGGCAGAACGCTGCCGGCTCGAGCTCGACGCCGGCCTGGGCGTCGTGCTGCTGCGGGGCGCGCCCGTCGACGAGATGGACGTGGTGGCGTGCGAAGCCGCCTTCTGGGCCTTCGGGCTGCTGCTCGGCTGGCCCGGCGCCCAGAACGGTGCGGGCGAGCTGCTCGGCCACGTCACCGACTACCACGACCCTGCGGACACGTCGCTCGCCCGCGAGTACCGCTCGACGGTCGACATCAACTTCCACTGCGACGCCGCCGACGTCGTCGGCCTCCTCTGCCTGTCGACGTCGGCGGAGGGCGGTGAGTCCCGCATCGTCTCCTCGGTGGCGGTGTTCAACGAGCTGCTCGCCACCCAGCCGGACCTCGCCGCCCGTCTGTGCGAGGAGGCCGAGCTCGACACCCGCAGCGACGGCGAAGGGTTCCCCCACGTGCCCGTCGTCCCGGTGTGCTTCGACGGCGACCGGGTGCGCACCTTCATGCACCTCGGCTACTTCCGTTCGGCCGATCGCCACCCCGACGTCGTCGTGGACGACCGCCTGGCCGCCGCCCTCGACGCCTGGGAGGCCGTCGCCGCCCGCCCCGACATGCACCTCGACATGGCCCTCGCGCCCGGCGACCTCCAGCTCTGCTCGAACCACACCGTCGCCCACGCCCGCCGCGGCTACGTCGACGACCCCACGTCCCCCCGCCACCTCCTCCGCCTCTGGGTCACCCTCTGA
>CAYYDZ010000180.1:0-4984 GCA_964470715.1 uncultured Microthrixaceae bacterium | reverse complement strand
CCGGTGCCGAAGGGCACCGACACCGCGGGCTGCCCGGACAGGTTCGACGGGATGGTGCAGATGTCGTTGAGGTACATGGTCAGCGGGTCGCTCACCTTCTCGCCGAGCGGGAACGCGGTGGTCGGCGACGTCGGCGACAGGAGCAGGTCGAACTGCTCGTAGGCGGCGGCGAAGTCCCGGATGATGAGCGTGCGCACCTTCTGGGCCTTGCCGTAGTAGGCGTCGTAGTAGCCCGCCGAGAGAGCGTACGTGCCGAGCATGATGCGGCGCTTCACCTCGGGCCCGAAGCCGGCGGTGCGGCTGGCCAGGTTCATCTCCGCGGTGGTGGGGGCGTCGACCCGCAGGCCGTAGCGCACCCCGTCGTACCGGGACAGGTTGCTGGAGGCCTCGGCGGGAGCGATCAGGTAGTAGGCGGACAGGCCGTAGGTGACGGCCGGGACGCTGGCCTCGCCCACGGTGGCGCCGGCCGCTTCGAGGGCCTCGGCGGCCTGGCGGACGCGGGCGGCGACGTCGGGGGCGATGCCCTCGCCCATGAGCTCACTCACGAGGCCGATGCGCAGCCCGGCGACGCCGTCGCCGAGGGTGGCCGAGATGGGGGGCAGCGCCTGCGGGATGGACGTGGAGTCCATCGCGTCGTGGCCGCCGATGACCTCGAGCACCCGGGCGGCGTCGGCCACCGTGTGGGTGAGAGGGCCGATCTGGTCGAGCGACGAGGCGAAGGCCACCAGGCCGTACCGGGACACGAGCCCGTAGGTGGGCTTCAGGCCCACGACGCCGCAGAGGGCGGCGGGCTGGCGGATGGAGCCGCCCGTGTCGCTGCCGAGGCCCACGGCGGCGAAGCCGGCCGCCACTGCGGCGGTGCTGCCGCCACTCGACCCGCCCGGCACCCGGCTGGTGTCCCGGGGGTTGCGGGTGGGCCCGAAGGCCGAGTTCTCGGTGGAGCTGCCCATGGCGAACTCGTCGAGGTTGGTCTTGCCCACGAGGACGGCGCCGGCGTCGGCCAGGCGGGTGACCACCGTGGCGTCGTACGGAGGCCGCCAGCCCTCCAGGATCTTGGACGAGCACGTGGTGGGGATGCCCCGGGTGCAGAGGTTGTCCTTCAGCGCAACGGGCACGCCGGCCAGTGGGCCGGGATCCTCGCCGGCGGCGACCCGACGGTCGATGGCATCGGCCGCAGCCCGGGCCTCGTCGGCCAGCACGAGGTTGAAGGCGTGGATCTCGCCCTCACGCTCGTCGATGGCGGCCAGGTGGGCGTCGAGCACCGCCCGGGCGGACCGGGTGCCGGCGCGCACGTCCTCCGCGATGGAAACAGCCGTGTCGGTCGCCATCAGGGCTCCTGTCCCAGCGCCGGCGGCACCCGGAAGCGGTCGTCCTCGACCGAGGGGGCCTGGGCCAGCACCTCGGCCCGGTCGAGGGTGGGGCGCACCTCGTCCTCGCGGAGCACGTTCTCCAGCGGGTACGGGTGCGAGGTGGGGGCCACGTCGGCCACGTCGAGGGCCTCGACGTCGGCGGCGTGGTCCAACACGGCGGCGAGCTGCTCGGTGAAGGTCTCGAGCTCGTCGTCGCTCAGGGCGAGGCGCGCGAGGTCGGCCACGTGGGCGACGTCGTCACGGGTGATCTTCTGGGGCACCGCTTGAATCTAGAGGGCAGCGCCCCCGGTCCCGCCCAGTCAGCCGGTCAGCCGGTCAGCCGGTCACCCGGTCGGCGAAGGCGACGGCGCCCTCCTCGATGAGGCCCTTGTCGTAGTCGAGGGTGGCGACGTGGTAGCTGCGGTCACAGGTCACGCGCTCGACCGGCCCGGAGACGTTGGCGGCGAGGTGGTCGCTGTCGGTGGGCGGGACGACGTGGTCCTGCGGGCTCGTGAACAGCAGGAGCGGACACTCGATCTTGGCCAGCTCGGCGCCGAACTCGTCCGAGGCGGCGAACATGCTGAGCAGCGGCGCCAGGGGCGCGCCCTCATAGGCGGACTCGGTGGCGTCGGGATCGGCGATGTCCGAGCCGATGCCCGGCATCATCGTCTCGCCGGCCTCGACCATGCCCGTGACGAGTACGCGCACCTCCTCGTTCACCTGGGTGGCCGGGTTGATGGCGACGATGCCGGCGACCTCGGGGTGGTGCACCGCCAGCCAGCACGTGAGCGATCCGCCCATCGACAGGCCCGCCACGACGACCTTGTCCACCCGGCCGGCGAGGCGCTGGTAGGCCTCCTCGGCGGCCGCCGACCAGTCGGCCCACGAAGTGACGAGCATGTCCTCGATGGACGTGCCGTGGCCGGGCAGCAGCGGGAGCTCCACGCTGTAGCCGGCGGCGTGGAAGGCCTCGGCCAGGCCCCGCATCGAGTTGCAGTTGCCGGTGAAGCCGTGCAGCACGAGGGCGCCGTGGCCGTTGGTGCCGTCGGCCGACCAGGGCTCGGCGCCGGGGATGATGGGTGCGGTCACTGGGGTCCTCCCGCCAGGGTGTTCAGGCTCAGGATTGCGAGACGGCGATGGTAGGCGTCGGGTCAGACATACGGGTCGTCGAAGGCGGGCGCTTCCCACCAATCGTCGGGCGCCGGCGCCCAGTCGGGGTCCTCGAGGATGCAGTTCACCGGGCAGGGGTCGAGGCACTTCCCGCACCCCGAGCAGAGCTCTGGGATGATGATGACGTCGGCGTCGTGGTTGAAGATCGCGCCGAACTGCGGTGGGCAATGGCGCAGGCAGGCGTCGCAGTTGATGCAGATCGACATGTCGATGCGTAGCGGCGCCGGCTTCCACTTGGGGTTGCGTTGGCGGCTGGCGAGGCGCTCGGCGCGGCGGTTGGCGGCGGCCACCGGGCCAGCGTAGGGGACGTGGACGCGCCGGGAGCACGGACCGGACGCCGTTGGCGCCCCGAGGGACGAGTGGCGGGCCGGCAGGGTCCTTGACCGTGCGGTCAAGAACTCGGCTAGCGTCTGCGCCGATCCGGACCCGTACGTCGAGGAGTGACACCGTGGCCAAGTACCCGTTCCTGAGCCCAGAGTGGATGGAAGAGGCGCACAAGATCCGCGAGGAGTTCGCCGGGCAGACGTCGGCCCCCGCCCACGCGGTGCGCATGAACCAGATCATCACCGACGTGCCCTTCAGCGACGACCCCATCAACGCCTACATGGACACCAGCCAGGGCGATCTCGAGCTCGACCTCGGCTCCCTCGAGAATCCCGACCTCACCGTCACCGTCGACTACGAGACCGCCAAGGCCATCTTCGTCGAGCAGAACCCGCAGGCCGGCATGCAGGCCTTCATGGCCGGCAAGATCAAGGTGCAGGGCGACATGACCAAGCTCATGGCCATGCAGTCGCAGGCGCCCGATCCGGTGGCCCAGCAGGTGGCCGACCGGGTCAAGGAGATCACCGAGTAGCGGTCACCGCCGCCGCCTCGGCACCCGATGCGCCGCCTCGGGGGGTGCTGCGCAGGAACGAGGCGCAGACCAGCGCGAGCACGCAGGCGCCTGCCCCCACCAGGTAGGCGTCGTGGTACGACGCCACCTCGCTGACCACCTCGGCGCGCGACACCTGCACGGTCTGCATGATCTGGATCCCGGCGAGCAGGCCGACCTCGGTCATCATCTGCTGGGCCGCGCCCACGACGCCCAGGTCGCGCTCGGCGACCGAGTTGGCGATGGTGGCCGCCGTCGCCGGGAGGGCGGCGCCGGCGCCCACGCCGGCCAGGGCGAGAGCGGCCATGATCATCAGGTCTGAGGTGCCGCCGCCGACCGCGGCCATGCCCACCATCGACGCGCCCACGAGCACCGCACCGGTCATGGCCGAGGCCCGCTCGCCCGTGCGCACGGTGACGTAGCCGGCCAGCGGGCCGGCGATGGCGAAGGCCAGCGGCCGGGCGATGGAGATGAGCCCGGTGCGGGTCTCGCCGTAGCCCAGGACGTTCTGGAGCAACAACGGCGTGAGGATGAACCCGCCCATGTAGGCGAAGTTGATGAACACCTGCACGCCGATGGGGAACGCGAAGTTCCGGCGACGGAAGTACTCGAGCGGGATCAGGGGGTACTCGGCCCGCCGCTCGACCCGCACGAAGAGGGACAACAGCACGGGCGCGGCCACGAAGGCGAGGACCACGGGCGTGCTCGACCACCCGGTGACCGGGCCGCGGTTCATGGCGAACAGCAGCGCGGTCACGCCGGCGGCCAGCACGAGGGAGCCGGCGAGGTCGAAGGCCTGGCGCTCGCCGCTGCCCCGGGTGTCGGGCAGCACCGCCGCGGCCAGCCCGAGGGCCACCAGCATGAGCGGCACCTGGGCGATGAAGATGAAGCGCCACGAGAAGGCCTCGACGAGCGGTCCGCCGATCACCACCCCGAGCACCGGGCCGCCGGCCATCACCAGCGACCAGTAGCCGAGGGCCTGGACCCGTCGCTCGGGCGGGAAGGAGCGGTTGATCATGGCCATCGAGGCCGGTCCCGTGGCGGCGCCGATGCCGGCGGCCAGGATGCGAAAGGCGATGAGCGAGCCCACGTTCCACGAGACGGCGGTCAACCCGGCGAACACGGCGGCGCCGGCGAGCCCGATCAGATAGATGCGGCGGTAGCCCCACAGATCGCCCAGCTTGCCCACCGAGGGCCCGAGCACGGCGAAGGCGAGGACGGGCCCGGTGATGAGCCAGGTGAGGGTCGTTTCGGACGCACCGAAGTCGTCGGCGATGGTGGGAATCGAGACCGCGAGGATGGTGATCGTGCAGGTGACCGCGAGCAGGCCGAACAGCGCCGTGAACAGGACGATCCACGGCCCTCGGTCATGGGACTCGATGCGGCCTTGCACACGGTGGCGCAACAAGAGCGGCCAGGGGACCGAGCCGAGCTCGTCGGCACCCGGCGCCTCGACCACCAGATCGGCGTCGTGGGCGTGCTGGTCGATCGAGGCCATGGACCCCTCAGGCTAGGAGCACTGCCGTGAGGAGCCTCCGACCCGTCGGCTGGCTCGGCCGGGCCGACCGGTCGAGCTCGCCGCGGGTCTAGT
>CAYYDZ010000179.1:0-5021 GCA_964470715.1 uncultured Microthrixaceae bacterium | reverse complement strand
GCGGTCTCGGAGTGCTGCTCGAGGTCGAGGCCGGTGACCTCGGTCTTCTCGTCCACCCGGATGCCGATGGTGGCGTCGAGGACCTTGAAGATGAGGTAGGTCACCACGAACGAGAACACGATGACGACCCCGTTGGCCAGCGCCTGCTCGCCGAGGAGGCCGAGACCCCCGCCGTAGAACAGGCCTTCCTTGAACTCCAGCCCGAAGTAGGCCGGATCGGCGAAGAAGCCGATGAGGAGCGAGCCGATGAGCCCACCCACGAAGTGCACGCCCACCACGTCGAGGGCGTCGTCGTAGCCGGCCTTGAACTTCAGGCCGACCGCGAAGCTGCACACCACGCCGGCGATGAGCCCGATCCAGATGGGCGACATGCCGGCCACGAAGCCGGCGCCCGGGGTGATGGCCACGAGGCCGGCGACGATGCCGGAGGCTACGCCGAGGTTGGTGAAGTGACCGTCCCGGAGGCGCTCGACCACGGCCCAGGCCAGCCCGGCCGCCGCGGCGGCGAGGAAGGTGTTCATGAAGGCCTGGATGGCCACGCCGTTGGCGGCGAAGGCCGAGCCGGCGTTGAAGCCGAACCACCCGAACCACAAGATGCCGGTGCCCAGCATCACGAGGGGCATCGAGTGCGGGGGGTGCCCCTCGCCGGGCCACCCCTTGCGCTTGCCGAGGACGAGCACCCCCGCAAGGGCGGCGATGCCGGCGTTGACGTGGATCACGGTGCCGCCGGCGAAGTCCAGAGATCCACGCTCGCCCAGCCAGCCGGTGAGGCCCTCGCCCCAGACACCGCCGTAGACCCAGAACGAGACCGGGCAGTACACCAGCAGCAGCCAGAGCGGGACGAAGACGGCCCACGCCGAGAACTTCATGCGGTCGGCCACGGCCCCCGAGATCAGCGCCGGGGTGATCACCGCGAACATGCCGAGGAAGATCACGGCGAGGAGGGTCTTGCCCACGTCGTCACCGGTGATGGTGAGGTCCGAGAGGAAGAACCAGTCGAAGTTGCCGATGACCGACCCGGAGCCGCTGTAGGCCAGCGAGAAGCCGGCGATCACCCAGATCAAAGGGATGACCAAGAGGCACCAGAAGTTCATCATCAACATGTTGAGGACGTTCCGGCTGCGGTCCATGCCGCCGTAGAACAGGGCGAGGCCGGGCGTCATGAACAGCACGAGTGCGGACGAGACCAGCACCCAGGCGATGTCTCCCTGGTCCATCAGCCGGCCCCCTGATCTCGTGGCGTGCGGGGTGTTGTCGTCATTGCGTCTTCCCTCCATGTCGTCGCATCGGGCGAAAGTTACGTGTCAGGTATTTCGTGGATGTTTCGTGGTCGTGAACGGGTCCTGACCGGGGCAGCAGCGTGCGCGCGCCACGATCAGAGCCGGGGGCGTGCGGCTCATGAGGCCGCCTGGCGGCGCCCCGCGCCGCACGGCGACGGGGCGCGCCGAACCGGGTGGTGGGACCGGCTACGCGGCGAGCGCAGCCGGCGGGGCGCGGGCCCCGAGCGGCACCGCGCCGAGGCGACGCCGGCCCTCGACGCCGGGCGCGCCGGCCCGTCCGATCGCCGCCAAGGCGGCGAGCAGCGCGGCGAGCGCAGCCGCGGTCGCCAGCAGCACGACGCGGGGGTGGATTCGCTCCCCCGTGCCTCGCACCGCCGCCGGCCGGTTACCGGTGCCGGGGGACGGCGGGACCACGGACGCGTCCACGCCGGCCTTGCGGGCGAGGTCCGGAACCCCTGGGGCGTCGACCGTGGCGTCCACCCGACCGGCGACCGCCACCAGGACGACGCCGAAGAGCAGGGCCACGACCGAGGCCGTCACCGCCCGCCGGATCGCCCGCAGGGCCGGGCCCATCATCGGGCGTCCTCCCCGCGCTCGCCGGTCCGGACGCGGATCACGGCCTCGACGGGGCGGACCCACACCTTGCCGTCACCGATCTGGCCGGTCTGGGCCGTGGCCACGATGGCGTCCACGACGGCGGCGCACTCCTCGTCGGTCACCACCACGTCGATGCGGACCTTGGGCAGCGAGTCGACCTCGTACTCGACCCCGCGGTAGGTCTCGGTGTGACCGCCTTGGCGCCCGGAACCCCGAGCGTCGCGCACGGTCATGCCCCCGACGCCGAGGCGCAAGAGGCCGGCCCGCACCTCCTCCACGCGGAAGGGCTTGATCACGGCGGTCACGAGCTTCATGTCAGAGTCGGTCAGAGGTTCCGCAGGTCGAGCGCTCGGTCGGTCTCGATCACCATCAGGTAGCCCGATCCCGTCACGCAGTGGATCTGCAGCCCGAGCGCCTCGAGCTTCGGGCGGACGCGGGCCATGCCCCGATCGAGGGCCCGGCCGTCCACCCCGCCGTCGGGCCACGCCGCGGCGTAGAGGACCTCACGACCGACGAGTCGGCCGGGTCGCTCGAGCAGAGCGGCCACCAGCGCGAGCTCGACCTCCCCCAGGGCCACCCATCGGTGGTCCCGCCAGAGCAGCCCGTCGTCATCCAGCTGCACCAGTGGCGCGGCCGAAGACCGTCGCAGGGACTCGAGGCGGTAGTGCAGATCGATCGGGTCGGCGGGCGACCGGATCCAGTCCTCGTCGGAGCTGCAGTCATCGGGGGGCAGCGCACCCGGGTCCACCAGGAGCAGGCGGGGCACTCCCTCGGCCGCCAGCCGCTTGCGTTCGGCCCGCTCGCTCGGCCAGCGCACGAGCGCCACCGTGGCCGCCGAGGCGAGCGGGTCCAGGATGGCCATGCCGTGACGCTAGGAAGGGCACGTCTCCGGCTCGTCACCCGGAGGTGACCAGATGATGGCGGCTTTCTGACGGCTTTCTTACATCACCCCTGCGCCCGGCGACCCTCTCACGGAGGCCCGGCGGCGACCGGCGAGGCGTTCTTGCGTCGCACGAACCCCGATCGGAAGCGGCGGGGATCCAACACCACGCCGTCGCGCACGGCCTCGACCAGCGCGGCCCGTTCGGCGGCGTCGAGCTTGCCCTCGCCGGCCGACACCAGCTCGAAGGTGTCGAGCGCCTCCGCGCCGACCGAGCCCGCCGAAGCGGCGACCACCGAGGCGCCGATGGCCGTGCAGGCCGTGGCCAGCTCGTGCAAGAGCCCGATGCGCTCGGGCGCCTCCACCTCGCAGATGGTGTGCCAGGGCGAGCTGTCGTCGTCGAAGGTCACGACGGCGTCGGGGTTGGGGCGGGCCTCCAACGTCCCCTTGAACGCCGCCGCGATGGCCGCTCGCAGCGCCTCGGCATCGGGGGCCTGGGACGAGGCCACGTCCATGCTCTGGACCGCGCCTCCGTCGTCCCACGTGGCCACCACGGCATGGCGGACATCGAGGCCGGCCTCGGCCAGCACCCCGGTGACGATGGCCAGCAGACCCGGCCGGTCCCGGGCGCCGACGTCCACGCGCCAGGTGCCCTCCCCCGCAGACGTCACCACGACGTTCGCCACCCCGTCCTTGGGAAGAGGCTCCACGAGGGCCGACACCCGAGCGACCGCGGCCGCTCCTTCGCGCAGCACGTACGACACCGGCGCTCGCTCGATGCGGCCCGCCAGACCGGGCTCGCCGGCCATCTCCGCCGCCTCGGCCCGCCGGTGACGGATGAGGCTTCGGGCCTCGGCGCCGCTGAGGGCCGGCTCGGCCAAGGCAGCCTGGACCAGCTCGTGGAGCTCACGGAGGCGCTCCTTCTCCCAGCGGGCGCCGTCGCGGTGACGCAGCGCCGCGACCACGTAGGCCTCGCGCGCCTCCTCGGGATCGTCGAGGTGGCCGGCGAGGGGCACGACCGAGGTGCGGCTCAACGCTCCCGGGCGGAGTGCGGCGCCCCACAGCAGGCGGCCACCGTCCTCGACGAGGGCCTGGATCCGAGCGGCCGTCGGCCCCGGCACCTCCAGGCGGCGCAGGGTGGCGGCCGCGACCTTGGCCGGCCCGACCGTCGATTCGGTGGCCTCGATGAGGAGCAGTGCCAGGAGCACGGCGTCGAGGTCGGTGAGGCGCCGGCACTCGGTCCCCAGCGGGTCGTCGGGGTCGAGGCTGCGCAAGGTCTCGAGCGACGGCATGCGGTAGGCGGCGAGGGCATCGAGGGCGAAGGGCTCGCTCTCGCGATCGCGCAGGGCCCCTGCCAACTCGGGCATCGAGCGGTCGAGCACGCCCGTCGAGAGCAGGAAGCGCCACGATCGTGCGTTGCCCCGCTCGATGACGTCGAGGAGCGCTTCGTGCTCGTCGACGTCCCAGTCGAGGTCCTCGCCGGGCAGGGCCGAGAGCCACGCCACCAGGTCGTCGTCGGGGTGGTTGCGACCGGCGAGCACCGCCGCCCGGAGGCCGATCAGGGTGCCGGCCTCATCGGGCGGCTCGGCGGTCAGGACGATCTCGCCGTTGCGCACCGCCAGCCAGCCGCCGTCGGGCGGCGCAGTTCCGGCGGCGACGCCCGGTCCACGCTCCTTCTTACGGATCTGGCCGTAGCGCATCTTCAACAGCGGGGGGGTGATCAGGGTGGTGACGAGCACCACGAGCAGGAGGGCGGCGTAGAGGTCGTCGCCGAGCACGCCGTTCTGCAGGCCGATGGTGGCGAAGATCAGCCCGACCTCACCTCGAGGCAGCATCCCCAGGCCGATGAGGAGCTTGTCCCCCTTGGCGCCGAACGCCCCGATGGGCGAGATCAGCTTGCCGATGGCGGCGACGACCAGGAGGATCGCCGCGTCGCGCAGCACGCTCACCTTGGCGAAGGCGGTCACGTCGACGTCGATGCCGATGGTGAGGAAGAACACGGGGATGAAGAGGTGGCCGACGGGCGCCAGTTCCCGCTCGATGCGGTCGGCCTGCGGCGTGCGGCTGAGGGCGATGCCGGCCACGAAGGCGCCCACGATGGGGGCGAGTCGGGCGGCGTCGGCGAGGCGGGCAAAGGCGAGGGTGAAGGCGAAGGCGACCGCCACCATGGTCCCGGTGGAGCGGGAGACGCGCTCGACCACCCCGAAGAAGGGACCCGCCAGGCGCAGGCCCAGGGCGCCCACGACGACCAGGAAGCCGACGGC
>CAYYDZ010000178.1:0-5049 GCA_964470715.1 uncultured Microthrixaceae bacterium | reverse complement strand
AGCGCCGCCGAGCAGTCGGCCCGCTCCTTGATGTTGGGGCTGAACGCGGCCCGGCGCAGCACGGCGCCCATCTCCTCGGCCACCCCGGTGAGCCGAGAGATGAGCACCTGGAGCGAGGCCGGATCGAGGCTCACGGGAAACCCCCTCCACCGCGGGGTCCCGACCGGACGAGGCGCAGGGCGCCGGCCTCCCCGGCCTCGGCCCGCCACCCCTCAGGGAGCCACACCGTGGTGTCGGGCTCCACGAGGGCGACCGGTCCCACGCCGTGGGGTCGGTCGGGCTCGGGCAGGTCGGCCACGTCGAGGGGCGCCGGGAGGCGGGCCGTGGCCCGCAGGGCGACGACCTCGACGGGGGCACCAGGGCGGGCGTAGCCGTTGCGTCGCTCGTGCTCGGCCGCGAACGCGTCCACCTCGGGCACGGAGAGCTCGTGGCTCTGGCCCGCGTAGCGGCAGTCCACGAGGCGTTCGACGACCACGTCCGCGCCGGCGCCCCCCAACGAGGCCGCCGCCTCGGCGGCGAGGCGGTCGAGCGCGGCGTCGATGCCGGCCAGGTCGGAGAGATCCGGCCACGAGCGCACGAGATCGTGCTGGCGCGGGCCGGCGAGGATCCCCACCGCCGAGAGCACGCCGGCCCGGGCGGGCACGAGCACGGTCGACGCTCCGAGGGCATCGGCCAGAGCGCACGCGTGGAGTGGGCCGGCGCCCCCGAAGGCCACCAGTGCCCCGTCGCGCGGATCCACGCCCCGGGCCACCGAGACCGTGCGCAACGCGCGCTCCATGGAGGCGTCCACGACCGCTAGCACGCCGACGGCGGCGGCCTCGGCGGACCCCGCCCCGAGTGACTCGAGCGCGTCCACGGCCGCGGCCCGATCGAGCCGACCCAGGCCCGGGAACTCGGCTTCGGCCGGGATCCTGCCGGCGACGAGGTTGGCATCGGTGACCGTCGGTGCCCGGCCGCCCCGCCCGTAGCACGCCGGCCCCGGATCGGCGCCGGCGCTCGCGGGGCCCACCACAAGGGCGCCGCCCGGGTCGATCCGGGCGATGGAGCCACCCCCCGCCCCGATGGTGTGCACGTCGAGCGAGGGCAGGCGCACGGGCAGTCCCGCGACCTCCCGCTGGGCCGCCGGCGTGGGGTGGCCGTCGAGGATCAGGCACACGTCGGTGCTGGTGCCCCCCATGTCGAAGCTCAGGGCGGTGGCGAAGCCGTTGGCCCGGGCCACGGCGGCGGCCGCCCGGGCGCCGCCGGCGGGCCCGGAGAGCAGGAGCAGCGCCGGCGTCGTCGCCGCCTCCTCGACCGAGACGAGCCCGCCGGCCGACGTCATGACCGTCACCGTGTCGGCCAGCGGCGCGAGGGTGCGGAGGTAGGCGCTGCACGCGGGGCGCAGGTAGGCGTTGAGCACGGTCGTGACGGTGCGCTCGTACTCCCGGAACTCCGGGGCCACCTCGTGCGACGCGCTGACGTCGTGGCCGGCCGCCCGCAGCGCCGTCGCCACCGCCTGCTCGTGGCGCGGGTCGACGTCGGCGTGCAGGAGGCAGACGGCCACGGCCTCGACGTCGTCGGCCAGCGCCGGCGGCACCCCGACCGGGACGAGCTCGTGCCCGTCGTGGTCGAGGCGACCCGCCACCTCGCAGCGGTGCGCCCTGGTGACGAGCGGGTCGGGCCGGTCCACCCAGGGGTCGTAGAGCGAGGGGCGGTGCTGGCGGGCGATCTCGATCACGTCGGCGAAGCCCTCGGTCGTCACCAGCGCGACGGTCGCACCCCGCCGCTCGAGGAGCGCGTTGGTGGCCACCGTGGTGCCGTGGGCCAGCGCCTCGACATGGCCCTCGAGCGCCTCGACCCCGCGTCGCACGGCATCGGCGGGTTGCCGTGGGGTCGACAGCACCTTCACCACCTCGCCCCGATCGTCGACCAGGTCGGTGAAGGTCCCGCCGGCGTCGGACCCGATGCGCACGCCCCCGACGCTACGCGCACGAGTTCCTCCGGCCGACACCCAGCGACCGCTCACACCCGTCCGGGCGGCGCCGATCGGAGTGGGCGGCCCGTCGCAACCGGGCGAGCGACCACTCTTTGTGGTGAATTAGCCACTCTATGTGATCTACTCAGACAGCATCGATCCTCGGGCGCAGGCCGGGGCAGGAAGGAGTGGGGCCAGTGGGGTTGTTCCGGCGCAGGGCCAAGGCCGCCGAGCCGGCCACGGACAACGTGGACCTGAGCGACGGTGATCACGCCTGGTGGGCCAGCAGCCGCGTCCAACACGCCCCGTCCTACGCCCCCGAGGCACCGGATGGCGATGGCGCCCCCGATGCACAGGGTCGCTGGGACTACAGAGACGTCTTCGCGGCCGACGTCAACGGCGCCATCGACCGCGAGTTCGGCCCCCAAGGCGCCGACTCCCCACGCCCCGACGACGAGGCCCGCGACCTCGCCGAGGTGTTCGCGGAGGAATCCGCGTTCCGCGCCCTGGGGTTGGAGCCGGGCGCAGCGTGGGACGACGTCGTGGTCGCCCACCGCCGGATCGCCAAGCGCTACCACCCGGACCGGTTGATCCACGCCGAGGACCACGAGCGCTTCGAGGGCGAGCAGAAGATGATCGAGGCGAACGCCGCCTACGAGACCCTGCGCAGGCTGCAACGCACGCACCGCCCCGTCACCGGCTTCTTCACCTCCTGAGCAACGCCACCGGAACCGCCGTCAGAGCTCGGGAGGCAGGTCACCCACCCGCGAGGCCTGGGTCTGGCAGGCCTCCACCGCCAGCGCGTCGACCAGGTCGTTCATGGGGTCCCCGCTGTGCCCCTTCACCCAACGGAAGGTGACGTCACCACGGACGAGGTAGCGGTCGATGAGCGGCTCCCACAGGTCCCGGTTGGCCACCGGCTTCTTCTGGCTGTTGGTCCAACCCCGTCGCCGCCACCCTTCGTACCAGCGGTCCCGGAAGCAATGGACGACGTAGGTGGAATCGCTGATCACCTCGAGGGGGCCATCGATGGCGTAGAGGGCTTCGAGCACCGCGAAGATCTCCATGCGCTGGTTGGTCGTGTGGGCGGCGGCGCCGCTGGCGAAGGCACCGCCGGGGACCGCCCACGCCCACCCTCCGGGGCCCGGGTTCCCTGAGCAGGCCCCGTCCGTGTAGACGTGGGTCGGGACGGCCATGGGGCCAGATGGTGGCACGTCGCCTGTTGTGTTTCGGGTATGCACCCGTGACCATGGCGCCATGATCATCGACGGCTTCGTGCACCAGCTGCCCGACATCGATCCCGAGGAGACCCGGGAGTGGCTGGACTCGCTCGACGCAGTGGTCGGCGCCCACGACCCTTCGCGCGCCCGATTCCTCATCGCCAAGCTGCTCGAGCGCGCTCGAGAGCTGCAGGTGGGCGTGCCGGCCCAGGTGGCCACGCCGTACGTCAACACCATCCCCGCCGCCGAGGAGCCCTGGTTCCCCGGCGACGAACAGCTCGAACGACGCATCCGCGCGTACATCCGCTGGAATGCGGCCGTCATGGTCGTCAAGGCCAACAAGCACGACGACGGCATCGGGGGCCACCTGTCCACCTTCGCCTCGTCGGCTGCGCTCTACGAGGTCGGCTTCAACCACTTCTTCCGAGGCAAGGACGACGGGCTCGCCGGAGACCACGTGTACATCCAGGGCCACGCCGCGCCCGGCATCTACTCCCGGGCCTACCTCGAGGGTCGCCTCGACGAAGGCCAGCTCGACCACTTCCGTCGCGAGATCGCCGGCAACGGCCTGTCGAGCTACCCCCACCCGCGGCTGATGCCCGATTTCTGGGAGTACCCCACCGTCTCCATGGGCCTCGGCCCCCTCAACTCGATCTACCAGGCGCGCTTCAACCGCTACCTGCACAACCGCGAGATCGACGACACGTCCGAATCACGGGTGTGGTGCTTCCTCGGCGACGGCGAATGCGACGAGCCCGAGACCCTGGGCTCGATCTCGCTGGCCGCCCGCGAGCAGCTCGACAACCTCACCTGGGTGGTCAACTGCAACCTCCAACGCCTCGACGGGCCGGTGCGGGGCAACGGCAAGGTGGTGCAGGAGCTCGAGGCCATCTTCCGAGGCGCAGGCTGGAACGTCATCAAGGTCATCTGGGGCTCGAAGTGGGACGAGCTCCTCGCCCGCGACGTCGACGGCGTGCTGCTCGAGAAGATGAACACCACCGTCGACGGCGACTTCCAGCGCTACACGACCTCCGACGGCGCCCACATCCGGCGCCACTTCTTCGGGCCCGACCCTCGGCTGGCCAAGCTCGTCGAGCACCTCAGCGACGACGACCTTCGTCTGCTCCCCCGAGGGGGCCACGACTACCGCAAGCTCTACGCCGCCTACCGCTGGGCCACCGAGCAGAAGGGCGCACCCACGGTGATCCTGGCCAAGACGGTCAAGGGTTGGACCCTCGGCCCCGACGTCGAAGGTCGCAACGCCACCCACCAGATCAAGAAGATGTCCACGAAGCAACTGATGGAGCTGCGTGAACGGCTGCACCTCGAAGACGAGATCCCCGAGGCTGCGCTCCGCGACGGTGCCGACCCGCCGTACCTCCGCCCGGCCGAGGACTCGCCCGAGTACCGCTACCTGCTGGCTCGTCGCACCGCCCTCGACGGTTCGCTCCCCCGCCGGACCACCGAGGTCAAGCGCCCCCTCACGCTGCCGGCGGACGGGCCCTTCGAGGAGTTGGCGTCAGGCTCGGGTGCCCAGGCGGTGTCGACCACGATGGCCTTCACCCGACTGCTGCGGAACCTGCTCCGCGACGAGAGCTTCGGGCCCCGAGTCGTGCCGATCATCCCCGACGAGGCCCGCACGTTCGGCATGGACGCCCTGTTCCGCGAGTTCAACATCTATGCCTCGCAGGGCCAGCTGTACGACCCGGTCGACGCCAAGCTGCTGCTCTCCTACAGCGAGGCCCGAACGGGCCAGATCCTCGAGGAGGGCATCACCGAGGCGGGCTGCGCCGCCAGCTTCACCGCCGCCGGCACGGCCTACGCCACCCGGGGCGTGCCCATGGTCCCGTTCTTCACCTTCTACTCGATGTTCGG
>CAYYDZ010000177.1:0-5060 GCA_964470715.1 uncultured Microthrixaceae bacterium | reverse complement strand
GTACCACCCTGCTCGCGCTCGCCCGCGCCGCGATCGCCCACCGCCTCGGCCGCGGGCCCGCCCCGGTCGTCCCGGACGATCCCCGCCTGCGCGAGAAGGGCGCGACCTTCATCACCCTTGCCAGGGACGGCGAGCTGCGCGGCTGCATCGGCAGCCTGCGGCGTTCGCGCGAGCTCGGCGAGGACGTGATCCACAACGCGCTCGCGGCGGCCTTCGAGGATTCGCGCTTCGAGCCGCTCGCCGCCGAGGAGCTCGACGCGGTGACGATCGAGGTCTCCATCCTCTCCGAGCCCGAGTTCCTCGACTTCTTCGGCGAGGAAGAGCTGCTCGCCCAGCTGCGTCCCGGCGAGGACGGGCTGATCATCTTCTCCGGCTGCCGCAGCGCCACCTTCCTGCCCCAGGTGTGGGAGCAGCTGCCCGAGCCGCGCCAGTTCCTCGCCGCGCTCAAGCACAAGGCCGGCCTGCCCACCAACCGCGAGGTGGTCGAGCTCATGGCCGCGCGTTATCACGTCGAGAAGTGGAAGGAGACCGAACGGGAGCCCTCATGAGCACGAAGCCCGAGCCTGCAGCCGACGCAGGCCGCACCGAGGTCGGCAGCCGCCATCCCGCGCGCTATTGGCATCGCATCGACGACGGCCGCTACCAGTGCGACCTCTGTCCGCGCCTGTGCAAGCTCCACCCCGGCCAACGCGGTGCCTGCTTCGTGCGCATGCGCGAGGGTGACGACATGCTGCTCACCACCTACGGTCGCAGCTCGGGCTTCTGCATCGACCCGATCGAGAAGAAGCCGCTCAACCATTTCTACCCGGGCAGCAAGGTCTTCTCCTTCGGCACCGCCGGCTGCAACCTGGCGTGCAAGTTCTGCCAGAACTGGGACATCTCCAAGTCGCGCGACCTCGACACGCTGATGGACGAGGCCTCGCCCGCGGAGATCGCCGAGACCGCGCTGCACTGGGGCTGCCACAGCGTCGCCTTCACCTACAACGACCCGGTGATCTTCGCCGAGTACGCCATGGACGTTGCCGACGCGTGCCATGCGCGCGGCCTGAAGACCGTCGCGGTGACCGCGGGCTACATTTCCGAGTGCGCGCGTCGCGACTTCTTCTCGCGCATGGATGCGGCCAACGTCGATCTCAAGGGCTTCACCGACGACTTCTACGTCAAGCTGTGTGGCGCCCACCTGCAGCCAGTGCTCGACACCCTGGTATGGCTGCGCCATGAAACCGACGTATGGGTCGAGCTCACCACCCTGCTGATCCCCGGACACAACGACACCGACAGCGAGGTCGCCGCGCTGGCGAAATGGGTGCGCGAGGAGCTCGGGGCCGAGGTGCCGCTGCATTTCAGCGCCTTCCACCCCGACTTCAAGATGGACGACCTGCCGCCCACGCCGCCCGCCACGCTCATGCGCGCGCGCCGCATCGCGCTCGACGCCGGGCTCAAGCACGTCTACACCGGCAACGTGCACGACACCGAGGGCGACACGACCCACTGCGCGAACTGCGGCGAGACCCTGATCGTGCGCGACTGGTACGAGATCCGCCGCTACGCCCTCGGCGCCGACGGCCGCTGCCCGCATTGCGGCAGCGTGCTCGCCGGCCGCTTCGGCGCGGTTGGCGCCGCGGTCGGCGAGGCCTTCGGCGCGCGCCGCATCCCGGTCGCCATCCACCGTCACGGCACCTGAGTTCATTCGGCCCGCAACGTGAAACTTCGAAACACCCTCATCAGCATTCCCGCACAGGGCGCCTGGCTCGACGGCCTGCTCGCCCATGCGCCGGACGTCCGCGGGCTTGCCGTCCTGCCGCAATCGAGCGGCCACCCTGCGCTCGACACCGGGCCGCGGCCGCTGGAGCTCGCACTGCAATCACGCGGCTTCGCCACCATGCGCCTCGACCTGCTCACGCGGCAGGAGGCGCTGCGCGACCCCGACGCGTCGTTCAACATCACCCGCCTCACCGAGCGCATCCTCGCAGCGGTCGAGTGGATCGCCCATCAGCCACCGCTCGCCGGGCTGCAGCTCGGCCTCGTGGCACACGACACCGGCTGCGCCGCCGCCATCCGCGCGGCCGTCAAGGCGCCGGAGACCTTCGCGGCGATCGCCTGCGTCGACGGCCGGGCCGATCTCGCGGGGGCCGAGCCCCTGCGCCACCTGCGTTGCCCGGTGCGCTTCATCGTCACCCCGGGCGTGCCGGAGAGCGCGATCCTGGAGAAGGCCTTTTCCCTGCTTGGGGGGCCGCGCCACTGGCTCGCGCTGCCCGACGCCGGCGACGCCCGCCAGCAGGAGCTCCTGCAGGCGCGAGCGGTCACGAGCTGGCTCGAACAGCACCTCGCCGTGGTCGAGCGCGTAAGAGTCGAATAGCTTCGGGGCCCGTCCAATCCATGTCCGGGAT
The DNA here is from genome assembly GCA_964470715.1 of uncultured Microthrixaceae bacterium. Classification (GTDB taxonomy): domain Bacteria; phylum Actinomycetota; class Acidimicrobiia; order Acidimicrobiales; family DATDAH01; genus JAEUJM01. The sequence goes on along the minus strand of CAYYDZ010000177.1, from coordinate 2,670 downwards.
GTCGGTTTCCTCGCTCGGTGGCGCTTACGCGGCGTGGCGGCAGACCACCACGATGCATGACGCCCGCGCTGCCGACGCCGCCGCAGCGCCGGCGATGGCGCAAGGTGGCGGCGACACACAAGCGACGCCTGCGGGGCTGGCCGACGCGCTCTCCGAGGCCGAGCAGCGCCAGGTCGCCGAGCTCGCGAAGCGCGACCGCGAGGTGCGCGCCCACGAGATGGCGCATGTCGCCGCGGGCGCCGGCCTGGTGACGCGGGGCGCCAGCTACACCTACCAGACCGGCCCCGACGGCCAGCGCTACGCGATCGGCGGCGAGGTCGGGATCGACACCTCGCCGGGCCGCACTCCCGAGGAGACCCTCGCCAAGGCCGAGCGCATCCGCGCCGCCGCGCTCGCCCCCGCGGAGCCATCGGGCCAGGACCGCCAGGTGGCCGCCCAGGCTGCCCGCATGGCGAACGATGCGCGCCTGGAGATCGCCCGCCGCGAGTTCGCTCAGGGCGACACGGGCGCCGAGGCCACCCGCGACGGCGCCGTCGATCGCGGCATGCGTGCGGCACAGGCCTATTCCGAAGGGCTCGCTCCGCGCCAGGCGCCCACTCTTTCGGCCTCCGCCTGAAGCCTCCGGCCCGCATTGGCGCCATCAGGCCGTGCGCTGGCGGGCCGGGATGAAGGATAATTCTGCCTTTGCCGGCCACCGCGTCCCCACCGCCATCCCGCCCCTCCAGGCAAGGATGGCCACCGCCGTAGACGACGCTCAAGAAACCACGATGTCCTTCTCCCTCGACGCCCTCCTCTCCCGGCTCGCCACCGCCAAGCTGCCCAAGCCCGGCGGCAGGCTCGAGCTCGACGCGTTGGCCGGCTCGGCCGACGCGCTCGCCATCGCCCAGCTCGCCAGCCGCGGCCGCATGCTGGTGGTGATCACCGCCAACCCGCTCGACGCCCAGCGCCTGCAGGACGAGATCGCCTGGGTCGCGCCCGGCCTGCGCGCGCACCTGCTGCCCGACTGGGAGACCCTGCCCTACGACAACTTCTCGCCCCACCAGGACCTGATCTCCGAGCGCCTGTCCACGCTCTACGCGATCAGCCGCGGCGAGACCGACCTCGTGCTGGTGCCCGCCTCGACCGCGCTCTACCGCATGGCGCCGCCGAGCTACCTCGCCGCCTACACCTTCTTCCTCAAGCAGGGCGAGAAGCTCGACGTCGAGCAGTTCAAGGCGCAGATGGCGCTCGCCGGCTACGCGCATGTGACCCAGGTGGTGAGCCCGGGCGAGTTCTCGGTGCGCGGCGGGCTGGTCGATCTCTTCCCGATGGGCTCGCCGCTGCCCTTCCGCATCGACCTCTTCGATGACGAGGTCGAGAGCATCAAGACCTTCGACCCCGACACCCAGCGCACGGTGTATCCGACCAAGGAGATCCGCCTGCTGCCGGCGCGCGAGTTCCCGCTCGACGACAAGGGCCGCACGCGCTTTCGCAGCCGCTTCCGCGAGACCTTCGAGGGCGACCCGACGCGCGCCTCGATCTACAAGGACGTCTCCAACGGCATCGCGCCGGCCGGCATCGAGTACTACCTGCCGCTGTTCTTCGACGACACCGCGACCCTGCTCGACTACCTGCCCGCCGAGACGCCGGTGCTGCTGCATCGTGACGTGCCGGCGGCGATCGCCGAGTTCTGGAAGGACACGCGCTCGCGCCATGACCTGCTCAAGGGCGACCGCACCCGCCCCGTGCTGGCGCCCGAGCAGCTCTTCCTCTCGGACGAGGCCTTCTTCGTCGCGCTGAAGAACCTGCCTCGCCTGAGCATCGGTGCCGAGGCAAGCGCCGAAGCCGCCGATGCACTCGCCCTGCCGCCGCCCGAGGTCGCGGTCGAGCGCAAGGCCACCGACCCGCTGCACAAGTTGAAGGCCTTCCTCGACGGCTTCGACGGCCGCGTGCTGCTGCTGTCGGACTCGCCCGGCCGGCGCGAGACCATGGCCGAGTTCTTCGCCGAATACGACGTCCGCCCCGAGGCCAGCGCCGACTTCGGCGCCTTCCTCGATGGCGACGCCCGCCTCGCGCTCGGCGTCGCCCCGCTCGCGCGCGGCTTCGTGCTGCCGGCTGCCAGGCTCGCGGTGCTGACCGAGACCGAGCTCTACGCCGCCACCGCGCGCAGCCGCGTGCGCCGCGACGCGCGCAAGGCCGCCACCATGGAAGGCTGGCTGCGCGACCTGTCGGAACTCAAGGTCGGCGACCCGGTGGTGCATGTGTCGCACGGCATCGGCCGCTACCTCGGCCTCATCCACATGAACCTGGGCGAGGGCGACACCGAGTTCCTGCACCTTGAATACAACGGCGGCGACAAGCTCTACGTGCCGGTGTCGCAGCTGCACGTGATCACCCGCTACGCCGGCGCCGACCCGGAGGCCGTGGACCTGCACCGCCTCGGCTCGGGCCAGTGGGAGAAGGCCAAGAAGAAGGCGGCGATGCAGGTGCGCGACACCGCCGCCGAGCTGCTCGCGCTCTACGCCCAGCGCGCCGCCCGCCCCGGTCACCGCTTCGACTTCAAGCAGCACGACCTGGAGGCCTTCGCCGAGGGCTTCGGCTTCGAGACCACGCCCGACCAGCAGTCGGCCATCGACGCGGTGGTGAGCGACATGAAGTCCGGCCGCCCGATGGACCGCCTGGTGTGCGGCG
>CAYYDZ010000176.1:3578-5080 GCA_964470715.1 uncultured Microthrixaceae bacterium | reverse complement strand
CCGGCGCCTCCGCCGCGATCGGGCTGGTGCGGATGAGGACGATGGCGCCCGCGTTCACCGCGCCGGCGTGCAGCAGCGCGGACACCGGCGTGGGTGCGGCCACGGTGCCCGGCAGCCACCGGGGCAGCGGGAGCTGGCCGCCTCGGGCCAGCGCCGCCACCACGAGGAGCCCGACCACCGTCGCCGCCGCGCTCACGGTGACCGGGCCGAGGGACAGCACCGTCCACCCCTGGAGCTCGGCGGCCGCCGCGCCCAGGTCGGAGAGATCGGGGTCGCCGACGAGGGCGACGGTGGTGGCGAGCGCACCGAGGAGGGCGAGGTCGCCGATGGCGAAGGCACGGGCCGCCCGGCCCGCCGCCGCGCGCGCCGCGGGCGTCCCCCGGTAGGCGCACAGGGCGACGGTCGCCACCGAGGCCACGAGCCACCCGGCGACCAGCACCGCCAGGGTGGCCGCCGAGATCACCACGAGGGTGCCCCCCACCAGCGCGCCCGCAGCGGCCGCGAAGCGCGGGGAGCGAGCGTCGCCGTCGAGGTTGCGGCGGGCGTAGAGCAGGACGGTGGTGGCCACCAGGGCCACCACCGGCGCCACCAGTGCGGCCAGCGCGTCGTAGCGGACCAGCGTCGTGCCGCCCCAGGTCCACGTCGGTTGCCCGCCGCCCACGACGACCGCCGTCGCCCCGGCGGCGGCGACCGCGGTCAGGGTCGCGGCACCCGCTGCCACGCTGAGACTCGCCCGTGCCCGGCCGTGGCGAGCGATCGGGAAGGCGGCGAGCGCGAGGACGACGACCGCGGCGGCGAGGGGGGCGCCGAGGAGCACCAGCAGGAGGACGGCGTTGGGCATGCCGCCATTAAAGACGCATTAGGATTCGTGTGTCAAGGATCGTGAGTTGGGCTTCGTTGGATGGAGCCGGCGGGCGATGTGTGGGCGATGGGCTACGCCGCCTCGGCGAGCGCCGTGCGGTCGTCGTCGCTCCCCTCCTTCTGGGCGGTCTCGAACTCGCGCTTGGCGCTGCCCAGGCTGCGGGCCAGCTGGGGCACCTTGGAGCTGCCGAAGAGCAGCAGCACGACGGCGAGCAGGATGATGATCTCGGGGCCTCCGAGGTTCATGGCGGTTCTCCCTTGCGGATGCGATCGGATCGATCGGTGGTGGTTGGGGACCACCTCATCGTCGACCCGCCGGCCGGGAACGGGCTGGTGAGGCCCTGGGAGTTCCCTCCGAATCAGGCGCCCTGGACCCGGGCGAGAGCCTCGGCCACCGCCGCCCCGGTGGCCCGGTTGTTGAGGTAGGGCTGCGGGTCGTGGGCGCGGTGGCCGTTGTCCACGAGGCGGTCCACCACCCGCGGCCCGAAGACCTCGGCCAGGCGGGGCTGCGCGCAGGCGTGGTCGCCCACCGAGGCCACGTTCACCCAGTGCCGGGCGGCGGCCGGCCAGGCCGCCAGGCCGTCGTCGCCCTTCTCGAGGACCAGGTCCGCCACCATCGGCGACCCGAGCGGCGACCCGAG
>CAYYDZ010000176.1:0-3478 GCA_964470715.1 uncultured Microthrixaceae bacterium | reverse complement strand
CGGCGACCCGAGCGGCGACCCGAGGGTGACGAAGGTGTCGATGTCCCAGTCCGGGTTCAGGCACAGCGCCCGGTAGCTCACGATGGTGCCGAGCGAGTGGGCGATGAGGATGCGGGTGTCGGGACGGACCACCTCGCGCAGTCGGGCCTGCACCCGGTCGCGCAGGTCGGCCTGGGTCGTCATGGTGACCACCAGGTCGACCGTGCGGTCGAAGGTGGCCTTGCCCGCGGCCTGACCGAGAGCGGCGAGGCCGTCGTCGCCGAGGGTCTCGTGGAGCATGTCGGCCACGCCGGCCCGGGTGGCCTCGTCGGGTTGGTCGGGCGACTCCGGGTCGCCGCGGAAGAGGTCGCCGTAGAAGCAGACGTCGACATCGTCGGCGTCGACCGTCGCGCCGGCGTGCCACAAGCCGTCCCGCAGCGCCGGCAACCAGCGGTCGTGGAGCTCGTTCGGCCCCCACAGCTCGTTGAAGGCCCCGTGCACCATCACGATCGTCGCCATGGCCCCATCATCGCGGGCCACGGCGGACCCTCCCGACTCACGGGGTCAGGAGGGCCGCCGTCGGCGCACGCCCTTCCAGCAGTCGCCGCGGGCGGCTCGGCGTCCGGGTCAGCAGCAGCCGGCGTCGCTGGCGGCGGCGGGGACCCCCACCGCCACCCGCTCGGCCACCGGGGCGCAGCAGACGGCCTCGCCGGTGGCGGGGTCGGGCTCGCCGCCGATGGTGTCGGCGTCGCCGGTCTTCACGTACCACTCCCACCGGGCGCCGTCCGGGTCGGTGACCCACGTCTCGACCTTGGTGGCGAAGCAACAGGTGGTGTCGTCCACGCCGGTGGTCTCGAGGCCGGTGTCGCTGAGGCGGGCCTCGGCGGCGGTGACCTCGGCGGCGGTCTCGGTCTCGACGCCGAGGTGGTTCAGGGTGCCACCCTCGGCCGCCTCGAAGAGCACGAGCTTGAGCGGCGGGTCGGCCACCTCGAAGTTGGCGTAGCCGGGCTTGCGCTTGGCGGGCTCGACCGCGAAGAGCTTTCCGTAGAACTCGACGGCGGCCTCGAGGTCGGTGACGTTGAGGGCGAGTTGCAGGCGGGACATGGGGACCTCCGGTAGACTCATCGAAGTTTGTCGATGTGAGTACCCTAGCAACACATCGACAGATGTCAATACGTTTGCCACGATTTCTCCCCGAGGAGGGCCACCGTGGAGCTGCACCCGACCGAGCTGTGCTGCGCTCCCGTCACCGAGGGCGTCCTCGACGAGGACCAGGCCGCCGAGCTCGCCACCGTGTTCAAGGTGTTGGCCGACCCCGCCCGCCTGCGCCTGCTGTCGATGGTGGCCGCGGCCGAGAGCGGCGAGGCCTGCGCCTGCGACCTCGTCGAGCCCGTCGGCCGCTCGCAGCCCACCGTGTCGCACCACCTGTCGCTGCTGGTCGACGCCGGCCTGCTCACCCGCGAGAAGCGGGGCAAGTGGGCCTGGTACCGGGTGGTGCCCGAGCGCCTCGCCGTGATCCGAGACGCCCTCGGCCCCGCCGCCGCGCCCGCCCTCAGCCGCTGACCGCCCCTGCCTCGATCCGCCGGTCGTAGAACCGACGCTTCGCCCAGAGCGACACGTAGACCAGCGCCACCAGCGCCGGCACCTCGATGAGGGGGCCGATGGTGCCGGCGAGCGCCTGCCCCGAGGTGACACCGAACACGGCGATCGACACGGCGATGGCGAGCTCGAAGTTGTTGCCGGCGGCGGTGAAGGCGACCGAGGCGTTCCGGGCGTAGGGGAGGCGCAGGCGAAAGCCCACGAGGAACGAGCCGCCCCACATGAGCGCGAAGTACACGAGCAGCGGGATGGCCACCCTGGCCACGTCGAGGGGGTTGTCGGTGATCTGCTCGCCCTGGAGGGCGAAGAGCACCACGATCGTGAACAGCAGCCCGTACAGCGCCACCGGCCCGATGCGCGGGAGGAAGGTCTCCTCGTACCACTCGGTGCCCTTCCGGGCCTCGCCGATCGTCCGGGTGAGGTAGCCCGCCACCAAGGGGATGCCGAGGAAGATCAGCACGGACTTGGCGATGGCCCAGATGGACACGTCGAGGTCCGCGGTGTCCCAGCCGAGCCAGCCGGGCAGCACCGTGAGGTAGAACCACCCCAGGACCGAGTACATCACGATCTGGAACAGGGAGTTCACCGCGACCAGCACCGCGGCGAGCTCGCGGCTGCCGTCGGCGAGGTCGTTCCAGACCAGCACCATGGCGATGCAGCGAGCGAGGCCCACGATGATCAGGCCGGTGCGCAGCTCGGGCAGGTCGGCCAGGAACACCCACGCCAGCGTGAACATGAGGAGGGGGCCGACCACCCAGTTCAGGAGCAGCGACAGTCCCAGAACGCGCCGGTCGGCGAGCTCGTCGCCGACGTGTCCGAAGCGGACCTTCGCCAGGACGGGGTACATCATCGCCAGCAAACCGAGGGCGATGGGCAGCGAGACCGTGTCGACCTTCAGCCGCTCCAGGTGCTGGTCGAGGTCGGGCACCCACCGACCCAGGGCCAGGCCGAGCGCCATGGCCAGCCCGATCCAGAGGGGGAGGAAGCGGTCGAGCAGCGAGAGTCGCTGCGTCACGGCGACCGATGGGCTGTCCGTGGTGGTCACCCGGTCAGTCTGGGTGCCGTCAGCCGTCCTCGCCAGGGCCGGATGTCGGTTCCTTCGACTCCTCAGGCAGGCGTGGGCTCCACGCCGACGGAGGTCATGAGGGCCCGCACCTTGGCCTCGATCTGGTCGCGCACGACGCGCACCCCGTCGACGTCCATGGACGCCGGGTCCTCGAGCACCCAGTCCTCGTAGCGCTTCCCGGGGTAGAGCGGGCAGGCGTCACCGCAGCCCATGGTGATCACCACGTCGGCCGCCCGCACGATCTCGTCGGTCCACGGCTTGGGGAACTCCTGGGCGATGTCGATGCCGACCTCGGCCATGGCCTCGACCGCGGCGGGGTTGATGGTGGAGGTCGGCTCGGAGCCGCCGGACCAGACGTCCATCCGGTCGCCGGCCAGGTGGCGCAGCCAGCCCGCCGCCATCTGGGACCGGCCGGCGTTGTGGACGCAGAGGAAGAGGACGCCGGGGATCGCTTCATCGGCCGAGGCCTCGAGGCGCAGCAGGGCCCGCAGCCGGTCCTTGGCGAACTTCTCGGCGAGGACCGGGAGATAGGTGGCCACCGTGGCCCTGGGCATGAGCTGCTCGAGGGAGTCGACGACGAAGCGCTCGACGGTCTCGGTGCCGAGGGTGCCCTCGTAGGCGGGGGCGAGGCGGGAGACGATGCGGCGCACCAGCACCTGCTGATCGAGAGGGAGGTCGGTGAGGGTGAGGTCGGCCATGGGTGGCTCCGTTCGGGTGATCAGGGGCGGGATCGGTCGTGGGGGTAGAAGAGGCGGACGAGGGCGAAGGCGACGCCCACGGCGGCGAACTGCACGACGACGAACATCGGCGCCGACGACGGGGCGATGCCCGAGA
>CAYYDZ010000175.1:0-5082 GCA_964470715.1 uncultured Microthrixaceae bacterium | reverse complement strand
TAGTCGTCGGCGAAGGTGCTGGCGCGGACTGCTTCGGGGTTCACGTGGTCCCGGAGGCGGCGGAGGATGCGCTCGAGGTCGGCGCGGTCGGACGCGTCGAGGGGGCCGGTGAACTCCTCCTCGAGGTGCTCGAGGTGGGCGGGGAGCAGCTCATCCACCCGATCACGGCCGGCGTCGGTGAGCGCGGCGTAGACCGAGCGGCGATCGGTGGGGCAATCGACCCGGGCGACGAGGCCGTCGCGCTCGAGGCGATCCACGGCCCGGCTGAGCCCGCTGGCCGACATCGTGACCTGGGCGGCGAGGTCGCTGAGGCGCAGGCGCTGCTCCGGGCTGCGAGCCAGGCGCAGGAGCACCTCGAAGGTCTGGTGCGCCATCCCGAAGTCCGCCTCGAGGCGCCGCGACAGGTGGGCGGTCAGACCGTCGTGGGTCTCGAAGAAGAGCCCGGCCAGGGTGAGGCGGGGGTCGTCGAGGGTCGCCGCAGGTTCGTCCACGTCCTTCAGGATACCTCATCGAAGAATTAGTTGCATCTGCAACTTCCTTCGATAGTCTTTGCATCAACAACCTTTGCTCCTGCAAAGACTCCCTGGAAAGAGGAACCCCATGAGCGTCTCCGAAGCCCCCGTGTCCATCATCCGCACCATCGACGGGCAGGACCTGCCCATCGCCGGCCGCTACGCCATCGACGCCTCTCACACCGAGGTCGTGGCCATCGCCCGCCACCTGATGTTCACCAAGGTGCGGGCGCTGTTCCCCGAGGTCACCGGCCACGTCGTGATCGCCGAGGACCCGACCCAGTCGTCGGCCCAGGTCGACATCGCCGTGGCGAGCGTCGACAGCCGTGACGCCGGCCGGGACGAGCACCTCCGCTCGGCCGACTTCTTCGACGTCGAGAACCACCCTGCCATCACCTTCACCAGCACCGGCCTGCGCCGTGACGGTGGCGCCTGGAAGCTCGACGGCGACCTCACGGTTCGCGGCACCACCCGCTCGGTCACCCTGGACGTCGAGTACCTCGGCGCGGTGACCGACCCGTGGGGCGGTCAGCGCATCGCCTTCACCGCCTCGACCGAGGTCGACCGCGAGGACTTCGGCCTCACCTGGAACGTCGCCCTCGAGACCGGTGGCGTGCTGGTGGGCAAGAAGATCAGCCTCGAGATCGACACCGAGCTCGTCCACGAGGGCTGATCCCACGGCAGCGCCGAGCTGCCTTTCCCGTGGTACGGCGAATGCCGGGCCCTCGAACCGTCGCCCCTCCGGGACGGTTCGGTGGGCCCGGCATCCTCGCCGGTTCCCGCAGTGGTGATCTTGGTCAGGCCGCTTCGATGCCGGGCACGTCCGGGACGAGGGGGCCTTCGAGGAGGAGGGTGTCGGCCAGCGCGGAGGCCGCCACGAGCCGGTCGGCGTCGGCGCCCCACCCACGGAGCACGTCGTCGACGAAGCGCAGGGCGAGGGTCCGCCCCGCGAAGAGGTCGGGGTCGAAGTGGGCGATGCCCTCGAGCAACAGCACGCCGCCGAGCGCGGCTGCCGCGGTGACCATGCGCTCGCCCGCGATGCCGGGACTGATGGCGCCGGCGTCGATGGCTGCCTGGACGTTGGCGGTGCCGAGGGCGAAGAGCTGCCACGCCGAAGGCAGCATCTGCAGCGACTCCTCGGCGGAGATGCGCGTGCGTCGGGTGGTGAGGGCCCGGAACAGGTTCGACTCCTCCGGGTAGACCTCGGCGGTGCTCACCCAGAAGCGCAGGCCGAGCAGGAGGCGGGTCAGCGCGCCTTCGGCCTCGTCCGCGGCGCGCTCGTCGATCTCGGGGGTGACCCGGGCCTCGAGGCGCCGGTAGGACTCGGTGATGCGGTCGATGGCCAGGCGCTGCAGCTCGGCGAGCAGCGCGTCCTTCGACGAGAAGTAGGTGTAGATCGTGCCGACCGCGCAGTCGAGGTCGTCCGCCATGCGCTGCATGGTCAGGCGCTCGACCCCGTCGTCGCTGACGATGCGCATCGCCGCCCGCAGGTACTGCTCGCGACGGGCCTCGTGGTGGCGGGCCCGGCGCCCCTGGCGCGCCAGCCCAGCGGTCTCGCCCGCCCCGGGCTCGACAACTTGAACCACGTTCAGAGTCTGAACGTGGTTCAGCCGGGAGTCAACCCAAAATGTGACCGGCGGCACACCACACCCGCACCCCCGCGGCCCAGCCGAAGGCCCGGCGGCGCCGAGAAACGGGACGAGAACGGACCTTCTCCTCTGGAAGAGAGCGTCGCGAGCCGTCACGATGAGGAGGCACGTCAGGGCACTGGGACTCCGGAGAGGAGGCCACGGCGATGCGACCAGAGCGCCGAGTTCGCCGAATCCTCGAGATCGGCGGCATCGGTGTGCTCGCGGCGCTGATGTTGGCGCCCACCTCCCTGCGCCAGAGTCTCGTCGGATCGAACGCCGCCGCCCAACCGGTACCCGACGGTCAGGCCGAGGTGACGTTCGCGTGCCCGGCGGCTCCCGTCACCGTGGCCGTCGGGGCCAGCGCCGATCCCGCCGAGGTGCCCGACGGGGGCACGGTCCGACTCGCCCTCACCCTGCGGTTCCCGGCCCCGCCGGCGGTCCCGGCATCCGGTGACGTGTGGCTGGCGTACCCCTTGCCCGCCGAGGTGGCCAGCGTCACCGGGGTGGCCTTCTCGGACGAGTCCGGCGTGGCGTCGTCGGCCTGGTATGCCGACGCCCGTGCCCTGACCCTGATGCTCACGCCCGACGGGGGGCCGGTGGCGATGTCCGCCCAGGCGGTCGCCACGGTGCGACTGCGGTCGGGGGTGGGCCCGGCCACGGTGACGTTCACGGCGCCCGATCGCCTGACCCTCGTCCCGGCGCCGGCGGGCGGCGCCCCCCAGGTGTGCGCCCCGGACGGGGCGCCGCCACCGCTGGTGAGCGTGGTCGTGTCCCAGGCGACCACGCCCACCACCGCGCCCCCGACCACCACGACGACCGTCCCGGGCGGGACCACCACCACGACCAGCACGACCGTGCCCCCCGATCCCGCCGCCGGCGGTGACGCTCCCTCGCCGCCACCGGTGCCGCCCGACGAAGTGCCCGACCTGCCGCCGTCGCCCGACCCGTCGAGCGCCAGCCACGTCGTCACCGCCGACCTCGACGGCGCCCAATCCCGCCTCGACCAGGCCCAGGCCCAATTGGCGGCCTCGGCCGCCGAGTTGGCGGCGCAGCGCGAGCAGGCGGACCGGATCGAAGCCCGCGAACGGCGCCTCGAGGCCCGCCGCAACCGGCTCTCGGCCCAGTTGGACGACGCCGAGACCGAGGTGCAGCAGCGGGCAGCCGATGCCTACGTCGTTGCGGTCGACGCCTACATGAGCCTCGCCGCCACGGGCAGCGACGTGGTGATGATGGGCACGGTGCTCGAACAGGGCCTGGCAACCTACAACGACCTGCTGGCGCAACGGGCCGGCGTGGTCGCCCAGCTCGGCGAGGCCGCGTCGACCAGGGCGCGGGGCCAGGACGACCTCGACGGTGCCATCGACGAGCAGCGCTCATTGCAGTCACAGGTCGACGACGGCCGGTACCAGCTGGCCACGTTCGAGAACGGCGGCGACCTCGCGATCAGCGGCTTCCGGTTCCCGGTGGCCGGCCAGCACGACTACTCGGACACGTGGCTGGCGCCCCGGTCGGGTGGCCGCCAGCACCACGGCACCGACGTGTTCGCGGCCGAAGGCACCCCGCTCGTCGCGGTCGAGCGGGGGGTGTTGGCCCGGGTGGGCACCGACACGTTGGGTGGCACCAAGCTCTGGCTCGTCGGCGAGAGCGGCACCCAGTACTACTACGCCCACCTCAGCGCCTTCGCGGACGGCGTGGCCGACGGGTTGGTGGTGGGTGCCGGCCAGGTGATCGGCTACGTCGGTCACACCGGCAATGCCCGCACCACGGCCTCACACCTGCACTTCGAGGTGCACCCCGTCGGTGGTGACGCCATCGACAGCTACCCGATGCTGGTGGCCGCCGACGCCGGCGGATCGGCCACCGTGCCGGGGTCGACGGGCGCGGGGCCGTCGCCCGTGGCCGGCCCCGTCCCGACCACCACGACCACGACCGAGCCGCCCACCACCACGACCACCGAGCCGCCCACCACCACGACGACCGAGCCGCCGACGACCGAGCCGCCGACCACCACCACGGGCGTGACCTCGGATCCCCTGAGCGGGTCCCGGCCGACCGGCGAGCGCCCCGCGTTCGTGCGCACCTGGGGCTCCGCCGGTGACGGAGACGGCGAGCTCGACGACCCCGCGGGCGTGGCCGTCGCCGCCGACGGCACGGTGTACGTGGCCGACACCGGCAACGACCGCATCCAACGCTTCGCCGCGGACGGCACCTTCGAGAGCGCATGGGGTGGCACGGGCAGCGGTGAGGGCCGGTTCCACGGGCCCACGGGCGTGGCGGTGTCCCCGGGCGGCGACGTCTACGTGGCCGACACCGGGAACAACCGCATCCAGCAGTTCGGCGCCGACGGCCGGTTCGTGCGGGCATGGGGAGCGACCGGCACGCGCAACGGGCGCTTCAACGAGCCGTCGGGTGTCGCCGTGAGCGCCGCGGACGGCACCGTGTACGTGGCCGACACCCTCAACAACCGGGTCCAGGCCTTCACCGCCGAGGGCGCCTTCGCCGACTCGTGGGGCGGCTACGGGGCCGAGCCCGGGCAGTTCGCCAACCCCTACGGCGTGGCCGTGGACCGGGCCGGTGACGTCTTCGTGGCCGACACCTTCAACGGTCGCATCCAGCGCTTCACCCCCGCCGGCGCGCTCGTCGCCACCTGGGGCGACCGCACCGGCGCCGAGGGTCGGCTGCACCGTCCCCAGTCGGTGACCGTCACCGCCGCCGGTGAGGTGGTGGTGGCCGACCGGGCGGATCAGGCCATCCGCCAGTACGACACCGACGGCACCTTCCTGCGGGCCTGGGGTCGCCGGGGCGACGGCGACGGCCGGTTCGCCCATCCCGCGAGCATCGCCGCCGGTCGGGCCCGCCTCTACGTGGCCGACACCGGGAACGCCCGCCTCCAGCAGTTCACCTGGGTAGACCCCCGAAGCTGACCCGGGCGGTCGAGG
>CAYYDZ010000174.1:0-5110 GCA_964470715.1 uncultured Microthrixaceae bacterium | reverse complement strand
CGCCTGAGGCGGCGTCGGGCAGGCCGATGACGGCCACGTCGGCCACCTTCGGGTGCGTGAAGAGGAGGTCCTCCACCTCCTTGGCCGAGATGTTCTCGCCCTTGCGGATGATGATGTCCTTGAGGCGGCCGGTGATGGTGACGTAGCCGTCTTCGTCCCGCTCGCCGAGGTCGCCGGTGCGGAAGTAGCCGTCCTCGTCGAAGGCATCGGCGTCCAGGGCGGCGTCGAGGTAGCCCTTCATGAGCTGGGGTGCCTTGGCCCGGATCTCACCCTCCTCGTTCGGGCCGGCGATGCGGCCGTCGAGGGTCACGATGCGCAGGTCGACGCCGGGCATCGGCCGGCCCTCGGTGTCGGACTTCTTCTGGTCGGGGTCGCCCACGGCCACGAGGGTGAGGATGGGGGCCTCGGTGAGGCCGTAGCCCGAGAGGATGCCGACGCCGCCCATCTCGGCCTTGACGTCGTCGTGCAGGCCCTTGGGCTTCGGGGCGCCGCCGCCGGGCAGCGCCCGGACGTTCGGAAAGAGCGGCGTGTCGGGGTTGGCCCGCTGGGCAGCCAGGTAGGCCATGTGGAACGGGGTGCCGGCGCCGGCGAGGGTCACGCCCTCGGCGGCGAGCACGCCGATGGTGGTCGACGGGTCGAAGGCCTCGACCATGATGCTGGCGCTGCCGAACATCAGGCCCGTGAGCAGCCAGGTGATGCCGCCGATGTGGGTGAAGGGGAACACCATGGCGCCGCGGTCCTCGGGCACGACCTCGTAGCGCTGGCCCATCCCGCGCCCGATGGCGGCGATGGTGGCGTCGGTGTGGCGGGCGCCCTTGGGGTCGGCCGTGGTGCCCGAGGTGTAGAAGAGCCAGCGCACCGGCAGGTCGTCGGGGTCGTCCGGGGTGGGCGGCGCCGGCGGGAGGGTGGCGGGGTCGCCTTGGGGCAGGGTGCGGTCGCACACCAGCACCTCGAGTCCGTCGACCTCGGCGGCGATCTCACGGGCCATGGCCTCGAAGTCGAAGCCCTTCCAGGTCGACGGCACCACCAGCAGCTTGGTGCCCGCCTGGCGGGCCACGAAGCCGACCTCCCGCTTGCGGTAGATGGGCAGGATGGGGTTCTGGGTGATGCCGAGGCGGCCCAGCGCCCCCACCAGCACGAGCGACTCGATCCACGTGGGCAACTGCCACGACACCACGTCGTCCTCGCCCAGGCCCATCGCGGCGAGGCCGGCCGCAGCCTGCTCCACGTCGGCGGCGTACTCGGCGAAGGTGATCCGCCGCCCGTCCTCGTCGACGGCCATCTCGGCGGCGGGCGTCTCGGCCGCCCGCCGCTCGATGAGCTCCCAGAGCGTCCGTCCTTCGAGCATGTCCTTCTCCTCGTGGCTGGTCCTGCCAGTCGATCCGGTCCTGCGGGTCACGCCATCGTCGCGTGAGCCGCCCAGGCGAAGGGGCACCAGGGTGCGAGTCGGTCCGCCCCCGTCACGAGGACCACACCACGGACTGGAGCTCGCTGTAGGCGTGCAGGCCGAACGAGCCGCCGTCGCGACCGACGCCGCTCTGCTTGAAGCCCCCGAAGGGCGCCTCGTGGTTGCGCTGGAGGGTGTTGATGCCCACGTTGCCGCTGCGCAGTCGGCCGGCGACCGTGAAGGCCCGGTTGGCGTCGCCGCTCCACACGTAGTCGTACAGGCCGAAGGCGGTGGCGTTGGCCAGGGCGACGGCTTCGTCCTCGTCGTCGAAGGGCAGCACCACCACGACGGGCCCGAAGGCCTCCTCCTGGGTGATGGCCATGTCGACGGTGGCGTCGGCCAGCAGCGTGGGGGCGACATACCAACCGCCGTCGGGCACGGCGGCGTCACCGCCGGCCACCAGGGTGGCGCCCGCCGCGGTGCCGGCGTCGATGAAGGCCCGCACCCGGTCGCGGTGCACCTCGGTGATGAGCGGGCCCACGATGGTGTCGGCCTCGAGGGGGTCGCCCACCTTCAGGTAGCCGGCGAACGTGGCCAGGCGCTCGACCACCTGGTCGTAGACGCCCCGCTGGGCGAGCACCCGAGTGGGCGCCGTGCAGATCTGGCCCGAGTGGAAGGCCCAGGTGCTGCCCGTGCCGGACACGGCGGCGTCGAGGTCGGCGTCGTCGAAGATGATGCTGGCGCCTTTGCCGCCCAGCTCGAGCAGCAGGCGCTTCATCTCGCCGCCGGCCACCGAGCCGATGTGGCGGCCCACCGCGGTGCTGCCGGTGAAGCTGATCATGTCGACCTCGGGGGCGGCCACGAGGGCCTCGGCCGCCACGGGGGTCGAGGAGTTCACGACGTTGACCACGCCGGGCGGAAAGCCCGCCTCCTCCATGATGGCCATCAGCTCGATCACCGCCAGCGGGTCCTGCGGGGCGGGCTTGACCACCACGGTGTTGCCCATGGCCAGCGCCGGGCAGATCTTCCCCGCCATGTTGGTGAGGGGGAAGTTGTAGGAGGTGATGGCGGCGACCACGCCGACGGGTTGGCGCACCGCCACCGCGCTGATGAGCCCGCCGGGGGCGAGGGGCGTGGCTGCCTGCTGGCCGGGCGGTAGGGCGATGCGGGTGGGCTCGAGCGCGCCCTTGGCGTAGCGCCGGAAGCGGGTGACGGCCTGGGGGATCTGGAGCGAGTTGGTGACCGCGAGGGTGGCGCCGGTCTCGGCCTGGACGAGGGGCACCAGGTCGGCCATGCGGGCCTCGAGGAGGTCGCCCGCCCTGTCGAGCAGGGCGGCGCGCTCCTCAGGAGCGGTGCGCGACCAGGCCGGAAAGGCCTCGGCCGCCGCAGTTGCCGCGGCCCGGGCATCGTCGGCGGTGGCCTCGGGAGCCACTCCCACCACGTGCTCGGTGGCGGGGTTCACCACCTCGTAGCCGCCGCCGGATCCCTCGACCCAGGAGCCACCGATGAGCAGGCCGCGCATGCCGGAGGAGGTCGTCATCGCGCCGAAGGGTAACCGGTTCCAATTTCGGCGGCGAGGCGCAGACCCCGCCGGATCGTGGTCAGGCGCCGGCGACGAGCAGGTTCACCATGTTCCAGCTGACGATGGCGGCGTAGGCCAGCACCGAGAAGGCCAGCGCCCGGTTGACGACCTTCGAGTCCGGTGGGCACGAGTTGACCACGAGTGCGACCAGGGCCACGCCGGCGGTCTTGACCAGGATCGGAGCGTACGGGTGGTGGATGATGGGCGCCATCACCGGGTTGCCCTCCACACCACCGGCCGCCAGCACCGCGCGGGTGGTGATCAGGTCGAGCACGTTGAGCAGGGCCAGCGCCACCAGCAGCACCCAGCGGCTGCCGACGAGGGGGACGTGGTTGGGGTCGGCGACGGCGGGCTCGAGGGTCGGCAGCTCGGGCTCGGCCTGCCAGGCCGGGGCGTCGAGGCCCCGCAGGTCGATGACCGTGCCCTCGCGCAGGTCGAGGACGAGATCGTCCCGGACCGGCGCCGGCGCCTCGTCCCCAAGGGAAATCCAGGATTCCTGCTCAAGTCCCCGTTGCTCCATGCCGAAGATCTTAGTCCAACTTTCTCCCTCGGTGGCCAGAAAGTTCACGTTACGTGAGAATTCCTAAGGACCGAACGGCCCAAGTGCCGGTCATCCCTCGCCGAGGTAACGCCGCAGGACGGGGTCGGCCTGGGCGCTCGGCAGCATCGAGCCCCCGTCGACCACGAGGTTCTGGCCGGTCACGTAGCTGGCCTGGTCGGAGCACAGGAAGGACACGACCGCGGCCACCTCGTCCGCACGGCCGACTCGTGCGAGCGGCGTGCCCGCTTCGATGGCCGCCCGCAACCGGTCGTCGCGCACGACTGTGGCGGTGAGGGGCGTGTCGATGAAGCCGGGCGAGACGCAGTTCACGCGGATGGTCGGGGCGTACTCGAGCGCCGCGCTCTTTGTGAGGGCGATGACGCCGGCTTTGGCCGCGCTGTAGGGAGCTTCGCCCCGGGTCGGGCGCAGGCCGCTGACCGAGGCCATGTTGACGATGGCCCCGTCGCCGGCGGCGTCGAGGAAGGCCACGGTGGCCCGCAGCACGTTGAACGCCCCCTGCAGGTTGACCGACACGAGCCGCTCGAATTCGGCGTCGTCGTAGTCGTGCAGGTGGCGGACGTTGCCCACGCCGGCGTTGTTGAACACGGTGTCCAGCCCACCCAGGCGTTCCGCGGCCTCACCCACGGCCTCGGTGACGGCGGCCCCGTCGGCCACGTCGACCACCACGGTGACCAGGTCGAGCTCCTCCGCCAGGGCGGCGAGCCCGTCCTGGTCCACGTCCAGTGCGGCGACAGCGGCTCCCTCCGCGAGGAAGCGCCGGCACGTGGCGGCGCCGATGCCGGACGCGGCCCCGGTGACGATCGCCCGGCGACCCGAGAGAGGCGCTCCGCTCAGCACCCCGCCAACCTAGGCGGCGCCGCCGCCGGGGCCCAGCGGCGGCGGCTCAGGCCGGTCGGCCCATCAGGCGGCGACGGGCTCGGCGGCGAGGATGGGGGTCGGGGCGACCTCCCAGTAGTCCCGCCAGGCGCAGATGAGGCCGTCCCGCAGCTCGAAGGCGCCGATCACGTCCATCTCGAGGGTCACGCCGTCGAGCAGCACGTAGCGCTCGATGCGCTCCACCATCACCAGGTCGCCCTGCTCGGCGACGCCGGTCACCTCGACCTCGATGTGGTCGAACAGCGACCGGAAGCTCACCAGGGTCTCGCCGATGGCGAGCGGGCCCAGCACCTCGGAGCCCTGCACCGGCACGTTCTCGTACACGGCGTCGGCGGTGAAGTAGTCAGCGGCCGCCGGCGGCAGCCCGAGCTCGGGCCACGAGGTCACCCACAACACGATCTGCTCGGCGTTGGTCCCCATGCCTTCGACGGTACGAGTCGCCGGCCGGCACGTGAATGGGCCGATCGGACCCTTTCGACATCCCTGAAGGGTCCGCGCACGGGAATTCCGTTCTCGGAACCATGAGGGCACCCCAGGCGGTCTGCCCGTTCTCAGAACTCGAGGGGTCGGCCCGGTTCTCGGTTCTCGGCGGCGATGTCGACACGACCGTCGTCGACGCAGTGCCCCACCACGTCGACCAGGCCTTCGTCCCGAGCGCTCTACCGGCCGGTGCGCCGCCGCCACACCGCCTCTTCCTCGCCGA
>CAYYDZ010000173.1:3740-5123 GCA_964470715.1 uncultured Microthrixaceae bacterium | reverse complement strand
CTAGGTGAAATATTCGACCTCGGAAAGTGGCAATGGCTCGAGTGGGCCCGAAGGGGCGCCGATGGTGGACCCGTTCATCCTTGGCGGACACCTCGTAGGCCCGCCCACACGAGCTCGGCCACCTGGTCGGCGAGGCGGTCGGGGTCCACGCCCCCGGGATTGTCCATCCAGTAACGGCTCGTGGCCTCGGCCACGCCGACGACACCATGGGCCAGGAGCGTGCGTCGCGCCGGGTCGAGCCCCTCCACCTCGATGAGGTCGGCCACGAAGCGTGCGATCGAGGCTTCGACGTGCTGGGCCACGACGAGGAACTCCTCGTCGGCCCGGGAGCCGCCGGTGAAGAGCAGCTGGAAGGCCTCGCGCTGGTCGGCCACGAAGATGAAGTAGGCGCGTAGGCCGTTCTCCACCTTCTGACGCGGTCCGTCGGCGTCGGCGGTGGCTTCGGCGATGGCCCGTTCGAGGCGTCCGCCCACATCGCGGAGGAGCTCGAGGTAGAGCTCGCGCTTGGACTCGAAGTGCTGGTAGAGCACGGGCTTGGTCACGCCCGCCGCCTCGGCCACGTCGTTCATCGAGGCCTCGTGGTAGCCCTCGCGGGCGAACACGCCCAAGGCCACGTCGAGGAGCTGGCGGCGGCGCTCGGCAGCCGGCAGTCGCGTGGTCGAGGACATGGCGACCAAAGCTAGCGGCGCGTTGTTACCGCGCGGTAACCCGTTCACCCGGCGACCGGATGCCCCACCGATCCCGCCCTCGTGAGTCAGTCGTACACGATGACGGACCGGGCGACCTCACCCGAGCCCATGGCCGAGAACGCGTCGTTGACGCCGTGAAGGTCGATCTCGCGACTGATGAGCTCATCGAGCATCAGCTGGCCGCTCTGGTAGAGGTCGAGCAGCTTGGGCACGTCGGTGCGCACGTTGGCCGAGCCGTACCAGCAGCCCTTGACCGTCTTCGCGCCGTAGAGCCAGGTGAAGGCGGCGTGGAGGTTGAGGAAGACGTCCATGCGGGGGACGCCCACGAAGACGGCCTGACCGCCCATGCGCACCATGTTGACGGCCTGCTCCATGGTGGCGCCGAGGCCGATGACCTCGAAGGCCACGTCGGCGCCGCGTCCGTTGCTGGCCATCACCTCGCCGACCGGGTCGCCCTCGTCGGCCTTGATGACCTTGGTGGCCCCGAACTCCTTGGCCATCTCGAGCTTCGACTCGAACATGTCGATGGCGATGATCTCGCCGGCACCGGCGATCTTGGCGCCCTGGATCACGTTGAGCCCGACCCCGCCGGCGCCGATCACGGCCACGGTGTCGCCCTCGCGGATGGAGGCGGTGTTGAGGGCGGCGCCGACCCCGGTGAGCACGCCGCAGCCGATGAGGGCGGCGATCTTCA
>CAYYDZ010000173.1:1605-3640 GCA_964470715.1 uncultured Microthrixaceae bacterium | reverse complement strand
GGCGTGGGCAGGGGGATGGTGCCGTTCTGCACCGAGAGGTCGGAGTGGCAGACGCCCGACGCCCCCATCTTGATGCGGACCTCGCCGGCCTTGGGCTCGGCGAGCTCGACGTCGTCGCGGACCTCGAGCGGCGTGTCGACGCCGGTCAGGACTGCTGCGGAGTGGCTCATGTCTGGTTCCCCCTGTGGGTCGGTCGTCCTTGCTCGACATCTTCTCGCTCGGCGGCCTTCACCCCGTAACCGAAGACGATGGCGGGGGCGAGGATCACCGAGCCCACCACCATCGACACCACGATCACGGACACCAGCGGGTCGGTGAAGTCCACGAGGAGCCCGATGAAGAACCCGACGATGGCCACGGCGAACAAGCCGTAGCCGGCGCGCTGGCCGAGGTCGACGAGGCGCTTGATGCGCGCCCGGCGCTCGAGCACCTCGTCGTGGCTCTCCAGCGGGCGTGGCGTCACGGCCACCAGCTTCTCACGGCCGCCACCCCGCCTCGTCCAGGAGCGTTGCCACCTGCTCGGTCTGGCGCTCCCAGGAGAACTCGCGGCGGGCCAGCGCCTCGTTGTGGTCCAGCACCGCGGGGTCGGGGTCGGCCAACCACCGGCGCAGGGGCTCGGGGTCGTCGGTGGGGAACCACCGGAAGCCCAGCCAGCGCAGCTCCTGGGCCACCGGGTAGTGCGCCACGGCTGCGGGTCGGCGGTAGATGGCGGCCTCGATGGGCGGGTTGCCGAACCCCTCCCAGAGCGACGGGAACACGACGGCGTCGGCGGGGGCGTAGATGTTGGGCCCGTGGGCCATCGGGCGGTGGATGACCCGACAGCGCGCGGCCGCGAGGATGCGGCCGAGCTCTGGCCCGTAGCCCTCCTCGGGGCCCCCGAGGAGCCAGTAGGTGGCGTCGAGCCGCTCGGCCAGAGCGATGGCGGCGGGGATGTCCTTGCGGGCGATGGCCCGCACGGGGTGGACGAGGAGGAGCTCTTCCGGATCGACGCCCAGCTCGTCGCGGGTGCCCCAACGGTCGCCCGGGGGGCCGTCGACGTCGAAGCCGTTGTAGATGGTGGACGACGGGATGCCCCGCTCGGCCAGCTGGCGGCGGGTGAGCTGGTTGATGCAGACGTGGCGCCAGGCCGGGTCGTCCGGCGGCAGCTCGGTGATGTGGGCGAAGCGCTCACGCTGCCAGGGCGGGTCGTGGTGGTGGAGGATGGCCGGCCGCCCCCGCAGCACGAGGGCCACCACCCGGGCGGCGGGCAGGTTGAGGGGGAGGGTGAGCAGGTTCTCGACCAGCACGAGGTCGGCGTCGAGGAGGGCCCCATCCACGGTGTCGATCTCCGGCGGCTCGTCGGCGCCCCAGGCCAGGCTCGGAACCAAGCGGTCCACCGGGCCGCCGCCGGCCACGGTCACGACCTCGAAGCCGAGCGCCTCCAGGGAGCGGCCCCAGCTCTCGGCGATGACCGAGACACCGTCGGCCTGGCCGAGGCGGAACGAGACGATGGCACAGGTGGGCACGGGTGGGGATCCGGTGGGTCTGAAGCAGGCGTGGTGGGACGGGTGCTCGCCGGTGGCCGGGTGCTAGCCAAGGGCGATGGACGACGCTGCCGCCCCGCCCGAGTGGCCCCGTGGAGCGGGAAGAGAGCGCCCCGCCACCGTACCGAGCGACCTGCGGGATCGGGTGCGAGCGGTCATGGCGGCCCACTGGCGCGAGGTGGACGGCCACGGGTTCACCGTCCCGAACGCCACCGTGTACCCGTGGCAGTGGCTGTGGGACTCGTGCTTCCACTCGATCATCTGGGCCGAGCTGGGCGACGCCGACCGGGCGGTCCGCGAGCTCGAGTCGCTCTTCGCCCACCAGGACGACGACGGCTTCGTCCCCCACGTCACCCACCACGGCCGTCCCGACTTCCACGCCGACTTCTGGGACCGCCGTGGCACCTCGTCGATCACCCAGCCCCCGATGTACGGCCACGCCGTGGCCGAGCTCGTCCGGCGTGGCATCGCCGTGCCCGCCGAGCTGGTGGACCGGGCCCAGGCGGGCCTCG
>CAYYDZ010000173.1:0-1505 GCA_964470715.1 uncultured Microthrixaceae bacterium | reverse complement strand
CGACTTCCTTGCGAACCCTCTCGGATCCGGTGCGCGAGGTCACGCGTGCGATCACCGCCTCCTGGGACCGGTCGCTGGCGACGTGGGTCGACGGGGGAGCTGCGGCTGCCGGATCCGGTCGGGTCCGGACCGCGGACGCTTTGCTCGGTTCCCTCGGCACGGGACGGTGGGACCACATGATCAGCGCGTTCGAGCAGATCCTCGACCCGCTCGCCTTCGGCGGCAACTTCGGGGTACGGGGTGTGCACGCTGGCGAACCGACGTACGACCCGCGTGCGTACTGGCGGGGTCCGACCTGGCCGCAGCTCGCGTACCTGCTCTCGCGTCGGGCCCGCTCCTGGAGCGGCGGGGCGATGCGCTACCTCGTCGACTCGACCGTCGCCGGCGCGGTGGCCTCGGGCCTTGCCGAGTACTGGGACCCAGACGACGGCACGGGCCTGGGCGCGATCCCGCAGTCGTGGACCGGCCTGGCGCTGGTCATGGCCGCTGAACCCCGGCAGGGCTCCGACGCCCCCGACGCCCCCGATTGAACGCCGCCTCGTGTTCTGGCCGCGGGTCACGTGGCACGCAAGGCAGCGCTCCCGAGCCAGGAATGCCGGTTCTGCCAGCACGCAGGTGTTCGGGGCAACAGGGCTGCAGGCAGAACGGAACCGCGGGCCCCGTGGGCACATGGGCGGCCGTGGCGCGCCGGCGTCGGGACGAGCGGGTTGATGGTTGGCGTAACGTCGACGTTCGTGGCTGACGACGAACACGGCGACGAGCTCCTGGCCGAGGTGGCTGACGGCGTCGGGCGCCTCACCATCAACCGGCCCGATCGGCGCAACGCCATGTCGTGGACGGTGCTCACCGGCATGCGTGAGCACCTGGCGGCATGGAAGGACGACCCCGACGTGCGCGTGGTCGTGCTCAGCGGGGCCGGCGACAAGGCCTTCTGCGCCGGCGCGGACCTCACCGGGATGGCCGGCGGCGCCGGCTACCTCGACCTGCACGAGTCCCGGGGCGAGCTCGCTCGTCTCTTCCAGGACCTCTGGGGCTTCGGCAAGCCCACCATCGCCCGGGTGCGGGGCTACTGCCTGGCCGGCGGCTTCGGCCTCGCCCTCTCGTGCGACCTCGTGGTCGCCGCCGAGGACGCCCAGTTCGGCACCCCCGAGATCGACGTCGGCCTCTGGCCCTACATGATCACCGTGCCCCTCGTCCGCTCCATGCCGCCGAAGAAGGTGCTCGAGCTGATGATGACGGGCCGGCGCATCCAGGCGGGCGAGGCCGACAAGCTGGGCTTCGTCACCCGCATCGTCCCCGTCGACGACCTCGACCCTGCGGTGGACGAGCTCGCCGCCACCCTGGCGGCGAAGTCGCCCGCCACCATGAAGCTCGGGCGGGACTCGTTCTACGCGGTGTGGGACCAGTCGGCCGAGGACTCCCTGCGCCTCCTGCATCCGATGCTCACCATCACTTCGGCGACCGAGGACGCCGCCGAGGGCATCGCCGCCTTCGTCGAGAAGCGC
>CAYYDZ010000172.1:3177-5258 GCA_964470715.1 uncultured Microthrixaceae bacterium | reverse complement strand
CGGCGGCGCCTCCGCGAGCTGGCCCGTGACGCGGCCCACCGCCACGAGGGCGATGGCCACCACGGCCACGGCGGCCAGGACGACGAGGACGACCGTCACGGGCGCGGGATCAGCGGGCGCGGCCGGTCACGGCCGCGGCACCGGCTCAGAGGCCGATGCGCTGGGCGAGCAGCTCGCGGTGGTAGGTCGGGTCGCCGAAGAGCAGCTCGGACGACTTGGCCCGCTTGAAGTACAGGTGCGCCGGGTGCTCCCAGGTGAAGCCGATGCCGCCGTGGATCTGGATGTTCTCGGCGGCGGCGTGGAAGTAGGCGTCCGAGCAGTAGGCCTTGGCCAGGCTGGCCACCGACGGCAGCTCGTCGTTGAGCTCGGAGGCGCACCAGCCGGCGTAGTAGGCGGCGGACTTGGCCGACTCGACCTCGAGCAGCATGTCGGCGCACTTGTGCTTGATGGCCTGGAACGAGCCGATGGGCCGACCGAACTGGACGCGCACCTTGGCGTACTCGACCGACATGTCGAGGCACATCTGCGCGCCACCGACCTGCTCGGCGGCCAGGGCCACCGCAGCGAGGTCGAGCACCCGCTCGAGCACGGCCCAGCCCTCGCCCTCGGCGCCGATGAGGCGGGCGGGGGTTCCGGCGAACTCCAGCTTGGCCTGCTTGCGGGTCTGGTCCATGGTGGCCAGGGGGGTGCGGGTGAGGCCGGCGGCGTCGCCGTCGACGGAGAACAGCGACACGCCGCCGGGCGTGCGGGCGGCCACGAGGACGAGGTCGGCGGTGTGGCCGTCGAGCACGAACATCTTCGTGCCGTCGAGGGTCCAGCCGTCGCCCGCCTGGGTGGCGGTCATCTCGATGCCTGCCTCGTCCCAGCGACCGTTGGGCTCGGTGAAGGCGAGGGTGGCGATGGTCTCGCCCGAGGCGATGCCGGGGAGGAGGTCGCCCTTGGCGGCGTCGTCACCTGAGTGGATCAAGGTGTTGGCGGCCAGCACGACGGTGGAGAAGTAGGGGGCGCACAGCAGCGACCGGCCCATCTCCTCGAGCACGACGATGAGCTCGACGTAGCTGTAGCCGGAGCCACCGAACTCCTCCGGCACGATCAGGCCCTGGAGGCCCATCTGCTCGGCCATCTGGGACCAGACCGCGGTGTCGTAGCCCGCCTCGGTCTCCATCTGCTCGCGCACCGCGGCCTCGCTGGACTTGGTCTCGAGGAACTGGCGGACGATGCGCCGAAGTTCTTCCTGCTCCTCGCTGAAGGCGAAGTTCACGGTGGGAGGCCCCCTGTAATGACGGTCTGCGATTGGCCTGACCTGTTTACTAGACCGCCCGGTCAAGACACCACACTGGCGCCTCCTTCGTCGGAGCGGCTTCGCCATCCGGTTCGCACCCACCGCCCCTCCGCTCCGCTCCGGCACGTCACGATCGCGACCCAGATCTCGCTCGCGAGGGTCACCCCGTAGGCTGGTGGGGTGAGCACTGCCTCCCTTCACTACGAGGACACCCAGGCCGAGATCCACAAGCTGGTGGTGGGGCCCGTCGACAACAACGTGTTCGTGCTGCGCTGCCGGGAGACCGGCGAGTCCGTGCTGATCGACGCCGCCAACGAGCACGAGAAGCTGCTCGAGCTGTGCAAGGCCCTCGACGTGCGCAAGGTGCTCGAGACCCACGGCCACTGGGACCACATCCAGGCCGTGCCCCAGGTGCGCGACGCCGGCTACGAGGTGGGCATCACCGGCCCGGACTCGGCCGAGCTCGAGGCCTACGACTTCGTCCTCGACGACGACAGCGTGATCCAGGTGGGGCGCCTGCGCCTGCACACGATCTTCACCCCCGGCCACACGCCCGGCTCGATGTGCTTCCTCGTCGAGGGCTCGCCCGTGCTCTTCAGCGGCGACACCCTCTTCCCCGGCGGGCCCGGCAACACGAGCTACCCCGGCGGCGACTTCGAGCAGATCATCCGCTCCATCGACGAGCGCCTCTTCTCCCCCCTGGACGCCGACACCCTCGTGCTCCCCGGGCACGGCGACGACACCACCATCGGGGCCGAGCGCCCCCGCCTCCAGGAGTACGTCGATCGCGGCTGGTGAG
>CAYYDZ010000172.1:0-3077 GCA_964470715.1 uncultured Microthrixaceae bacterium | reverse complement strand
GAGCGCCCCCGCCTCCAGGAGTACGTCGATCGCGGCTGGTGAGCCGTCGCGGGCCCTGCCCGCCGACGAGCGCCCCGTGGACCCGACCCCGGTGCACACGGCCGATCTTCCGGACACGCCCATCCGCGACCGCAACATCCCCGCCGAGGCGTGGGTCGAAGCACCCGAGGCGCTCCTGAAGCTCGGCGACGACATCGGCAAGCCCCTGATCGCCTACAAGCGCCGCCTCGGCCCCTGGCTGCTGTGGCGGGCCGGCCCGGCCCGAGGGGCCGACGCCCGGTACCTGGCCATCCGGTCCGACGACCTCGACGACCACCACGCCTTCCGGCTCCACCCGGACGGGTCCGGCGACGGGGTGGGCCCCAGCGGCCAGCGCCACGTGAGGTTCCGCACCTGGAAGGAAGACCTCCGGGACCATGGCTGAGCCCTTGGACACCACGCGCCGAGACCGGTGGTTCGCCCCAGCCCACCCGCGCGACTCCGCAAAGGTGCAGTGGCGGACCGCCGGAGCAGCAGGCTGGGGCGAGCCACCGCCGAAATACCACTATGGCCGTAGTGCTAATACACTGACCCCGTGACTTCGACCTCTCCCCTCTTCGAGAGCGCCACGCCCCTGTTCGAAATCCAAGGCCTGCGCGTCGCCGCCGAGGGACACGAGATCCTCAAGGGCGTGGACCTCACCGTCGGCGCCGGCGAGCTCCACGCCCTCATGGGCCCCAACGGCTCGGGCAAGTCCACTCTCGCCAACGCCCTGCTGGGCAGCCCCGAGTACGAGGTGACCGGCGGCCGGGTGCGCTACCACGGCGACGACATCACGGACTGGGCCCCGGACGTGCGGGGGAAGGCCGGACTGTTCCTGGCCTTCCAGTACCCCCAGGCCATCGCCGGGGTGTCGGTCATCAACTTCCTGCGCCAGGCCCTCTCGGGCCGCAAGGGCATCGACCTCTCGGTGCTCGAGCTGCGCCTGGCCATCATGGAGTGGATGGCCAAGCTGGACATGGACCCGTCGTTCGCCGACCGCTACCTGAACGAGGGGTTCTCGGGCGGCGAGAAGAAGCGCAACGAGGTGCTCCAGATGGCCATCATGGAGCCCGACATGGCCATCCTCGACGAGACCGACTCGGGCCTCGACATCGACGCCCTGCGGGTCGTGGCCAAGGGCGTGCAAGAGGTGCGCCGGGCCCGGCCCGAGATGGGAACGCTCGTGATCACCCACTACCAGCGGTTGCTGGACGAGCTCGAACCCGATCGGGTCCACCTGCTCATCGACGGCCGCATCGTCGAGAGCGGCGGCCCCGAGCTGGCCGAGCGCATCGAGAACGAGGGGTTCGAGGCATGGCAGTGACCACCGGTGCGGCCCTCGACGTGGCCGCCATCCAGGATGACTTCCCCATCCTGCGCGAGACCGTCCACGGCAAGCGCCTCGTGTACCTCGACTCGGCGGCCTCGTCCCAGAAGCCCCGGGCCGTGCTCGAGGCCATGGACCACTACTACGAGACCACCAACGCCAACGTGCACCGCGGGGTCTACCAGATCGCCGAGCGCGCCACCGCGATGATGGAGGACGCTCGGGCCAAGGTGGCGCGCTTCGTCGGCGCTCCCTCCCCCTCCGAGGTGGTCTTCACCAAGAACTTCACCGAGGCCTTCAACCTCCTGGCCCGCTCGTGGGGCGGCGCCAACCTCGGTCCAGGTGACGCCATCGTGCTCTCGCACATGGAACACCACTCGAACATCGTGCCGTGGCAGATCATGGCCGCCGAGAAGGGCTTCGAGATCCGCTGGCTCCCCATCGACGCGGAGGGCCAGCTCGACCTGAGCGATCTCGACCGCCTGCTCGACGGCGCCAAGCTCCTCAGCATCACCGCCATGTCGAACGTCCTCGGCACCCTCACGCCGATCCGCCACCTGGCCGACGCGGCGCACGCCGCCGGCGCCCTGATCGCAATCGACGCGTGCCAGTACGTGCCCCACGTCTCCACCCGCGTCGTCGAGATGGGCGCCGACTTCCTCGCCTTCTCCGGCCACAAGATGTGCGGCCCCACCGGCATCGGCGCCCTCTGGGGCCGCGCCGAGCTGCTCGACGCCATGCCGCCCTTCCTCGGAGGCGGCGAGATGATCCGCGACGTGCGCCTCGACGGCTTCACCGTCAACGACCTGCCCTGGAAGTTCGAGGCCGGCACTCCGCCCATCGCGGAGACCATCGGCCTCGGTGCCGCGATCGACTACCTCGAGGCACTGGGCATGGACGCCGTCCGCGCCCACGAGGTCTCGCTCACCGGCTACGCCCTGCGCATCCTCCACGAGCGCTTCGGTGACCAGATCACCGTCTACGGGCCTTCTGACCCCGCCGCGCGAGGGGGGGTGCTCTCGTTCACGCTCGCCGACCTCCACCCGCACGACGTGTCCCAGGTCCTCGACCAGGAGGGCGTGTGCGTGCGGGCGGGCCATCACTGCGCCAAGCCGCTCATGCGCGTGCTGGGGGTGGGCGCCACCGGCCGCGCCTCGCTGTACGTTTACAACGACGAGCGCGATGTCGACGCGCTGGCCGACGCACTCGACGCCACGCTGGCGTTCTTCGCGCTGTAGAAGGCGCGCTCCAGAAAGGCAGACCCCGTGCCCGGGCTCGAAGACCTGTACCGAGAGATCATCCTCGACCACTACCGCAACCCGCGGAACCGTGGTGAGCTCCCCACCCCGCCCGCCCACCGGGTCGAAGGGTTCAACCCCCTGTGCGGCGACGAGATCGTCGTCTACGTCCAACTCGACGGCGACGAGCGGGTGGAGGACATCAAGATCGGGGGCCAGGGCTGCTCGATCAGCCAGTCCTCCGCCTCGATGATGTCCGCCGCCGTGAAGGGCAAGACCCTCCATGAGGTGCGATCCCTCACCCGTGCCTTCAAGGCCATGATGTCGATCCACGAGCAGGAGATCGGTGGCGATGGCGACGAGGCCGAGGCCGGCGAGGACGCGGCGGCGTCCGAGGAGGTTCGCCTCGGCGACCTCGAGGCGCTGCGGGGCGTGGTGAAGTTCCCCGTGCGCATCAAGTGCGCCACCCTGTCCTGGAACACCCTCGCCCA
>CAYYDZ010000171.1:0-5356 GCA_964470715.1 uncultured Microthrixaceae bacterium | reverse complement strand
GTCGAGGCCAAGGAGGGGGTGAAGATCAAGGAGGAGAACCAGACCCTCGCCACGGTCACCCTCCAGAACTACTTCCGCCTGTACGACAAGCTCGCCGGCATGACCGGCACCGCCAGCACCGAGGCCTCCGAGCTGGCCAGCACCTACGGGCTCGAGGTGGCGCCCATCCCCACGAACAAACCCATGGTGCGCATCGACCAGCCCGATCTCATCTACAAGACCGAGGACGCCAAGTTCGACGCCTGCGTCGAGGACATCGCCGAGCGGGTCGAGACCGGCCAGCCGGTCCTCGTCGGCACCGTGTCGGTCGAGAAGTCCGAGAAGCTCTCGCGCCTCCTCGACAAGCGGGGCATCCGCCACGAGGTGCTGAACGCCAAGCAGCACACCCGGGAGGCCGAGATCGTCACCCAGGCAGGGCGTCTCGGCGCCGTCACCGTGGCCACGAACATGGCCGGTCGCGGCGTCGACATCCTCCTCGGCGGCAACCACGAGGGCCTGGCGCTCCGCGACCTGCGGTCCGAGGGCCTCGACCCCGAGACCGAGGAGGGCCACGCTCGCCTCGTCGAGCTGGCGGCCCGTTTCGAGCCAGAGACCCGCTCCGAGGGCGCGAAGGTGCGCGAGCTCGGCGGCCTCTACGTGCTGGGCACCGAGCGCCACGAGAGCCGACGCATCGACAACCAGCTTCGAGGTCGGTCCGGGCGCCAAGGCGACCCCGGCGAGAGTCGCTTCTACCTGTCCCTCGAGGACGAGCTCATGCGCCTGTTCGCCACCGGCGCCATGAACTGGGTGATGGGCAAAGCCCTCCCCGACGACGTCCCCATCGAGGCCAAGATGGTGACCAAGGCCATCGAGCGGGCCCAGAACACCGTCGAGCAGCGCAACGCGGAGATCCGCAAGAACGTGCTGCAGTACGACGAGGTCATGAACGAGCAGCGCAAGGTGATCTACGCGCGCCGCGACCAGATCCTCGACGGCGCCGACCTGCGCGTCGAGGCCATCGAGTACCTCGCCGAGGCCGTCGACGCCACCATCGGCACCTACTGCGTCTCCGACTACACCGAGGAGTGGGACGTCGAGGGCCTGCGCAACGAGATCGGCACCTTCTGGCCGAGCAAGCTCACCATCGAGGACCTCCAGCAGTGCCTGGCCACCGACGAGCTCTACGAAGTGCTCATGGCGGAGGCCACCGCCTACTACGAGGCCCGGGAGGAGGAGCTGGGCGCCGACACGATGCGCAACATCGAGCGCCAGGTGATGCTGCGCATCATCGACCAGCGTTGGCGCGAGCACCTCTACGAGATGGACTACCTCCAGGGCGGCATCAACCTGCGGGCCATGGGCCAGAAGGACCCCCTCGTCGAGTGGCAGCGCGAGGGCTTCGAGATGTTCGGTCAGATGATGGGGATCATCGCCCAGGAGTTCGTGAAGTACATCATGCACGTGCAGGTGGTGGCGCAGCCCGAGGAGGAGGCCCCCGCGGTGCGCGACGTGCAGTACTCAGCGCCGGAGGACCCGGTCCAGGGGGCGTCAGGCATGGCCGCCGCCGCCCGGGCCCAAGCCGCTGCCGAGGGCGGCAACGGGCCGGAGGCACCGCCGGTGCCCGAGGAGGAGGTGGTGCAGGCGCCGATCGTCAAGTCCGACTGGGACAAGACCCCCCGCAATGCACCATGCCCATGTGGGTCGGGCAAGAAGTTCAAATTGTGTCACGGATCTGCCTGAGGCCCCGGTGGCCTCTCCACTGACCGCAGCCGGCGGGTCCTGTCACCGGAAGTCCGTTTCGGCCATGCTCGTTCCTGCGCGTGGCCGAAGCCGTTTCCGGCGCCACCCGCCGACTGCTAGCGCTCGTGCCCAACACCCCAGACAGGACGCAAAGGTTTGAAGGACTTTTCTGAGGAGCTCTCGGTTCTCCGGGAACGGTTGGAGAACGCGCGCGGGTACTTGAAGATCGAGGAGCTGCGGGGGAGGAGGCCGCAGCTCGAGACGGAGGCGTCGCGGCCGGATCTCTGGGATGACCCGGAGAAGGCGAAGGCGGTGACGGGGGAGCTCTCCTCGGTCATCGACGACCTCGAGCTGTACGACGGGCTGGTGGGCCGGCTCGAGGACGCGGAGACGTTGGCCGAGATGGCACGCGACGAGGGCGACGAGTCGCTGGAACCCGAGATCGACGAGGGGGTCGGGTCGCTGTCGGCCACGCTGGACGAGCTCGAGCTGCGGGCGCTGTTCACCGGCGAGCACGACGAGGGTGACGCCGTGGTCGAGGTGCACTCAGGCGCCGGCGGCACCGACTCGCAGGACTGGGCGGAGATGCTGCTGCGCATGTACCTGCGCTGGGCGGAGAAGCGGGGCTTCTCGGTCGAGCTCGACGAGGTGTCACCGGGACAGGAGGCTGGCATCACGAGCGCCACCTTCATCGTGAAGGGGCGCCACGCCTACGGCCTGCTCGAGAGCGAGCGGGGTGTGCATCGCATCATCCGCATCTCGCCGTTCGACAGCCAGGCGCGACGCCACACCGCGTTCGCCTCGGTCATGGTCGTGCCCTTCGTGGAGGAGGAGACCGAGTCCGTCGAGATCGACGAGAAGGACCTGCGCATCGACACCTATCGCTCGTCGGGCGCCGGCGGCCAGCACGTCAACGTGACCGACTCGGCCGTGCGCATCACCCACCTTCCCACCGGCATCGTCACGTCGTGCCAGAACGAGCGCAGCCAGCACCAGAACAAGGACCGCGCCATGTCCATCCTCGCCGCCAAGCTGGCCGACCTGGCGCGCCAGGAGCGCGCCGCCGAGCTGGCTGCCATCGCCGGCGACACCCAGAAGGTGGAGTGGGGGAGCCAGATCCGCTCGTACTTCGTCCACCCCGAGCAGCGGGTGAAGGACCACCGCACCAACTTCGAGAGCGGCAACGTGGAGGGCGTGTTCGACGGCGACCTCACGCCGTTCATGGAGGCCTACCTGCGGTGGCGCCGGGTGGATGCCGCGAGTTCGTAGAGGCGCGCTGGTAGCCTCGCCTGCGTCGCGGGCGGCTCCGCCGACACCCCACACAACATGATCAAGCTCGAGAACGTCACCAAGGTCTACAAGAACGACGTCGTCGCCCTACGGGACGCCAACGCCGACATCCAGAAGGGCGAATTCGTCTTCCTGGTCGGGCCTTCGGGCTCGGGCAAGTCGACCTTCATCCGCCTGCTCAACCACGAGGAGCAGCCCGATCGGGGCCGGATCTTCGTGGCGGGCAAGGACATCGGCAAGCTCAGTCACTGGAAGGTGCCGTACCTGCGCCGCAACATCGGGTGCGTCTTCCAGGACTTCAAGCTGCTTCCCAACAAGACCGTGGCCCAGAACGTGGCCTTCGCCCTCGAGGTGATCGGCCGACCCAAGCACGTGGTCAAGACCCAGGTACCCGCGATCCTCGAACTCGTGGGCCTGGCCCAGAAGGCCAAGAACATGCCGAACGAGCTCTCGGGTGGCGAGCAGCAACGAGTGTCCATCGCACGCGCCTTCGTCAATCGGCCCCTGATCCTCCTGGCCGACGAGCCCACCGGCAACCTCGACCCGTCCACGTCGGTCGGCATCATGCGCTTGCTCGATCGCATCAACCGCACGGGCACGACCGTGGTGATGTGCACCCACGACGCCGGCATCGTCGACACCATGCGCCGTCGGGTGATCGAGCTCGACCGCGGCACCATCGTCCGGGACCAGGCCCGCGGCGTGTACGCCTAGGGCGCATCCATGGCTCTCAAAGTCGATTACGTCGCTCGCGAGGTGGGGTCCAACCTCCGCCGCAACGTCACCCTCACCCTCGCCTCGATCATCACCGTGTTCGTGTCGCTGGCCCTCGTCGGGGTGGCCTTCCTGACCCGTCAGGGCGTCCAGAACGCGACCCAGCGTTGGCAGGGTGGTGTGGAGTTCATCATCTTCATGCAGCCGACGGCGACCGAGGACCAGCTCAACGCCGTGCAGGAAGCACTCGATGAGAGCCCGCAGGTCGACTCGGTGGACTTCATCGACCAACAGGAGGCCTACGAGGAGTTCACCGACCTCTTCGCGGACTCCCCGGAGATGGTGCAGAGCGTCACCCCGGAGATCCTGCCGCCGTCGTACCGCGTGGAGCCCACCGACAAGGACGTCGACGTCATCCGGGCGCTCGGCTCCGAGTTCGAGTCCAAGCCAGGGGTGAAGCAGGTCGTCTTCGCCGCCGAGGCCATCCGGACCCTCCAGGACTTCTCGCGCCTGTTGAGCCTCGGCCTGTTCTCCGGCGCTCTCGTGCTGCTCGGCGCCGCGGTGCTGCTCATCCTCAACGCCATCCGCATGGCCATGTTCGCCCGACGGCGCGAGATCGAGGTGATGAAGCTCGTGGGCGCCACCAACTGGTTCATCCGCGTGCCGTTCATGATCGAGGGCCTCGTCCAGGGACTGGTGGGCGCGTTGTTGGCCATCCCTGCGGTCGTCCTCATCATCAACTTCATCGAGTCGAAGCTGACCGACACCGACACCATCAACCTGTTCCAGGGCTTCGCGGTCCATTCGAGCGAGCAGTTCGGGGTGGCCATCCTGTTGTTGGTCGTGGGCTGCGCCGTGGGCGTCATCGGCTCGTTCGTGGCCGTCACCCGCTTCCTCGACGTCTGAGTCTCGGGGCTTCGCCCCAGCCGCCGGTTACGTGTCCGCGTGCGGGGAACGTCGGCGGTGACGCAGGGTCGGGCTGGGGCAAACCCCCGGTTTGGGCGCGTGGCTGTCGAATGGGGCACAGATGACCAGGGGTGCAGTAGGAAGGGGCCATGCCGACGCCGTCTTACGAGCAGATCGCCTACGACGTCGACGGCCCGATCCTGACCATCACCTTGGACCGGCCGGACAAGATGAACGCGTTCACGCCGCAGATGTTCCGCGAGTTGCTCGACGCCTTCGACCGGGCCGACGCCGACGACGACATCCGGGCCGTGATCGTCACGGGCCGCGGGCGGGCCTTCTGCGCCGGGGCCGACCTCTCGATGGGGGCCAAGACCTTCGACGACGCCGCCCACGCGGCGGCAGCCTCCGGGGAGGCCAAGCCCGCCCGAGACGTCGCCTCGCACCGCGACGAGGGCGGGCGCCTCACCCTGCGCATCTTCCAGTGCACCAAGCCGGTGATCGCCGCCATCAACGGCCCCGCCGTCGGCATCGGCATCACCATGACGCTGGCCATGGATCTCCGCCTCGCGGCCGACACCGCCAAGATGGGATTCGTCTTCGCCCGGCGCGGCATCGTGCCGGAGGCGGCGTCCAGCTGGTTCCTGCCCCGCCTGGTCGGCATCAGCCAGGCCCTGGAGTGGTGCTACTCGGGCCGGGTCTTCCCGGCCACCGAGGCGCTCGACGG